>DASULK010000145.1:0-7681 GCA_036278255.1 Micromonospora sp.
GTGCTTATCCTGGTCGGTGTCGGACTGGAAACCGTCAAGCAGATCGAGAGCCAACTCATGCAGCGAAACTACGAAGGGTTCCTTCGGTAGATGAGACTGGTTCTCGTCGGTCCCCCCGGTGCGGGCAAGGGGACTCAAGCCGAATTCATCGCCGCGCACCTCTCCGTGCCGAAGATCTCCACCGGAGACATCTTCCGAGCAAACGTCTCGCAGGGCACCCCGCTCGGAGTCGAAGCCAAGCGGTACATGGACGCCGGCAAGCTGGTCCCGGACGAGGTGACCATCAACATGGTCCGGGACCGGCTCGCCCAGCCGGACACCGTGGACGGGTTCCTGCTTGACGGGTTCCCACGCACCACCCCCCAGGCTGCTGCTCTTGACAAGCTGCTCGCAGACCTCGGTACCGCACTTGATGTGGTGTTGGAACTCGTGGTTGACGAGGACGAGGTGATCCGGCGTCTCTCCGGCCGGCGTACCTGCCGGGGCTGCGGCCGTACCTGGCACGTCGAGTTTGATCCGCCGACCCGGGAAGGCATCTGTGACCGGTGCGGGTCCGAGCTGTTCCAGCGGGAGGACGACAGGCCCGAGACGATCGCCCGGCGCCTGCAGGAGTACGCGGAGAAGACCGCGCCTCTGGTCGACTACTACGGCGCGCAGGGCAAGCTCGTCGGCATCGACGCCACCGGGCCGGTGGAGGAGGTAACGACCCGCGCGATCAACGCGCTGCGGTCGTACGGCGGATAGGGTGTGAGGCGCGGGGAGGCGAGCCGACCCCGGTACGGTTTCTGCCGTCGGACAGCAGCGAAGGAAAGGCAGCCGGTCCCTATGCGCGGTGAGCAGCTGGACATCCAGCTGAAGACCCCGGAGCAGATCGAGAAGATGCGCGCCGCCGGGCTGGTGGTCGCGGCGGCGCTGGCCGCGGTCCGGGATGCGGCGGTGCCCGGGGCCTCGACCGCGGATCTCGACGCGGTGGCGGAGGCGGTGATCCGAGAGGCCGGGGCGATCCCCTCGTTCAAGGGCTATCACGGATATCCCGCCACGATCTGCTCCTCGGTCAACGAGCAGGTCGTGCATGCGATCCCGTCGCCGAAACAGATTCTTCGTGAAGGGGACCTGATCTCGGTCGACTGCGGTGCGGTGCTGGACGGCTGGCACGGCGACGCGGCGATCACGGTCGGAGTCGGCCAGACCCGACCGGAGTTGCTGCGGATGGCGGCGGCCGCCGAGGACGCGATGTGGGCGGGTATCGCCGCCGCTGCGCGGGGGGCGGCCACCGGACGCGGTCGGTTGACGGATATTTCGTACGCCGTGGAGCGGGCGGTGCGCCGAAGCGGCCGGTACGGGATCGTCGAGGGGTACGGCGGCCACGGAATCGGTACCGAGATGCACCAGGATCCGCACGTCTTCAACTATGGGCGGCCGGGACGGGGGCCGCGTCTGGTGCCTGGTCTCGCCCTCGCGATCGAGCCGATGATCACGATGGGTTCGGCGCGGACGGTGGAGCTTGCCGACGGCTGGACCGTGGTGACCCGCGACGGTTCCATCGCAGCCCACGTCGAGCACACGATGGCGCTGCTCGACGACGGGGTCTGGGTGCTGACCGCCCCGGATGGTGGCCGGGAACGCCTGGGCGATCTGGTGACCGCCCGCCAGCCTGCCGCCTCGACGACGTGAGGTCTCGGAACGGGCGTTGGGGCTGGGTGCCCGGCGAAGGGCGTCGGGGTGGAGTGCCCGCTCAGGGCGGTCAGGCTTGATCCCTTCGCCGGTCACTCCGCCCCGACGCCAATGCTTCGGACGTGATCTTGCTGCTATTTCGGTGATGGCGAGGCGGTGGCATGCTGGTGGCTGTGGAGCAGCGGGATCAGATGCGGGTGGCGGATGCTGACCGGGAAGCCGTGGCGGAACGGCTACGGGCCGCGTTGAATGACGGCCGGCTGGACCTGCATGAGTATGACGAGCGGGTGCGGCAGGCGTACGCCGCGAAGACGTACGGCGACCTGAAGCCGCTGCTGGCCGATCTGCCGGAGACAAGTCTCGCGGGACCGTTGGTTCCGGTTGAGTCGTCGCTGCCGCCGGAGCTGGTGCCCGGGCCGGACGGCCGCTTCCCGCACGCGACCCGGCGGTGGCTGGCCGAGAACTGGGGCCCGTATTTCGGGGTGGTCGCCACCACCGTCGGGATCTGGGGCGTCATCAGCCTGATGAGCGAAGGCCTGATCTATTTCTGGCCGGGATGGGTGGCGGGGCCCTGGGGTGTGGTGCTGCTGGTCCGCACGATTGGCGGATTGTTCAGCGGCGAGCCGCAGAAGTGGGCCGCCAAACAGGCCGGAGCCAAGCGCGCCGCGTTGGAGCGGAAGGCTCGACGGGATGCGTCGGCGAATAACGCCGAAGAAGATGCCCGGTAACGCCTCCCTGTCCCATTCCGCATTCTGTGTGACCCAGGTTGGCGCTGGTGGGCGGATCCGCGTACACTATTGGATCGGCGCACAGCGTCCACTCCGTCCTGCCCATCCAGCGCTTCGGTGGGTGTCGGAGCCGCGGCTGGCTCAGCACGGTCTGGATCTTGACTCAAGACCGGACCCCTGGGAAAGGCGTTGTGGGCCGTCCGGAGAAACCGACGTCAGGACAGCGGAGGACATGCCGAAAAAAGAAGGGGCCATCGAGATCGAGGGCCGCGTTATCGAGCCACTTCCGAACGCCATGTTCCGGGTGGAGCTCGCTAACGGCCATAAGGTGCTGGCTCACATCAGCGGCAAGATGCGGCAGCACTACATCCGCATCCTGCCGGAGGACCGGGTCGTCGTCGAGCTTTCGCCCTACGACCTGACCCGTGGGCGCATCGTCTACCGCTACAAGTGAGCCTTGTCCGGACGACCAGCCGTACTGGCTTCGCCAGGCGATGCGGCCGAAGTCCCGACAATGTTCCTTAAATCAATCCCTGATGGCGGCCGGGACGTCCCGTGTCCGTCCTCGAAGTCCGGCCTCGTGTGTGCCACGGTGTCGGGCGCAGATGGAGAGTAAGGCAAACCGTGAAGGTCAAGCCGAGCGTCAAGAGGATCTGCAACAGCTGCCGGGTCATCCGGCGGCACGGCCGGGTCATGGTCATCTGTAAGGCCGACCCGCGCCACAAGCAGCGCCAGGGCTGAGTGATCCGCCGACCGCCATGGTCGGCGGCGGGCAGCACCAGCAGCAGATCGAGTACAACACCAGAAGCTCGTCCCAGCCCCGAGCGGCGAAGCGTAGAAGGTTCGCAGGCTCGTGGCTCACCCCCGGTCGGAGGCCGGGGCCCGATCGGGCAGCGACAGTTCCGCGTCGTGGTGCGGCATCAGACGCACCGGCGCGGAGTGGTCGGATCGGGGTGGGGCGGGTCCAGACCTCCGCGTGACGATACGAGGAGTACGCCCACACATGGCACGTCTAGTCGGCGTGGACCTCCCCCGCGACAAGCGGTTGGAGATCGCGCTCACCTACATCTTCGGGGTCGGTCGGACCCGGGCGATGGAATCGCTCACCGCCACCGGGATCTCCCCCGACAAGCGCGTCCGGGAGCTCACCGATGATGAGCTGCTTGCGCTGCGTAACCACATCGAAGCCAACTACAAGGTAGAGGGCGACCTGCGCCGCGAGGTCGCCGCTGACATCCGCCGCAAGGTCGAGATCGGCTGCTACGCCGGGATCCGGCACCGCCGGGGACTGCCCGTGCATGGCCAGCGCACTCGTACCAATGCCCGGACCCGTAAGGGCCCGAAGCGGACCGTCGCCGGTAAGAAGAAGGCCGGCCGGAAGTAATCCGGAAGTAATTAGGAGCGCACACGCTTATGCCAGCCAAGGCTCGTGCCGGGGCCCCTGTCAAGAAGGTCCGGCGCAAGGAACGCAAGAACGTCGCCCACGGACAGGCGCACATCAGGAGCACCTTCAACAACACGATCGTGTCCATCACGGACCCGAGCGGTGCCGTCATCTCCTGGGCCTCCTCCGGCCAGGTCGGCTTCAAGGGCTCGCGCAAGTCGACCCCGTTCGCCGCGCAGATGGCCGCCGAGGCCGCCGCACGGCGGGCTATGGATCACGGCATGCGCAAGGTCGATGTATTCGTCAAGGGGCCCGGCTCCGGCCGGGAAACCGCCATCCGTTCGCTGCAGGCCGTCGGCTTGGAGGTCGGGCAGATCTCCGATGTCACGCCGCAGCCGCACAACGGGTGCCGTCCGCCGAAGCGTCGCCGGGTCTGAGAGGTTAAGAGAAGATGGCTCGTTACACCGGTGCAGACTGCCGCCGTTGCCGGCGGGAGCGGATGAAGCTGTTCCTCAAGGGCAGCAAGTGCGATGGCCCGAAGTGCCCGATCGAGTCCCGGCCGTTCCCGCCGGGGCAGCACGGACGCGCCCGCACCAAGGAGACCGAGTACCTGCTGCAGCTTCGTGAGAAGCAGAAGGCCCGCCGGATCTACGGCGTGCTGGAGAAGCAGTTCCGCGGCTACTACGAGGAGGCGAACGCCAAGCCGGGCAAGACCGGTGACCACCTCCTGCAGATCCTGGAGTCGCGGCTGGACAACGTGGTCTACCGGTCTGGCTACGCCAAGTCCCGGGACATGGCCCGCCAGCTCGTTAAGCACGGCCACTTCATGGTCAACGGGAAGAAGGTGGATATCCCTTCGTACCGGGTCAAGGAGCACGACATCCTCGAGGTCCGGCCCCGGTCCAAGGAGATGACGCCGTTCGTGGTGGCGCAGGCGGAAGCCGGCTCCAAGACGGTGCCGGCCTGGCTGGAGGCTATCCCCAGCGAACTGAAGATCCTGGTGCACACGCTCCCGGCCCGGCAGGTCATCGACACGCAGGTCCAGGAGCAGCTGATCGTCGAGCTCTACTCGAAGTAATCTCCGGCACCCCTGTGGCGGCCCCGCCGATGGGCCGTCACAGGGGCACCGACTCAGAACGTGGCGTCATATAGCGGGCGCCCCGACAGAGAAGAGAAAAGAATGCTCATCAGCCAGCGGCCGACTCTCTCCGAAGAGTCGATCAACGAGACACGTTCCCGGTTCACCATCGAGCCGCTGGAGCCGGGTTTCGGCTACACGCTCGGCAATTCGCTGCGGCGTACCCTGCTGTCGTCCATCCCGGGCGCAGCCGTGACCTCGATCAAGATTGACGGGGTTCTGCATGAGTTCACCACCGTCCCCGGTGTGAAGGAGGACGTGGTTGAGCTGGTGATGAACATCAAGGAGCTCTGCGTCAGCTCCGAGCACGACGAGCCGGTCAGCATGTACCTGCGCAAGCAGGGGCCGGGTGAGGTCACCGCTGGCGAC
The DNA here is from genome assembly GCA_036278255.1 of Micromonospora sp. GTDB lineage: Bacteria > Actinomycetota > Actinomycetes > Mycobacteriales > Micromonosporaceae > DASULK01. Next base: position 5,294 of record DASULK010000145.1, read on the forward strand.
ATCCAGCCTCCGGCCGGAGTGTCGGTGCACAACCCCGAGCTCAAGATCGCCACGCTGAACGGCAAGGGCCGGCTCGACATGGAGCTGACCGTGGAGCGGGGCCGCGGTTACGTCAGTGCCTCGCAGAACAAGCAGGCCGGTGCGGAGATCGGGCGGATCCCGATCGACTCGATCTACTCGCCGGTCCTGAAGGTGACCTACCGCGTCGAGGCGACCCGCGTTGAGCAGCGCACCGACTTCGATCGGCTGATCATCGACGTCGAGACGAAGTCGTCGATGGCCCCTCGCACCGCGCTCGCGTCGGCCGGTTCCACCCTGGTCGAACTCTTCGGCCTGGCCCGCGAACTCGACGAGACCGCCGAGGGGATCGACATCGGGCCGTCGCCGCAGGATGCGCAGCTCGCCGCCGACCTCGCGCTGCCGATCGAGGAGCTGGACCTGACGGTGCGTTCCTACAACTGCTTGAAGCGTGAGGGCATCAACACCGTCGGCGAGCTCATTTCGCGGACCGAGGCGGACCTCCTCGACATCCGCAACTTCGGCCAGAAGTCAATAGACGAAGTGAAGATGAAGCTCGCCGGGATGAACCTGGGCCTGAAGGACTCGGCCCCCCACTTCGACCCGGCACAGGTGGTGGACACCTTCGGCGAGGTGGACTACGACACCGACGACTACCGCGAGACCGAGCAGCTCTAGATCCGCTGCCGCCACTATTGAGGAGCAACAACAATGCCCACGCCCAGCAGGGGTCCCCGCCTCGGCGGCAGCCCCGCGCATGAGCGGTTGATGCTGGCTAACCTGGCCAGCTCGCTGTTCCAGCACGGCAAGATCAAGACGACCGAGTCGAAGGCCAAGCGGTTGCGCCCCCTTGCCGAGCAGCTCATCACCAGGGCCAAGCGCGGCGACCTCGCCTCGCGTCGTCGGGTGCTGAGCGTCCTGCGGGACAAGGACGTGGTCTTCGACCTGTTCGACCAGATTGCCCCGCGTTACGCCAGCCGCAATGGCGGCTACACGCGGATCGTGAAGGCCGGGCCGCGTAAGGGCGATGCGGCGCCGATGGCGATCATCGAGCTGGTCGAGGAGGAGCTGCCCACGCGGGCCCCGGCCCCGGCGGCGAAGCAGGCGGCCCGCAAGGCGGCGCAGCAGGACAAGGTCGAGGCGCTTGCCCCCGCGGAGAAGACGCCTGCGGTCGAGGCCGATCAGGATGCCGAGCCGCCGGCTTCGGCCTCCGGCGACACGGATCAGGCCCGCGAGGACAGCGACGAGGCCAGCGAGAGCAAGTAGGGCTCCGAACAGGTGCAACGGGCCCGGCATCCTGAGGGTGCCGGGCCCGAACCGATCGGTGGAGGCGTGGTGGGGCAGGGGCGCGACCGGGTACGGCTGGACGTCTCCTACGACGGCACCGGCTTCTCCGGCTGGGCCGTCCAGCCCGCTCGCCGGACGGTGGCGGGCGTGCTCACCGAGACGCTCGGCCGGATCTTCGGCCCGGCCGGTGCGACCGGCCTCACCGTCGCCGGCCGCACCGACGCCGGAGTGCACGCCACCGCGCAGGTGTGCCATGTCGACATCGACTCGCAGGCCTGGGCGGCGTTGGCGAACAGGAGCAGCCCGCGGGGAGAAGCCGTGACCACGGCTCTGCTGCGGCGGCTCAACCGGATATTGCCCGACGATGTCCGGGTACGAGCGGTCACCGAAGTACCGTCCGACTTCGACGCCCGGTTTTCCGCGACCTTCCGGCGGTACGAGTACCAGGTCACCGACGCCCCGTACGGCGCGGACCCGCTGCGTCGGCACGAGATCCTCGCCTGGCCGCGCCCGCTGGATCTGGCGGCCCTGAACGCGGCAGCCGCGGGACTGGCGGGCGAGCATGACTTCGCGGCGTACTGCCGCCGCAAGGAGAACGCCACCACCATTCGCGAGGTCACCCGGCTGAGCTGGCGCCGGGATGAACGCGACATTCTGATCGCCACCGTGCAGGCCGATGCCTTCTGTCAGGCGATGGTGCGGAGCCTGGTCGGCGCGATGCTGATCGCCGGGGACGGACGGCGCAGCGTCGGCTGGCCCGCCAGCCTGCTGTCGTTGCGTGAGCGCTGCAGCGAGGTGCCGGTGGTGGCGCCGCACGGCCTTACGCTCGTCGCCGTCGGCTATCCCGACGATCCTGCCGAGTACGCCCGCCGCGCGCAGACCACCCGCAGGTTGAGGGTGTGACGGAGCCGGCCGGGCTGCCCGGCCGCGGGGAGAGAAGCGAGAGATGACCGACAGCCACTACTTCGCCGCGGAACCCGGCACCGCCGCCAACCGACGCATCATCGAGTTCACCATGGCAGGACGGGACTATTCCCTGGTCACCGCTGCCGGGGTCTTCTCCGGGGATCGGCTCGATCCCGG
>DASULK010000146.1:0-7937 GCA_036278255.1 Micromonospora sp.
GTCGATCAAGCACGACGTTGACCCCGCCGAGGTGGTGTCGGTCGGAGACCACATCGAGGCCCTGGTCCTGCAGAAGGAGGACAAGGAGGGCCGCCTGATCCTCTCGAAGAAGCGGGCGCAGTACGAGCGCGCCTGGGGCACGATCGAGAAGATCAAGGACGAGGACGGCGTCGTGCGTGGCTCCGTCATCGAGGTGGTCAAGGGTGGCCTTATCCTCGACATCGGGTTGCGGGGCTTCCTGCCCGCCTCGCTGGTCGAGATGCGGCGTGTGCGTGATCTCCAGCCGTACGTCGGCCGCGAGCTCGAAGCCAAGATCATTGAGCTGGACAAGAACCGCAACAACGTGGTCCTGTCTCGCCGGGCCTGGCTGGAGCAGACGCAGTCTGAGGTGCGCACCGAGTTCCTCAACAAGCTGCAGAAGGGCCAGGTCCGCAAGGGCGTCGTCTCCTCGATCGTCAACTTCGGGGCCTTCGTCGACCTGGGTGGCGTGGACGGCCTGGTGCACGTCTCCGAGCTGTCCTGGAAGCACATCGACCACCCGTCCGAGGTTGTCGAGGTCGGCCAGGAGGTGGAGGTCGAGGTCCTCGACGTCGACCTCGACCGCGAGCGGGTCTCGCTGTCGCTGAAGGCGACCCAGGAAGACCCGTGGCGCCAGTTCGCTCGTACCCACGCGATCCAGCAGATCGTGCCGGGCAAGGTCACCAAGCTGGTGCCGTTCGGCGCGTTCGTGCGCGTCGAGGACGGCATCGAGGGCCTGGTGCACATCTCCGAGCTGGCCGAGCGGCACGTGGAGATCCCGGAGCAGGTCGTCCAGGTGGGCTCCGAGGTCATGGTCAAGGTCATCGACATCGACCTGGAGCGCCGGCGGATCTCGCTGTCGCTCAAGCAGGCCAACGAGGGCTTCGTCGAGGGCGAGGAGAACTTCGACCCGACCCTGTACGGCATGGCCGCGACCTACGACAACGAGGGCAACTACATCTACCCCGAGGGCTTCGACCCGGAGACCGGGGAGTGGCTCGAGGGCTACGAGGAGCAGCGCGAGACGTGGGAGCGGCAGTACGCCGAGGCCCGCACCCGGTGGGAGGCCCACACCCGCCAGGTGCAGAGCTCGCGTGCCGCGGAGGCCGAGGCGGCCACCGCTGCCGTGACCGGCGGGCCGGCCCCGGCGGCCCCGGCCCGGCAGGCCGAGGAGCCGGCCGGCACCCTGGCCACCGACGAGGCGCTCGCGGCCCTGCGCGAGAAGCTCGCCGGCGGGAGGTAATCGCCGTACGAAGGCCGCGCACACCGGTTCCGCCGGCTGTGCGCGGCCTTCGCCGTCTGTGCCACCGCACCCTGCGATCGATGTGACCGGTTGTGGCACTAAGCATGAAAACGGATATGTCAAGTAGGCGACAGCCTCTCGACCCGAGCCGATGCCGCACATGAGAATTCAGGCGGCTGGTCGAGGCACCAGCGAGTCCGGCAGAGGTGGGTCACATGCGGATGCTGCTCATGATCATGGCGGCGGTGGCGGTTTTGCTGGTTGTGGCGCTGCTGCTGGGCGTCATCGCCAGCTACAACCGGCTGGTGCGGCTGCGTACCCAGGTGCAGGCGTCCTGGGCCCAGGTGGACGTCCAACTCAAGCGGCGCCATTCCCTGATTCCCAACCTGGTGGAGACGGTCAAGGGCTACGCCGGGCATGAGCGGGAGACCTTGGTGGCGGTCACCGCGGCCCGGGCCGCCGCAGCTGACGTGCGCGGACGCGGACCGCAGGCGCAGGTGGGTGCCGAAGGCGCGCTGACCCAGGCCCTCGGGCGGCTGTTCGCGCTGGCCGAGGCGTACCCGCAGCTGCGGGCGAGTGACAACTTCGCGCAACTGCAGCAGGAGTTGGCCACCACCGAGAACAAGATCGCCTACGCGCGGCAGTTCTACAACAGCGCCGTTCAGTCGTACAACACGGCCGTACAGTCGGTGCCGACGAACCTCGTTGCAGGACTGGGCAAATTCCGGCCGGAGCCGTACTTCGAGGCGATCAGCGGTGAGCGTGACGACGTGTCGGTTCGGTTCTGAGGACTGAACGGAGATGACCCCCACCGATCTGCTGATCGAGGTCGGTCTGCCCGCGGTCAGCCTCGGTGTGTGGTTGGCCGCCTACGGACTGGCCCGGCTGCTGACCCGTCCCTCCAGGATGGCGGCGGCTGCGGCGGCGATGGAGCTGCCCGGAGCAGAACCGCCGGCGGTGGTCAGCCTTCTGGCCAACCGCTGGCAGGTCACCGTTGACGCCGCGGAATCCACGCTGCTCGACCTCGCCGCCCGCGGATATCTGGAGTTCGACCAGGCAGGCGCCGATCCCCGGCACACGATCGTGCGTCTGACCAACCGCGGCCCCGCTGACCTCAACAGCTATGAACGCCAGGTCTACGACCGGGTGGTCGAACGTGCCATCAACGGTGTGGTGCCTGTGACCGCGCTGACCTTCGCCGATGCCCGCCGCGCCGGGGCCTGGTCGAAACGGCTTGCCGCGGCGGTGGTCGCTGACGCGCGTCGGCGCGGCCTGTCACGCCGCCGGTTTTCGCCGGCGATCGTCTCCGCGTTGTCGGCGCTGGCCGTCGTCACCGCATCGGGAGTCACCATCGGCGCCGCCCACTACATCGACCGGGGTGACAAGGATTTCGGCGCCGTACCGGGGGTGTTTCTGATCGTCGCCGCGGTGCTGACCGGTATTGCCGGCAAGGTCGGCGGGGAGCGGGACACCCCGGCGGGCCGGGAGTTGGCCGCCGCCTGGCTCGGCGTTCGTGACTGGCTGTCCAGGCACGAGGCGTTCGCCGAGCAGCCCCCCGCCGCCGTCGCGGTCTGGGACCGGTACCTCCCCTACGGCGCGGCGCTCGGCGTGACCCGGGTGGCGTCGCGGGTCATCGACCTCGGCATCGCAGATCGACGGCGGATCTGGTCGTCGTACGGTGGCGGTTGGCGTCAGGTCAGCGTCACCTATCCGCGGCTGCTGCCCCGTTACGGGCAGCGGCTGGGTTGGATCGTCTTCCGGGCCGGTCTCGCCGCCCTGCTCGGCTGGACCTTCGCCGAGCCGCGTCAGCTGCGGCAGCGCCTCGCCGACAGCGACGCGGTCACCCTCGCCTTCACCTCGGTTGGTGTCGCGTTGCTGTTCTACGCCGGCTACACCCTGGTCCGGGTGGTGCAGGAGCTTGCCGTGCCCGTCACCATCCGCGGTGAGGTGCTCTGGCATCAGGTGTGGCAGACCCGCGAGGTGGGCGACGAGGAGAACCGCCGCACCGTGCCAAAGAACTACTACCTGGTCATCGACGACGGCCGGGCCGACCAGACCAAGGCCTGGATCCTGCCAGCGGAGATCGCGCAAGCATGCCAGGTCGGCGATGTGGTCATCGTCCGGGTCCGGCCATGGACCCGGCGGGTGCTGGCGGTGACCGTGGGCCAGGCGGGGTTGGCCAGCCCCGGCGATGCCGACCCCGACCCACCGCGTCGGCCCCAGATGGCGGCCGACTAGCCGCCGTGGTGCCGGCGTTTCGTCGGCGTGTCGGGGCATTCGATTTTTTGATCAGCGGGAAACTGGCCTGCGACGCCTGCTGGGCCGGCGCGGCCTGATTCACTGGACATCGTGTTGATGATGGGATTGACCGGTGGGATCGGCGCGGGGAAGAGCGCGGTGACCACCCGGCTGGCCAGCCTCGGAGCGATCGTTATCGACGCCGACCGGATTGCCCGCGAAGTGGTCGCGCCAGGTACGGACGGGCTGAACGAGATCGTCGCGACCTTCGGCGAGCGGGTGCTGCACGACGACGGCAGCCTGGACCGACCGGCGCTGGGTGAGGTCGTCTTCGGTGACGAGGCCGCCCGGCGGCGGCTGGAAGGCATTATCCATCCCCGGGTACGGGCCCGCACCGCGCAACTCGCGGGGGAGGCTGCCCCCGATGCGGTCGTCGTCAACGACGTGCCGCTGCTGGTCGAGGCGGGGCTCGCACCGACGTACCACCTGGTGGTGGTGGTCTCCGCGGCGGAGAGAACCCGGGTGGAGCGGCTGCGGCACAGCCGAGGGATGACCGAGGAGCAGGCGTACCAGCGCATTCAGGCCCAGGCCAGCGACGAGCAGCGCCGGGAGGCCGCGGATGTGGTGCTGGAGAACAACAGCGATCTTGCCGCGTTGCACGCCGCCGTGGACAGACTATGGCAGGACCGGCTGGTGCCGTACGAACGCAACCTCCGCCAGCGCCGCCCCGCCTGGCCCGGCCCGCTGGTTCTTCTCCGCGAGCCGGATCCGAGCTGGCCGGCCCAGTTCACCCGGATCGCCGCCCGGATCCGGCACGCCGTCGGCGCCGACGTACGGATCGACCATGTCGGTCTGACCGCGGTCCCCGGGCTGCCCGCCGAGGATCTCCTCGACATCCAGGTAGGGGTGGCGGGCATGGCGGAGGCTGATGCCTTCACCGACCGGCTCGCCGCTGCCGGCTTCCCCCCCAGCCTCAGCCCCGGATGGAACCTCTCCGGCCTGGCGGGCCAGGGGGCGACGGGGGGTACGGAACGGCAGCACGCCAGCGCCGATCCGGGCCGCCCGGTCAACCTGTACGTGCGGGTCATCGGCTCGCCGGCGTGGCGTTCGGCTCTCCTGATCCGCGACCACCTGCGCGCCGATGAGCGGGAACGGGCGGGCTTCACCGCGCTGCACCGAACGTTGGTGGGCGAGAGCCCCGATCGGGATGTGTACGCCGAGGGGCTGCGGCCCTGGCTGGAGACGGAGTATCCGCGGGCTGAGCAGTGGGCTACCGCGACCGGCTGGCATGCGTAGGGCCGCTCGCGGCAGCCGGTGCGCATGAAGCGCGACCGCGTCGGTGCGCTCACCGGCGTGAAGCCGGGGCTGCGACCACTGCGCCGGACGTGACCGGCCGGTGTTTCGGGCCGGTGCCGGTCGGCCACCACGAGCGGCCTACCCTTAGCACGGTAGCGCGGGCATCCACGTCAAACAATGACGGTATCGCAGTTGACTGCACACGCATCGTTACTGTCACCCCTGCGGCGTACGGTTGATGCTATGGCGCTCGACATCCCACGGCTCGACGGTCGGTTCCAGGTCGTCAGTGATTTTCAGCCTTCCGGTGACCAGCCCGCCGCGATCGACGAACTTGAACGGCGGGTGCGGCGCGGTGACCGGCACACGGTGCTGCTCGGCGCCACCGGTACGGGCAAGAGCGCGACCACCGCCTGGCTGATCGAGCGGCTGCAACGCCCGACTCTGGTGCTGGCCCCCAACAAGACGCTCTGCGCTCAGTTGGCGAAGGAGTTCAGCGAGCTGCTGCCGCAGAATGCGGTCGAGTATTTCGTCTCCTACTACGACTACTACCAGCCCGAGGCGTACATTCCGCAGACCGACACCTACATCGAGAAGGACGCCTCGATCAATGAGGAGGTCGAGCGGCTGCGGCACTCGGCGACCATGTCGCTGCTGACGCGGCGGGATGTCGTCGTGGTCGCCACCGTCTCGGCGATCTATGGCCTGGGCACCCCGGAGGAGTACCTGGACCGGGCGGTGCGGGTGCGCCTCGGCCAGGAGATCGAGCGGGACCAGTTGCTGCGCCGGCTGGTCGACATCCAGTACACCCGAAACGACATGGCGTTCAACCGGGGCACCTTCCGGGTCCGTGGCGACACTCTGGAGATCATCCCGGCGTACGAGGAGTTGGCGCTGCGGATCGAGTTCTTCGGCGACGAGGTGGAGAAGCTCTACTACCTGCATCCGCTGACCGGGGACGTGATCCGGGAGGTCGACCACCTGCTGATTTTCCCGGCGACCCACTATGCGGCGGGGCCGGAGCGCATGGAGCGGGCGATCGCCGGGATCGAGACGGAGCTAGAGCAGCGGCTGGCCGAGCTGGAGCGGCAGGGCAAGCTGCTGGAGGCGCAGCGGCTGCGGATGCGCACCACCTACGACATCGAGATGATGCGGCAGGTCGGCTTCTGCTCCGGTATCGAGAACTACTCGATGCACATCGACGGCCGCCAGCCGGGGAGCCCGCCGCACTGCCTGCTCGACTATTTCCCCGACGACTTCCTGACCGTGGTCGACGAGTCCCACGTCAGCATTCCGCAGATCGGCGGCATGTATGAGGGCGACGCCTCCCGCAAGCGGATGCTGATCGACCACGGGTTCCGGCTGCCGAGCGCGGCGGACAACCGGCCGTTGCGGTTCGATGAGTTCCTGGAGCGGGTGGGGCAGATGGTCTTCCTGTCAGCCACGCCGGGTTCGTGGGAGTTGGAGCAGTCCGGTGGTGAGTTCGTCGAGCAGGTGATCCGCCCGACCGGTCTGGTCGATCCGGAGGTGGTGGTCAAGCCCACCAAGGGGCAGATCGACGACCTGATGCACGAGATCAAGCTGCGTACCGAGCGGGATGAGCGGGTGCTGGTCACCACGCTGACCAAGAAGATGGCCGAGGATCTGTCGGACTATCTGCTGGAGCACGGCATCCGGGTGCGCTATCTGCACTCCGAGGTCGACACGCTGCGCCGGGTGGAGCTACTGCGCGAGCTGCGTAAGGGCGACTACGACGTGCTGGTCGGCATCAACCTGCTGCGTGAGGGGCTCGACCTGCCCGAGGTGTCGCTGGTGGCGATCCTCGACGCCGACAAGGAGGGCTTCCTGCGCAGCGGCCGGTCGCTGATCCAGACCATCGGGCGCGCGGCCCGGAACGTCTCCGGCCAGGTGCACATGTACGCCGACAAGATCACCCCGTCGATGGCGAACGCGATCGATGAGACCAATCGGCGGCGGGCTAAGCAGATCGCGCACAACGAGGCGCACGGCATCAGTCCCGAGCCGCTGCGGAAGAAGATCCGCGACATCCTCGACGACATCTACCGTGAGGCGGAGGAGACCGAGGGGACCCGGGTGGGGGGTGCGGTGCGGCAGCTGTCGCGGGGCAAGGCGCCGGTGCCGGAGACCCGCAGTCGGGGCAGGGCCGAGTCGGGGCCGTCCCGGGAGGGGATGGCCCGGGCGGATCTGGCTCAGCTCATCCAGGACCTCAACGAGCAGATGCTCGCTGCCGCCCGCGAACTGCAGTTCGAGCTCGCCGCCCGGATCCGCGACGAGATGGCGGAGCTGAAGAAGGAGCTGCGTGGGATGGACATCGCCGGCGTGAAGTGATCGGAGCCGGCGGCATTTCACCGTCGCCTTTCATGTGAGGTGGGGCTGTCGCCGAAGGAGGATGTCGCCGCCCACCACGACCGGGCGAAGGCGGCGGGCGCCGACATCTCCGGCCGTGATATCTACGGCCATCTCGACATTCAGGCTGATGCACGGGCGCGGGCCCCCCGACAGGTGGTGCTGCGCCGGGAGCACCCGCCGCAGTACGACGTGGTGATCGACGAGGCCGCGTTCCGCCGCAATACTGCGCCGCCCGAGGTGCTGCGCGGACAGCTCCGGTACCTGATCTCGATCGCGGAGTTGGACAACGTCTCCGTCCAATGGCAACTGTGTTGAGGTTGCCACTGTCGATGGTGTGATCGCGGTCCGCGATTCGAAGGACCCGGCGGGTCCGGTCCTCGCCTTCCCCGAGTACGCCTGGAAGTCCTTCATGGATGCCCTCCGGGGTGCCTGAGATCGGCCCACTTTGGAATCGGCTGCCCTGCCCGTCGTTGTGACGTGGGAATGTCGGCCCGGATTGCTAGGGTGTCGCCCGCTCGTACCCCTCAACCGTCCGGAGCCCCGTGTCCATGACCATCAATGAGCACATCGCCGAGTTCGCCGGCCTGCCGGTGCACTCCTTCGACCTGTCGGCTGACCGGCCGGCTGATCCGGCGACCGTGGCCTGGCGGCTCAGCGCCGACTACGACACCAAGCCTGAGGAGTTCGCCGACCTGGTCGAAGCATTCCTCGACCAGGTCGATCCGGCCGCGATCCGGGCCCTCATCATCGGTCAGTGGGGCGAGGCGTACGA
>DASULK010000147.1:0-14293 GCA_036278255.1 Micromonospora sp.
GCCAGCAGGCCGGCCGGGAAGGCGGCGTCCAGGCCGAACATGGCCGGATCGCCGGCACTTGCCCCGACCAGTACGCCGAGCAGGGTGCCGGTGTTCCAGGCGATGAAGAGCACGACGCCGGCCAGCCGGAACGCCCTCCGCCGTGGGGCGCCGGCGGGTTGCGCCAGGGCGAAGGCGGTCGCCTCATCGGTCATCAGATGGCTACCGATCAGCCGGTGCCACCACCGGTCGCCCAGCGCCCCATCCAGCGCCAGTCCGAAGGGCAGGTGCCGAGCGTTGATCAACAGTCCGGCGAAGACGGCCGCGACCGGGCTACCGGCGGTGAGCAGTCCGACCGCCATGAACTGCGCCCCGCCGGCGTAGACGATCACGGACATCGCGATAACGGCCCCGGCCGGCAGACCGGCAGCCACCGCGATGGCCCCGAATGACGCGCCAACGGCGAGCATGGCGGCGCTGATCGCCAGCACGTCGCGCAGCAGCGTGACCGGGGTGTGGTTGGGCGTACGCACAGTCGAGAATAATGGAACTCTTCCGTGCGTTCGTCAAACCGAACGGATGAACCGATGAAGCGAACGATTCACATATCTCCCCTGGCCATCATCGCCACCGCCATCCGGCGGGAGCGCGAGCGGGTCGGCATCTCGCTCACCGAGTTGGCCCGTCGGGCCGGGATCGCCAAGTCGACACTGTCCCAGCTCGAGGCCGGCAGCGGGAACCCGAGCGTGGAGACTCTCTGGGCGCTCAGCGTCGCCCTCGACATCCCATTCAGCCGACTGGTCGAGCAGCCCCGGCCCGCCGTGCAGGTCATCCGCGCCGGGCAGCGATCACGGGTGCCCTCGGAGCACGCCGACTTCGGCGTCACCCTGCTCTCCGCCGGATCCCCGCACGCGCGCCGGGACCTCTACCTCATCGAACTGGAGCCGGGAACCAGCCGGAACGCCGTGGCGCATCTACCCGGCTGTGTCGAGCATCTGATCGTCGCGGCGGGGCGGCTGCGGACCGGACCGAAGGGGGACCTGGTGGACCTCGGCCCGGGCGACTACGTCAGCTTCGCCGGGGACGTCCCGCACAGTTACGAGGCGCTGGAGCCCGGCACGGTCGCCTTCCTGGTTATGGAGCACACCTAGCCGGATTACTCAATACCACACTCGCCGCCCTCCCCGGCCCCCGGGCAGGATATCTTCTTGATCGCTCAGGACATCACGATCGGCCAGGTGCAGGACGGGATGACAGGCAGAGGTGGGGCGAAGATGGGAAATAAGTCCACCTAAGATGGCAAATTTGCTGATTCATCGTGCAGCGTTTCAGCGGATGAGCGGCGGCCCAGTAGCGGTGACCAAGGACACGTCGATACCCTCCTTCCGCGACCCACGCCACAGCAGGCCGGGTGAACATACCGGCAGCTGAGGCAGACCAGCGACCAAATTTCCAGACGAGGTGACCCCGTGATCGAGCGACGCGAGCCCCGCTTCAGGCCGCGTCGGGCGCTCGAAAGCGGTGGCTGGCGCCCCTTGGCGACTCGTCGCTCGGACCGGAGCCAAGTGTCGTGAACAGGGAATACGGTGACCGCTGGGGCGAACCGTCCGAACCTGACTGGGTACGCGAGCCCACCGCGGAGTGGGTTCCGGCGCAACCCGGCCAGCGCTACCCCGGCCATGTGGTAGACGGTCGCGCGTCCCACCGTCGTACCGGGCGTATCTCCGGCATAGCCGGGCGGGCCAAAGTTCCGGGACCCGCCGCCGGGCAACCGGTCCCTCCTCCGGGGCCTGTCCCGCCACCTGAACGGAGGCAGCCTCCCCGGCCGCGTTCACCCGAGCACGGTGTCCCGGGCCGCCCGGTGTCACCGGCCGGCCCCCTTCCCCCCGCGGGGTCGGCACCGCCGGCAGGCCCGATCTCCCCGGCCGGTCCGGTAGCACCGGCCGGCCGGCCTGCCCCGGCCGAGATCCGATACATCGCCGGTGAGCCACCTGGCGCGTTCCGCGGCGGACCGGAGCGACGGGAGGGCCACTGGATCGGGTCCGGCCAACGACCTGACGGGTACGGGGGCCCGGAGAAGGGTCCACGCCCGACTCCACAGGGTGACGGACGGCCACAGCGGACCGGAGCGCCGCCGAACGAGGCCGGGCCACGGCCCGAGCCCGGCGGGCCGCCGACGGGCCGAATGGCGGCGCACAGCGGACGGGCCGTACCGCCGCCTGGTCGGGCACCCGGGCCCGAGGGACGCGGCTGGATCGAGCCGAACGTGCCCCGTCCGGACCGCCACCCCGGGGATCCGGTGCCGCCGATGCCGCGGCAGGGCCCCGCGGGTGCCCCCGGCACCGGGAAGCCTGCTGGGAGGCTCCCAGACGAACGATCGGCGGGGCACGGCAGAGGGGGCGCACCCGGGCCGGACGAACCGACGTACCAGGTTGGACCGCCACCGGCGGCCGGCCGCATCCCGTCCCCTCGGGGGGCGCGGATGCAGCCTCCCCCGCCCGCCCGGGATAACCAGGTGGCACCGTCACCCCGCCCCAGGATCGAGTGGACGGAGGCGCCACACCCGCGTCCCGCTCCGCACGGCTGGCTGGCTCCCGGCCGCCCGGCCACGCCGGTCCCGGAACCGCCTCAGCCCGCTACCCGGAAGGTGGATGACCATCGGAGGCCACCGGTCTCCGCACCTCCGGCGGCGCCGGTCTCGGCTCCCCCCACGGCCCGCGCGCCCGTCTCCGCCCCACCCGGGGATTCTGCGGCGCCGCGCATCGATTCCCCCGACCCAACCGGGCCGCACTCCGAACCGCCCGCCGAGACGCCCGTCTCTGCACCACCGGATCGGCCCGTACCCGCCCCATCCGGGGCCTCATCAGAGAACAGCCATTTGGACGAGGAGATGCCCATCACCACGACGCCAGCATCCGAACAGGTCGATGCGACGTCATCGCCCGGTGCTCCGGTCGCCGAGGCGAGCCCCGACACCGTGTTGCCGGCACCGGCTGGGCCGGCCGCCGGAGCCGCCACTGCCCTCGCTGCCCCCACCATGCTCACCCCCATCATCCGGCCGGATGATCCGAAAGGGGCTACCCCCCCTGCACCCGCCGTCGAGAAGGCGGATGACCCGCCGGAAGCGGACCCGGAGCAGGTGCTCGCGGCATACCAGTGGCGGTTCCACCCGGAGACCCTGCGGGAGTTGGTGGAGAACCCGGACGAGCTGCGCACGATCCGCGACGGATTGACCGCGAAGATGGAGGCAGCCACCGACAATCCCAGCCGTGCCAGGCTCCTCAGCCTGCGCGCCGTGGTATCACGGATCCTCGGGGACCTGGGCAAAGCGCTGGCCGACGCGAAACGCGCCCTCGTTCACGCGGAGGCCACCGGCGAACTACGCCGCATCGCCATCGCGCAGGCACGGCTGGCCCATGTCCTGCAGTGGCGGGGCGACTTCGCCGAAGCCGACCGCCTCTTCGCCGAGGCCAACTCTCCGGAATTGCCAGACCGGCTCCGCGCCACCATGCATGAGCACGCGGGGCGGTCCTGCTACGACCAGGGTCGCTACATCGAGGCGTGCAACCACTTTGAACAGGCGTTGGAGCTGCGTAAGGTCGAGGACCCGGACCTGATCGCCCGCACCGAACTGGCCCTCGACGCCGTGCTGGCCAAGGTGGAGCAGCACGGCCTGGGCCCCTACCCCCGCAGCCGGGACGAGATCCTGCAGGTACACCGGCCCCCGGTAGCGAAGTTCAGCGAACGGTTCCAGCGATGGGGCTACGAGGACGCCAACGGCGAACTGGCGATCGCTTCCAGTTACGCCGATGTGCAGCCGTTCCGTGACGGGGTGGCCTGGGTGCGCCGTCCCGAAGTGGAGACCTGGGAACTGATCGACGAATCGGGTGAGCTGCTCATCGAGGCGTCCGCAGGCTACCTGGGCGTCAGTTCCTTCTCCGACGGGCTGGCCTGGGTCTCCCGCAATGGCACCGGTCAGTGGATCGCGATCGATCGGTCCAACAAGGTACAGATCTCCGGCGGCTTCGACGACGTACGGCCGTTCCGCCGCGGGGTCGCCGCGGTCCGTCGGGGCGGTTGGGGTGCGGTCGACAAGACCGGCCAAATCGTGGTGCCGCTCCAGTACACCGCTTTCGCCACGGCGCTGATCGACGGGCGGTACGTCGACGGATTTACCGACGAAGGACTGGCCATCATGGAGGCCAATGGACAGAAGGGAGTCGTCGATCGGTCCGGAAAGGTGATCGTTCCGCCGGCATATCCGGCGCTGGTCATCCACCCAGTCGCGTTCCTCATCGGAAACGGCGCCGGACAGTGGGGCGCGCTCGACCGGCGTGGCGCCCCTCTGATCGACGTTCTGCATGGCAGCCGTACCGACGTGATCGACGAAATCGACCGCCTACTGGCGGACACCACCCCGGTGCTCTGAACGCTGTGGCCGAGCCGGCAGGCGGCCAGGTTAGGGTCGGGTAATGGAATTCCGACACCTTGGCCGCTCCGGCATGATGGTCAGCGAGATCGCGTACGGCAACTGGATCACCCACGGCTCGCAGGTTGAGGAGGAGGCGGCGCTGGCCTGTGTCCGTGCCGCCTTGGACTCCGGCATCACCACCTTCGACACGGCGGATGTCTACGCGGGTACTCGGGCCGAGGAGGTCCTCGGCCGGGCATTGCGCGGGGAACGCCGCGAGAGCCTCGAGATATTCACTAAAGTCTATTGGCCGACCGGGCCCGGGCGGAACGACCGCGGCCTGTCCCGTAAGCACATCATGGAGTCGATCAACGGCTCCCTCCGCCGGCTGCAGACCGACTACGTCGACCTCTACCAGGCCCACCGCTTCGACTACTCGACTCCGCTGGAGGAGACGATGGAGGCCTTCGCCGACATCGTGCGTTCCGGCAAAGCGCACTACATCGGGGTGTCGGAGTGGACCGCGGACCAGATCCGCAAGGGGCACCGACTAGCCCGCGAGCTGAAGATCCCGCTGGTGTCCAACCAGCCGCAGTACTCGATGCTCTGGCGGGTTATCGAGGCCGAGGTGGTGCCGACCAGTGAAGAACTCGGCATCGGGCAGATCGTCTGGTCACCAATGGCTCAGGGCGTACTGACCGGAAAGTACCTGCCGGGGCAGCCGCCGCCGGCCGGGTCCCGGGCCACCGACGAAAAGTCGGGCGCGGACTTCATTGCGCGCTTCATGACCGATGAGGTGCTCAGCACCGTGCAGCGGCTCAAGCCCCTCGCCGAGCAGGCCGGGCTGACTATGGCTCAGCTGGCGATCGCCTGGGTGCTGCAGAACCCCAATGTCTCGGCGGCGATCATCGGCGCGTCCCGGCCCGGGCAGGTGCTGGACAACGTCAAGGCGTCCGGTGTCAAACTCGACGCAGACCTGCTCAAGGCGATCGATGAGATCGTTGACCCGATCACCGAACGCGACCCGGCCAAGACCCAGAGCCCGCCCACCCGCCCGTAGTTTCCTCCGCATCCGGCGGTCGCGTTGCCGTACCCGCGAGCGCGACCGCCGGATGCGGCTGCCGTGGCATGTCGAGCAGCCTGTCAACCACCGCCGTTGTCAGCAACTACCTGAGCCCGTGGTTCGACAGGCCGCTCGGCAGCTTCGCCCAGCCCGGCGGCCGCGCTCGCCGCTGCCGGTCACTCGGTCGGCAGCAGGCTCATCCGATATTCGATCCGGTCGCCCTCGACCAGAGAGACCACGGTCACTCCGGCCGTCGCCAGCTCCCGCCACGACTGGCCGACCCACGATTCGGCGTCGGCCTGGCTTGCGAACGTCTCGTCCGGCCCGTTCACCGGCTGGCCGTCGGCACCCTCGTACCGCCAGCTCCACGCCATGTCGCCTCTCCCCTCGCCGATACCTGTCGACATCCCGGATCCCGGCCAGCCTAGTCGGCGTGACTCGGGGGGTGCCCCCACGCCGATCAGGGCGCCGCCGCAGCCCAACCCGCAGTGAAGGCTCTAAGGTACGGACATGTCCGTTGATGGGTGGAAGACAATCCTCGTCCTTGGCGGGATCCGATCCGGCAAGTCAGACTTCGCCGCGTCGCTCCTGGACGACCAGGTAACAGTCCGATGTGTCCTCACTACCGCCGTCGAAGGCGAAGTCGAACAGGACCGTGCCACGCGGACCTTCCGTCAGCGGCCGGCCTGGACCATCGAACAGACCGACAGCGATCCCACCCAGCTCGTCGGATTGATCACCGGCACCGCCCCGGATGAGATGCTGCTCATCGACGATCTCGGCGGCTGGGTCTCCAGCCTGCTCGACCCGGCCCGCGAGCCGAGCGACAACGACGCGGTCATTGACGCACTCGCCGCGGCGATCCATGACTGCCCGGCTCGCCTGGTGCTGGTCAGCCCCGAGGTGGGGCTCGCGCCGTCGCCGGTGATCCCCGTGGTCGGGCACGCGTACGTCGATGCCCTCGGGGCGACCAACCAGGCCGTCGCCCGCGCCTGTGACTCGGTCGCCCTGGTCGTAGCGGGCCAGCCGATCTGGCTCAAGCCCGCCGCCGCACGAGCGCCTTCCACCCCGTCAGCCGTGCCCGAGCCGGTTGCGGGCCTGCCCATGCCGATCGGCACCTCCCAGATGGCCACACCGATGCTTGCTGCACCGGCCAGCCTGGTCGCCGCACCCCCCATGGTGACCACCGGTCTCGTCATCGAACCCAACATGCAACTCCCCATGCCCGACGAGCCGGCCGCCACCGAAACCCTCGGCCGGCTACCGGCCCTGGATTTCGCCGGGACGGGGCTGGGCAACCTCGAACAGGTCGTCACCTTCGCCGCGGGCACCCAGGGCACCACGCCCCCCGCCCCCTGGCAGAACGTGCGGGTCCTGCTGCTGCACGGCGATCATGAAGGGGCGGCATCAGCCGGTACGATCCCCGGCGAGTCCCGCCGTCGGGCCGATCAGACCCGCGCGGGTGACGGTCCTCTCGCCCGGCTGGCTGCGGAGGTCGGCGCGAGCGTCCAGGTGGTGGCGGCACCAACCGCGGCACCGATCGAGCACGGGGCCGCCCTGCCCCGACCGGACGTCGAGTCGGCACTGCAGTTCGGCTGGCGACTGGCGGACGAGGCGGTCAACGACGGCGTCGACCTGATCGTGCTCGCCGCCTGCGGCGCCGGCAGCGAGACCGCCGCCGTAGCGGTGCTGGCCGCCGCAGCAGGGGCGGAACCGACCGCAGTGCTGGACCGGGTCTACACCCCCGGCGACGGAATCGACGATGCGGCGTGGATGGCGCGCTGCGCCGCCGTCCGCGACGCCCTGCACCGCACCCGCACATCACCCCGTGAGGCGAAGGACATCCTGGCCGAACTGGGCGGCGGCGACATCGCCGTCGCCACCGGCATCCTGCTCGGCGCGACGGCCCGACGGACCCCGGTACTGGTCGACGGCCCGGTCGGGGTCTCCGCGGGGCTGGTCAGCCGGGATCTCGCCGGCCAGGCACGGCACTGGTGCCTGCTGCCCGATCATGGCGGCCACCCCACGGTCCGCTTCGCTGCCGACGTGCTCGGCTTGACCCCGCTCTTCGACCTACGGCTCGACCTCGGCGAGGGGATGACCGCACTGGCCACACTCCCGGTGCTGCGCTCCGCCCTGGCCCTGGCCGCCAGCGTCCCGGTCCACCCGATACTGGCCGGCACCGGACCGGCCGGACCCGACGCCGAATTTGCCGAGCCGGAGCAGGCCGGGCCGGGCCCCACCACCGTCGTCGACGAAGGCGGCGGCATCGGCGCCGACCAGGCGAGCACACCCCCGGCGGTCTGACCCCTACCGCGCGGAGGCTTTCACGAACGGTGGCCGGACCACCCGCATGGCGGCCCGGCGTCCGCGCACATCCACCTCCACGGTGGCCCCTTCGGCAAGCCCGACAGCGGTGTCCAGCAGCGCGAGAGCGATGCCGAGCTTGCGGGTCGGGGAGAAGGTGCCACTGGTCACCTCGCCCACAACCGCGTCGCCGGCGTAGACGCTCATCCTGGGCCGCGGGATAGCTCGCTCCACCGCCTCCAGGCCCCACAGCTGCCGGCGGGGGCCGGCGTCCTTCTCGGCCCGCAGCACCTCGCGGCCCCAGAATGCCGGCTTGTCCCAGCCGATTGCCCAGCCCGAGCGGGCCTGCACCGGCGTGATCTCCAGCGACAATTCCTGGCCGTGCAGCGGGTACCCCATCTCGGTACGCAGGGTGTCCCGGGCACCCAACCCGCATGGGCGCACGCCGTACGGCTCGCCAGCTCTGAACAAGGCGTCCCAGACCGTACCCGTCTGCTCAGCGGCGACGATGAGCTCGAAGCCGAGCTCGCCGGTGTAGCCGGTACGGCACACGATGAGCTCCGCTTCACCGAGCCGCGCCGGCACGAAACTCATGTACGGGTGGTCGGTCGGCAGGTCAAGCGCGGAGAGCAACTGCGCTGAACGGGGCCCCTGAACCGCGAGCACTCCGTACGCCTCGTGCTCGTCGACGACCGTGACCGGCGAGGGCGCCGCCGCCCGGAGACGACGCACGACCTCGGCAGCGTTCGCGGCGTTGGGGATCAGGAAAATTTCGTCGTCGGCGTACCGGTACGCGATGATGTCGTCGACCACTCCCCCGGTCACCTCGTCGCAGCACATGGTGTACTGCGCCTGACCCGGTCCGATCCGCGCCAGGTCGTTGGTCAGGCAGGAATTGATGAAATCGGCGGCCCCGGCGCCACGGACCCACACCTTGCCCAGATGGGACACGTCGAACACCCCTACCGCCTGGCGGACCGCGGTGTGCTCTTTGAGCACACCCCCGCCGCCGTACTCCAGCGGCATGTCCCAGCCGCCGAAGGAGGCGAACTTGGCATTCAGGGTGAGGTGCCGCTCGTGCAGCGGGGAGCGACGGGATTGATCGGGGTCGGTGAGGGCGCCAGCGGTCACGTCGTTCATGGTCGCAACCTACCGGGAGTACACCGACCGTTAGCATCGGCGGGGGGCCCGCAACGGACAGACGGCGGGACAACCCGCGCTCCGGCGGGTAGGTTGCGCCGGAGACCCATCATCGCCGCGCCGTCATCACACGGCCGGCCAGGCCAGCCCGGAGACGCCGAGTGACTTTGCCCAGCACGACCCTCACCCTGGTCGATACCGACCCCGCCGAGCTGACCGTCAACGCGATCGTGATCGGAGTACACAGTCGCAGCGGTGACGAGACCGGCAACGGACCGGGAGCGTACGCGGAAAAGCTCCTGCTTGCCACCGGTGCGGAGAGCATCGCGGCCGCGTTCGACGGCAAGCTGACCGAAACCCTTGCGCTGCTCGGCGCCACCGGCGCGCCTGGCGAGGTGACCAAGCTTGCCACACTCGGCACGGTCAGCGCGCCACTCGTCGCCGCCGTCGGTCTCGGCCCCGAGCCGACCGGTGCCGCGCCGGAGCCGGAGGCGCTGCGCCGGGCCGCCGGAGCCGTGATCCGGGCGCTGGCCGGCTCCTCGCGGGTGGCGCTGGCCCTACCAGTTCCCGACGACGCCGACGCCCCGGCTGCGCTGCGTGCGGTCGCCGAGGGGGCGCTGCTCGGCGCCTACCGGTTCGCCGGTTACAAGACCAAGCCGCAGCCGGCGCTGCGGCCGCCGGTCGGGGCGGTGCTGGTACACGTGCCTGATGCCGCCGACGCGGTGGCGCAGCGCGAACTGGCCCGGTCGCTGGTGGTCGCCGGCGCGGTCTACCGCAGCCGCGACTGGGTCAACACAGCACCGAACGACTTGCGTCCGCCAGCCTTCGCCGAGCAGGTCGCGGAGGCGGCACGCACGGCCGGGCTCACCGTTGAGGTGCTGGACGAAGAGGCCTTGGCGGCCGGCGGCTACGGCGGCATTCTCGCCGTCGGGACCGGCTCGGCAGCACCGCCGCGCCTGGTGAAGCTCTCGTACACCCCCGCCTCGGCGGCTGCGGACGGCAAGCGGGTGGCGCTGGTCGGCAAGGGCATCACCTTCGACACCGGCGGGGTGTCGATCAAGCCGTCGCAGGGCATGTGGGAGATGAAGTCCGACATGGCCGGCGCGGCGGCTGTCGCAGCCGCGATGCTCGCCATCGCGGAGCTGAAGCCATCGGTGGCCGTCAACGCCTATCTGCCGATGGCCGAGAACATGCCGTCGGGCACCTCCTACCGCCCCGGTGATGTCGTGACGATGTACAACGGCAAGCGGGTCGAGGTGCTCAACACCGACGCCGAGGGGCGGATGGTCCTGGCCGATGCGATGGCAAGGGCCTGCGAGGACGGCTGCGACTACCTGTTCGAAACCTCGACGCTGACCGGTGGCCAGATAGTCGCTCTCGGCAAGCGGGTCGCCGGTGTGATGGGCACCGCCGAACTCTGCACGCGGGTCCAGGCCGCCGGCGACATGGTGGGCGAGCCGGCCTGGCCGATGCCGCTGCCGGACGACGTCCGCAAGGGGATGGACTCGGACGTGGCCGATATTTCGCAGGTCAACGCGGGCATGGACCGGGCCGGGCACATGCTGCAGGGCGGGGTGTTCCTGCGCGAGTTCGTCAGCGAGGACGTAGCCTGGGCGCATATCGACATCGCCGGGCCGAGCTACCACTCGGGTGAGCCGACCGGCTACTGGACCAAGGGCGGCACCGGGGTGCCGGTCCGTACCCTTCTGGAGCTGATCGACGACGTCGCCGCCAACGGCTGACCCGCCCCTCTCCCCCTCCCGCATTTCCCCGCCTCTCCCCGTCGATCAAGGACTTTCGGTCGTGGTTGATCTCCAATCCACCACCACAAGTCCTTGATCGGCGGGGAATCCCTTGATCGGCCGGGCGGCGGGACCGACGGTGACGGCGGTGACGGCGACGGCGGAACGGTCAGTTGGCGGTGCGCTTGCGGCGCTCGTTGAAGTCCCGCATCCGCTGCGGATACCCCACCAGACCCACGTCGTAGATCGGAATCGCCATGCGGTGCGCCCACCGACGGGCCGCCTCCGGCCCCTCCACCCGCCGGCGGGTCCACTCCCCGTCGTGCGCGATCAGGATGATCGTGGTCTCGGTCACCGTCGTACGCGGCTCAAGGAACGCCTCGACGCCGACGCGGGACCGCACGAACTGCTCCAGGTGCTCAAGGTCCGCCCGGGTCGCCGGCCGATCCCCCGCGGGCTTGTCTGATCGCTTGCGGCGCCGAAACCAGGCCACCGACCTATCCTCCATCCGTGGTCGTCAAATGATGGCGCAAGGGTACGCCGTAGCAACGTGTCGTTGGGCACCTCGTTACCCGCGCCGTCCCCAGAAGTGACAAGATGACCGAGGTAACACGCTTTCTCGAGAAGATCCTCGTAGCAGCGACGCGACTGGGAGATAACTGTGAGCGAGTCGAACGGCGGAACCTTCGATGTCGTCATTCTCGGAGGTGGCAGCGGCGGCTATGCGGCCGCGCTGCGCGCCGCGAAACTGGGCATGTCGGTCGCGCTGATCGAAAAGGGCAAACTCGGCGGCACCTGCCTCCACAACGGCTGCATCCCGACCAAGGCACTGCTGCACGCCGCCGAGGTCGCCGACCGGGCCCGTGATTCGGAGGAATTCGGCATCAAGGCCGAACTGCTCGGCATCGACATGACCGGCGTCAACTCCTACAAGGACGGGGTGGTGTCCCGGCTCTACAGGGGGCTGCAGGGGCTGGTCAAAAGCGCCAAGATCACGCTGATCGAAGGGCACGGCAAACTGACCGGCCCGAGCACCGTCGAGGTCAACGGCGCCCGCTACACCGGACGCAACGTCATCCTGGCCACCGGCTCCTACGCCCGCAGCCTGCCGGGCCTGGAGATCGACGGTGAGCGGGTCATCACCAGCGACCACGCCCTCACCCTCAACCGGGTGCCGGCTTCGGTGATCGTGCTCGGCGGCGGGGTCATCGGTGTCGAGTTCGCCAGCGTGTGGCGCTCATTCGGTGCCGAGGTGACCATCGTCGAAGCACTGCCCCGGCTCGTCGCCGGCGAGGACGAGGAGAGCTCCAAGGCGCTGGAGCGGATCTTCCGCCGCCGCGGCATCGGCCTCAAGGTCGGCAAGCCGTTCGAGAAGGTGGAGCACACCTCATCAGGGGTGAAGGCCACCATCGCCGGCGGCGAGACCTTGGAGGCCGAACTGCTGCTGGTTGCGGTCGGACGGGGGCCGAACACCGCCAACCTCGGATACGAGGAGCAGGGCGTCCGGATGGAGC
Organism: Micromonospora sp.; assembly: GCA_036278255.1. Lineage (GTDB taxonomy): Bacteria > Actinomycetota > Actinomycetes > Mycobacteriales > Micromonosporaceae > DASULK01. The sequence goes on from DASULK010000147.1 coordinate 12,157, forward strand.
GCGGTTTCGTGCTGACCGACGAGCGCCTGCGCACCAGCGTGCCCGGCATCTATGCGGTCGGCGACATCGTGCCCGGCCTGCAGCTGGCCCACCGCGGCTTTCAGCACGGAATCTTCGTCGCTGAGGAGATTGCCGGGCAAAACCCCGCCGTTATCGACGAGAATGGGATTCCACGGGTCACCTACTGCGATCCGGAAGTCGCATCCGTCGGACTCACCGAGGCCAAGGCCAAGGAGCAGTACGGCGCAGACAAGATCAAGATCTACAACTACAACCTCGGCGGCAACGGAAAGAGCCAGATCCTCAAGACTGCGGGCTTCGTCAAACTGGTCCGGGTCGAGGATGGCCCGGTCGTTGGCGTGCACATGGTGGGGGCGCGGGTCGGAGAGCTGATCGGCGAGGCTCAGCTCATCTACAACTGGGAGGCCTACCCGGCCGAGGTGGCGCAGCTCGTGCACGCCCACCCGACCCAGGGTGAAGCGCTCGGCGAAGCGCACCTGGCCCTGGCCGGCAAGCCGCTGCACGCGCTCGCCTAACCACAGTTTTTCGCGGCGCCCGGTCGCCCGGGCGAAGATGCACCAGGCATGAAGGAGTCTTAGAAGATGCCGGTATCGGTCACCATGCCCCGGCTCGGCGAGAGCGTTACCGAGGGCACCATCACCCGCTGGCTCAAGCAGGAGGGTGATCGGGTCGAGGTCGACGAGCCGCTGCTCGAAGTGTCGACCGACAAGGTCGACACGGAGATCCCGTCGCCTGCGGCGGGCGTGCTCAGCCGCATCGTGGTGGGCGAAGACGAGACGGCCGAGGTCGGCGGCGAACTTGCGGTGATTTCGCCCGAGGGCGAGGCCCCGCCAGCGGCAGCCCCGGCTCCAGCCGAGCAGCCGGCGCAGCCGGAGCCCACCCCGGCCGCCCCCACCCAGCCGGAGCCCGCGGCGGCCCCCGCCCCGGCACAGCCCGAGCAGCCGGCACCGGCGGCGCAGGCCGCACCGGGCGGTGGGGACACCACCGTGCTCAAGATGCCGGCGCTCGGCGAGAGCGTCACCGAGGGCACCATCACCCGCTGGCTCAAGCAGGTCGGCGACACCGTCGAGGCGGACGAGCCGCTGCTCGAGGTCTCGACCGACAAGGTCGACACGGAGATCCCGTCGCCCGCCGCCGGCACCCTGCTGGAGATCAAGGTGGGCCAGGACGACACCGCGGCCGTGGGTGCCGACCTCGCGGTCATCGGTCCGGCCGGGGCAGCAGCGCCAGCTCCGGCCGCAGCCGAGCCCCCGGCACCGGCGGCGGCGGGCGAATCGTATGCCACGCCCACCCCGGAAGCGGAGGCCGCGCAGCCGGCCCCGACGCCGCAGCCGGCACCAGCTCCGCAGCCGGCCCCGATGCCGCAGCCGGCACCAGCTCCGCAGCCCGCCGCTGCCGAGGAGGCACCGGGCTACGTCACGCCACTGGTACGCAAGCTGGCCACCGAGCACGGCGTTGATCTGACGAAGGTGACCGGTACGGGGGTCGGCGGCCGTATCCGCAAGCAGGACGTGCTCGCGGCGGCTGAGAAGGCCAAGGCCGCTCCGGCCGCACCCGCCCCGGCTCCGGCCGCGGCGCAGCCCCCGGCGAGGCCTCAGCCGAGCCCGATGCGGGGCCGGACCGAGAAGATGTCCCGGATCCGGACCGTGATCGCCAAGCGGATGATGGAGTCGCTGCACAACTCGGCGCAACTCACCACGGTGGTCGAGGTCGATGTCACCAAGATCGCCCAACTGCGTGCTCAGGCCAGGGACGCCTTCGTGCAGCGGCACGGGGTGAGGTTGTCGTTCCTGCCGTTCTTCGCGGTCGCCGCGGTGGAGGCGCTGCAGATGTACCCGGTGGTCAACGCCTTCATGGACATGGAGGCGGGCACGATCACCTATCCGGAGGCGGAACACCTGGGAATCGCGGTCGACACCGAGCGCGGCCTGATGGTGCCGGTCGTCCACAACGCCGGAGATCTCAACCTGGCGGGCCTGGCCCGGCGGATCGCCGACCTGGCTGAGCGTACGCGCACCAACAAGCTCAGCCCGGATGAGATCGCGGGCGCGACCTTCACCTTGACCAACACCGGCAGCCGGGGTGCCCTCTTCGACACCCCGATCGTGCCGGCGCC
>DASULK010000148.1:0-14760 GCA_036278255.1 Micromonospora sp.
CTCGACCCGGACCGGTTCCTCGCCGGCACGATGGAGCTGCAGCCGCAGGCCGCCCGCGACGCGATCGACACCCAGATCGCCCGACCGCTGAACCTGTCGGTCGAGGCGGCCGCCGCCGGCATCTACGACGTGCTGCTGGCCAAGACCGTCGGGGCGGTCCGGCAGATCACCGTCGAGCGTGGCCATGACCCGAACGGTTTCTCCCTGCTGGCCTTCGGCGGCGCCGGTCCGCTGCTCGCACCACTGCTGGCCCGCGAGATGGGCATCCGGGAGGTGGTGGTGCCCTTCGCGCCCTCCGGCTTCTCCGCCTGGGGAATGCTCTCCGCCGATATCGTCGACGACTTCGCCCGCACCGTGATGACCACCCTCGACGACGCCGACCTCGACGAGCTGGAGCGGCTATTCAAGACGGTGGAGGCCGAAGCGGTCGACTCCCTCCGTGCCCAGGGGGTGACGGTGGAGCAGACGCTGCTGCAACGGCAGTTCGAACTGCGCTACCTCGGGCAGGAACACACGCTGATGGTGACCGTCGGGCACGATCTGGACCCGGCGGCGATCCGCGCCGCCTTCGAGGAGCAGCACCGTGCCCGCTACGGGCACGTGATGGAGAACCGGCTGCAGATACTCAACCTGCGGGTGCGGGGCATCGGCCGGACGCAGCGCCCGGAGCTGGTGGTCCTGCCCCGCGGCGACGGCGACCCGAGCCGGGCACTGATCGGCCGGCGCGAGGCCTACGACTTCGGCAGCCGGTCCGTGGTGCCGTTCACCGTCTACGACCGGTCCCGGCTGGCGCCAGGGGACAGCTTCGCCGGACCGGCCCTGATCGACGAAGGCACCTCCACCACGGTGGTGCCCAGTGGGCAGCGGGCCGAGGTGGACCCGCACGGCTACCTGTTGGTGACGCTGGAGGAGGACGCATGAGCCAGTTGGACGGTGCGACCGCCGAGGTGGTCCGCAGCTACCTGCTGTCGGCCGCGGAGGAGATGCGGGCGACGTTGATCCGTACCTCCTTCAACCCGGTCATCTACGAGGTGCACGACTTCGGCATGTCGATGTACGACGCCGACCTGCGCCTCATCGCCGAGGCGACCGGATTGACCTTCTTCCTCGGCGCCAACGACTACTCGCTGCGTAAGGGCGTGGAGTACGTGGGGCGGGAGAATCTGCACCGCGGGGATGTGGTGCTGCTCAACTATCCGTACTGGAACGCCGCCCACGCCTCAGACGCCACCCTCTTCGCGCCGGTTTTCCAGCCGGACCCGGAGGATCCGTCGGCGGACGGCACGCTGGTCGGGTTCCTCTGTGTACGGGCGCACTGGATGGACCTGGGCGCCAAGGACCCCGGGTACGTGCTGGACTCCACCGACATGCACCAGGAAGGGCTGATCTTCCCCGGGACCAAGGTGGTCTCCCGGGGTGAGCCGGTGCGGGAGATCCACGAGCTGATCCGCTTCAACTCCCGGATGCCGGCCGAGGTGCTCGGGGACCTGCACGCGCAGATCGCCGCACTACGGACCGGCGAACGGCGATTCCTGGAGATCCTGGAGAAGTTCGGCCGCCCGGTGGTCGAGCAGGCGGTTGACCGGATGATCGCCGACGGTGAGGCGCGTAGCCGGGCCGCGTTGGCCGCGTTGCCGCAGGGGTCGTGGACCGCCGTCGACTGGGTCGACGACGACGGCATCTCCGATGATCCGGTGAAGATGCAGGTGACGGTGACGATCGCCGACGGCGAGTTCACCGTCGACTTCGCCGGCTCGTCGCCGGCCGTTCCCGGTCCGATCAACATGCCCTTCGGGGCGACCACGGCGATCTGCAAGGTCGTCCTCAAGTCGCTGACCTCACCGGACCAGCCCTCCAACGAGGGCACCGTCGCCCCGCTGCGGGTCAAAGCCGAGCCGGGCAGCCTCTTCCACGCGGTCTATCCCCAGCCGACCTTCACCCTTTGGACCGGCATCGTGGCCGTCGAACTGATCCTCAAGGCGTTGGCGCAGGGGATGCCGCACCTGCTGCCGGCATCGTCGGGCGGGGATGTGCCGGGGTTCATGATGGTGGGCCTGCACCCGGACACCGGGCAGATGTTCGCCGTCAGCAACAACGACCCGGTTGGTTGGGGAGCCACCGCCGACCACGACGGCATGCACGCCGCCACCCACGTCTCCGGCAGCACCGGCCGGATCACTCCCGTGGAGGTATTGGAGGCGCGGACCGGGATGTTCTTCGAACGGGTGGAGATCCGCACCGACTCGGGTGGGGCCGGCCGGTACCGGGGCGGGTGCGGCCTGCGGCGGGACATCCGGTTCGTCAGCCCGGGTGAGTTCCTTTCGGTGATCAAGAAGACGAAGAGCCGGCCGTGGGCTTTGGAAGGCGGAGTCGAGCCGGAGCCGAACCAGGTGATCGTTTTCCCGGGGACCGACCGGGAGCAGCGGGTCAGTACGAAACGCACCCCGGTGCAGGTGGGGGACCGGGTCACTCTGCTGACCGCTGGCGGTGGCGGGCACGGGGATCCGCGGCAGCGGGATCCGGAGGCGGTGCGGCGGGACATCGCCGAGGGGTACGTCTCACCCGCCGCTGCTCGGGGCATCTATGGAGTTGAGGTAAACGATGAGTGAGGGCCGTGTTTCTGTCGGCACCGTACTGGTCAACTGCACCGTGGTGGACGGTCGGATTGTCGACGGCATCGACCCGGTCCCGGATGCGGCGGTGTGGGTACGGGACGAGCGCATCGCCGCGGCTGGCCCGCGACAGCAGGTTCTCGCCGAGGCAGAGGCTGCCGGCCCGGTCGAGCTGGTCGACCTCGGGGGCGCCTACGTGACGCCCGGACTGGTCAACATGCACACCCACCTGTCGCTCTCCCTGCCGGGGCAGGGCGGCGACGGGGTGCGGAATCTGACCCCGCACGAGCTCGCCTACTACATGGCCGACGGGGCGCGGCGCACCCTGCTCTGCGGTGTCACCACCGTCCGCTGCGTGGCCGAAAAGGACCACGCCGACTTCGCGCTGCGTCGGGCGATCAACGCCGGGCAGTTGACCGGGCCCCGGATCTTCACCGCCGGGCAGGCGTTGATCTGCACCGGCGGCCACGGGCACGGCAGCGGCGACACGGTCGAATGCGACGGCGCGGACGAGTTCCGTCGGGGTGTCCGCAGCCAGGTACGGGCCGGCGCGGACCTGATCAAGGTGATGATCTCCGGGGGGATCGCCGGGGAGCACGAAGCCATCCACACGCGTCAGCTCTTCACCGATGAGTTGGCCGCGGTGATCCAGACCGCGCATGCGTGGGGGCGGAAGGTGACCGCGCACGCCGGGCCGGCGCCGGTGATCGCCGAAGCGGTCGAACTCGGCTTGGACTGTGTGGAGCACGGCTACCAGCTCACCGAAGAGGTGGTCGCGCGGATGGCCGCCCAGGGCACCGCCCTGGTCCCCACCCTGCTGGTGACCCGCTGTAAGGAGTTCTTCGACGAGCTGGGGGTGCCGGAGTGGATGCAGTGCCGCGCACTCGGCGCCGGGCCGCGCCACCTGGAGAGCTACACCATGGCGGTGGCGGCCGGGGTGGAGGTATTGCTCGGCAGCGACATGCCTCCTTTCTGGTCGTTCGAAGGAACCAACGCCTCTGTACGGGAACTGGAGTACATGTCCGAGGGCATCGGAGCGGCGCGGGCGTTGCATGCCGGCACCCTGGGCCCGATCCGCTGGCTCGGCGCCGAAGATGACCTCGGCACCGTCGAGGCGGGGAAGTACGCCGACCTGGTCGCCATGGACGCCGACCCGCTCGCCGAGACCTCCGCGTTCCGGACGGTGCGGTGGGTGATGAAGGGGGGCCGGGTGGTGCGGGACGACCGGGCGGGATGGAGCAGCTGGTGAGCGGAGCCGGGGGCCGGACCGACCTGGCCGGCCCCCGGCCTGCTGCCCAAGGGTCGACAGACTTTACGTGTGGGTGAACACCTGGCCCGGCGTACGCCGGGCCGGGGTCAGAACAGCCGCGGCGTGACCACCGAGACGACCATGGTCACCTCGTCGGTGTCGTTGTAGATCCGGTGCGCGACCGTCGACCGCAGGTGCACGCTGTCCCCTGGGTACAGCCGGTGCTCCACGCCGTCGACTTCGTAGAGCAGTTCGCCGCGCACCACGTACGCGAACTCCTCACCACCGTGGCCGTACGCCTCCTCGCGGCGTCCGCCGGGCGCGATGTGCACCAGCATCGGCTCCAGGACCAGATTGGGGCCCCGATCGGAGAGCATCCGGTAGGTCTGCTGTCCGGAGACGTACTCTATGGCGCCGCTGTCGGCCCGGGTCAGGGTGAAATGGGCCGGCAGGTGCGGCTCTTCGGTCTTCTCCGCATCCGGTGGGCCGTCCTCGAAGAACTCCGCCACCGGCCGGTCGAGCGCGGCCGCCACGCTGTTGAGCGCGGTCAGGCCGATCGAGGAAACCCCCCGTTCGACCTGGGAGAGAAAACCGATCGAGAGTCCGGACCGCGCGGCCAGGCCGCGTAGGGTCAGGCCCCGATCGGTGCGGAACTGGCGCATCCGGGCACCGACGAGGTCCGGTGGGGCGTCGACCTGCTTCCTACGGTTTTCCGAGGTGCGCAAGGGTCCTCCTAGGCGGCCGGCGCGAGCGGGGTGTGCCCGCGCGAGTCTTGTTTGATGGTATCGAACGTAGGTCGCGCGGCAGTAACCGGACCTCATGGAAAAGTCGCGGCCGCGACGCCGGGTAGGCGCCGCGACCGCGACGGGGAGTTGCTGCTGTTACTTCAGGACCGCGTTGCCCTTCCGGAAGTTGCTGCCCTGGTTGCCGTCGGGACGGTAGTTCTTCTCGACGTTGCCGGCCGCGTCCACCGAGAACCAGTGGACCCTGGTCCCCTCGGGTACGGTCAGCGTCTCCCCACCCTCGCGGATGCCCGCGGAGGCGTAGAGGGTGGAGGAGTAGGTCGGGGCGCTGCCGTCGAGGGTGTAGAAGACCGCCGCCGGCTCACTGACCTCGAACGTCACGTTCACCATGCCCGGCGTTGAGCTCGGGCTCACCGACAGGCTGCTCTCCGGCCGCTGGTGGTCCTTGCCGAAGTCGTACGCCACCCGCATCAGTTCGACCAGGCCGTTGGCGAACTCCATGGTCTCGTTGTGCGCGGAGGTCCAGGTCGGCTGGAAGGAGGTGCCGACCTCGAAGTTCCAGCCGTAGATGCCGTACTTGTACCAGAGCATGTCACCGGAGTTGCCCGCCGCCGAGTAGAGCACGTCGGAGATCGGACCGGTGCGCGCCGGCGTCACCGCCAGGTTGCGGTGCCGCTTGATCGCGGTGAGGATCCGCGACGAGGCGCCCCAGAAGAACGACTCTTCGGCGAGCGTCGGCCGCGGCGCCGATACCCGGCCCGGCGTCGCGTACGAGCCCGGCGACCACATGAAGTAGTTGCCCGAGGAGTGCAGGTTCATCGAGAACCGGATGTTCGGGTTGGTGGCCGCGATCCAGTCCACGTTCGCGCTCTCCGGCTCCGACAGCTCGGCCGGCCCGGCGTACGTGCCGCTGGTGCAGCTGGTCGACGCGCCCGAGTAGCCGTCGAAGAGGCTGTATTCGGTGTAGTTGCGGTTGTTGTCCACACCCCACGAGTTGCGGCCGCCGGCATCAGCTGCATCGGTCAGCGGGCAGTGGTTGGTCATGTTCTTGCGCTGGGAGGCGAAGTCGTAGAACGAGTAGTGGCCGCCGTCCGGGTTGATGGACGGGGCGATCCAGATGTCGAGGTTGTTGAGCAGCTGCTTGGTCCGACCGTCGTGCGCGTAGTTGCGCAGCAGGCGCTCGGTGGTCTCGATCGTGACCAACGGCGGCACCCATTCGCGGGCGTGCTCCTGCGCGTAGGCGAGAACACCCATCTTGGAGCCGTCCCGCTGCTTGCCGATCCGGATCGCATACACCGGATGCGGGTCGCGTGACACGCTCTCCGGCGCGTTCAGCCCGTCGGTCAGCTGGGTCCGCGGGGCCGGGGCGACCACGCCGGTGCCGGTGTTGCCCCGGTACGTGTATGCCTTGACCAGCGATCCGGCGTTGGTGTTGAGCGCGGCCACGACCTGGGCGGCGGTGCTCGTCACCGAGCCGGAGGAGTTCGTCGCCAGGCTCACCCGGATGGCGTTGCCGGTCACGCTCACCGAGAGCGGTCGGCTGGCGGCGCCGGGGTTGGCCAGCTCCACCGAGATGTCGTTGCCCCCCTCGTGGCCCCAGGCCAGCGAGTCCACCCCGACGCGGTTGGCGTTCGCGCTGCCCAGCAGCACCTGCGCCTTGCGGCGGTAGCCGTTCGTCTTGTAAGGCAGCTCCACGATCTCGGCGAGATCCGGGAACTCCGCGGCGAGCTGGTGGATCCGCTGGTAGAGCTCGGTGGGCGTCAGGTAGCTGGTGACGAAGTCCTTCTGATAGCCCGGGCCTTCCGGATTCTCGTCCGGGATCGCCAGCCACTCCTGCACCTTGGCGATGGCGACGTCACCGGTCGGGCTGGTGATCCGGATGTACTCCGGGCGGGTCGTCACCGTCGCCGCGCCACGGTGGTACATGTAGACGCTGGCGTCGACGAAGCGGGAGATGGTCTGTTGACCGCCGGAGCCGATCTCCGTGCCCGGACCGCTGTCCCGTTCTACCGTCAGGGCGCTGGTCGAGTTCTGACCGTTGGCCCACTTCGCCTCGACCGACAGGACCTGGGAGGTGCCTGACGTGTAGTAATCGGCGCGAATGATCTTGACGTCGGAGACATCCGGCGCGGTCGCATCGGCGCTGAACTGCGCGTTCTCCGCGACATGCGCGGCGATGGTCGCCGTACGCTCGGCGACCCGGTCTGCCGCCTCCTCGGCGCTGTATACGACCTTGCCGAGCTGGAAACCCATCGCCTTCAGCGCTGCGGTCTCGTTCGGAGTGACGACGGCGTGGGCCACGATCCCGTCCTCCGACCACGACACCTGGTGGTCGAGGTCGACACCGGTGGCGACCAGTTCATCGAGCTCATCGCGGTCGCTGAGGAGCACCTCGACGACGCCCGCCTCCTCGTCGGCGAAGCGTTCGAGAGCGATGGCACGCTGGTTGCCCTCATCCTCATTGGGGGCGGCGGAGGCCGGACCGAACGAGGCGCCGGTGACGGCGAGCGCCGCCACGGCGGCGGCGGCGAGGGTTCGGCGGCCTACCGGCCACCGAACCACCGTTTTTCTGATCATGCTGCTACCTTCCTTCGCCGTTCTCGTTGCCCGGGCTGCCCGGCGGGAAGCCCGAACTGGCGGAGAGATGTCCAGATGCGACAGTCAGAGGGGTGCGACCACCAGACGGTGGTCGTGACGGTGAAGCCCGGTCCCGAAGGGCCGGACGGTGCGGTGCCGATCTCTTGATGTGGTAGGGCGCGCGCTGACTATTGACTGTTGCGGATGGTAGTCGATCTACCGGACGAAGGGAATACGTTGAGTGCCGGGCCTAGAGGGTGGAGGCAGCCCGTACCTGTGCCCAGGTGACCTCCGCGCACTGGTCGCCGGTGGAGGTGGCTACGACCTCGAGGGCGCGTCGGCGAGCGTCGGCGGTCAGGTCGTCGCCGAAGCGGTCGACGAAGAGGACCGTCCGGGGGCGGGCCAGGCCGCCCAGGGTTTCCCGGATCGTGGTGACCAGATCTGCGGCCAGACCCGGTCCGGCCGTGGCGCCGGATGCAGGTACGACGCAGGCCACGATCCGGCGACTCAGCCGCGGGTCGGTCACGGCCACGACCTCGACAGCGTCGAGGAACGGGTGTTCCAGCAGCACGTCCCGGATCTCGGCAAGCGACACCAGTTGACCGGAGATGCTGACGACCGGGTCGATCCGGCCGAGGAATTCCAGCCGTCGCCCGTCGCGGCGCACGGCCCGGTCGCCGGTGGCGTAGACGTCCGGCCGCCGGCCCCAGTGGTCGTACCCGATCTCGCCGTCGACCGCGCGGAGCGTCCCCGCCCATGGACGGCGCAGGACGACTTCGCCGACGGCACCGTCGGGGACCGGGTCGCCGTCCGCGTCAACCACCGCGAGGCCGGGATCCGGCAGCCGGTCGGGGGCGACCGGGGAGTCCACGGTGACGATCGCACCGAGTTCGATCTGGCCCCAGGCGTCAGCGACAGCATCCGGGTCGCTGGTGACCCGGTCGGCGATCCAGGTGCGTAGGTCCGGGTGCAGCGGCTCGGCCATGGCCACGACGCGTCGTAGGGTGCGACGGGCCGCCTCGGGGCGGGCGCCATCGGTCCAGGAACGCACCTGGGCGAGTACGGACGGTGTGGTGACCAGGGTCGCCACGCCGTACCGTTCGGTGATATCCCAGAGTCGGCGGTAGCTGGGCACATCCACGGTGCCTTCGAACATCACGGTGGTGTCGCCGCAGGCCAGCGGGCCGAGTACGCCGTGGACCTGGGCGCCGAGCCAGGAGATGTCGCCGGCGCACCAGAAGACCCCACCCGGGCTGAGGCCGTAACGGTGGACGGCGGTGGCGGCGGCAAGCTGTGTCGCGGTGCCGTGGACGGTGAGGACCGGGCGCCCGCGCCGGTTGGCGAGCCAGGTGAGCAACAGCGGGTGATCGGCGGGCACCGCCAGCGGCGGCTCCGGCGCGGTCGGCGGCACGCGGGCCGGGGCGAGCAGATCGTGCAGCCACCGGTCGCCCTCGTACCAGGCCACGTCGAGGCCGGTGCGGCGGACCACGATGGTGTGCTCCACCCCGCCGGCCGCGGTGAGCGCATCATCCACTTTAGATTTGGTGGGGATGATGGTGCCGTGCCGCCAGGCGCCGTCCTGGGTGAACAAAACCCGCGGGGCGAGGCTCTCCAGGCGTTCGGCCAGCGCCTCCACCGGCAGTGGCACCGGGATGAGCGCGAATGGGGCGCCGATGCGGGCACAGGCGAGCATCGCCACCACGGTCTCCGGCAGCCAGCCGAGGTGCAGCGCCACCCGGTCTCCGGGGCCCACCTCCAGGCTGCGTAGCGCGGCGGCGAGTTCGCTGACCTCGTCGGCGAGTTCCCGGAAGGTGAGGGTCCGTCGGTCGCCCGGCTCGCCTTCCCAGTAGATCGCCGGCCGGTCGTCCAGGTGCCGGTCAACACAGTTGGCCGCGGCGTTGAGGGTGCCGTCACGGAACCACCGCCCGTACCGGCCGTCGGGTTCGTAGAGCTCGCTGGGCGGGTTGGCCCAGGTGAGTCCGGCGGCGACCGCCGCCCAGCGCGGGTCTGCCTCAGACATGGCCGAGTGTCCTCCCCGCCGCCTGGGCTGCCCGGGACAGGTGAGTGACGGCCGTGGCCACCGCGCTGTCGCTGGCCACCGAGGCGACGAGGGCGGCCGCAGCGGCCCCGGCGCCGTCCAGGACCGGTACGGCCACCTCGATCATCTCCTGGTCGGGGAGTGGGAGCACGACGTGCGGGGCGTGACGCCACGCCTCGCGCTGCTCGGTCGCCTCCGCGCGTTCGTCGTCGGCCAGAAGGGACAGGGCGAGTTCCCAACCATCGTCGGCCCGAGCGGCGAGCAGTCGCCCCGGGGCGGTGCGGAGCGCGGGTGCGACGCGGTGCGGTTCGCGGTAGAGACCGCTCTCCGCGCCTTCGGCCCGGTCGACGTAGGTCACCCAGCCGCGGGTGTGCAGGACCACGTCGACGGAGACGCCGAGCGCGTCGCGCACCGGCATCAGGTACGGCGACAGTGCCGCGAGCACCGGGAGCCGGCCGAGGTAGCGGTGGGAGAGGCGGACGAGTTCGGGGCCGAGCCCGTACCGGGCCGAGCGGGTGTCCTGTTCGACGAGTCCGGCCAGGCAGAGCGAGCGCAGCAGCCGGTGCACGGTGGGCAGGGAGAGCGCCGAGCGCTCGGCCAGCTCGGTGAGTTGTTGGTATGCGGGCCCTTCGGCGAGCAGGTGGAGCAGTGTGACCGCATTGCGGACGGTACCGAGCGAGCCACGCGAACCTGTTTCCACCCCAGTCACGCGACGAACGGTAGCAGTCGAAGTCGATTACGGATATGGAGGTTGACTTTCACATAGTGGAAAACATAGCGTGCGTCACACCAATCCTCATGGAGGGCGAGGCGTGATCACTCGCGAATACCGCTTCCCGCTCAACAGCAGCGAGCTGCGCCCGGGTCAGCCGTTGCTGGAGGTTGACGACCTCAGCCTCCGTTTCGGCGGGGTACAGGCGCTCGACGGAGTCTCCCTACGGGTGACCCAGGGGGAGATCCACGCCGTGATCGGTCCCAACGGCGCCGGGAAGTCGAGCCTGCTCAACTGCATCTCTGGCCTCTACCGCCCACAGCAGGGCCGCATCACACTGCACCATGCCGACCGGCCGGTCCCGCTCATCGGGCAGGCCCCGCACCGGATCGCCCGCCTGGGCGTGGCCCGCTCCTTCCAGAACATCGAACTGTTCCGGCACCTCACCGTGCTGGAGAACCTCATGCTCGGACGCCACCACCGGATGAGCTCCGCGCTGCTGCCGTCGCTGATCTGGTTCGGACCGGCACGACGCCAGGAGATCGCCCACCGGGAACTGGTCGAGGAGGTCATCGACCTGCTGGAACTGCAGGCAGTACGACACAAACCGGTCAGCGCCCTCGCCTACGGCTACGCCAAACGGGTCGAACTGGGCCGCGCACTCTGCCTGCAGCCCGCCATCCTGCTGCTCGACGAGCCCATGGCGGGCATGAACTCGGAGGAGAAGGAGGACATGGCCCGGTACGTGCTCGATGTCAACGAACTCGCCGGTGTCAGCGTGGTGCTCATCGAACACGACATGGACGTCGTCATGGACATCTCCTCCCGGGTGACCGTGCTCGACTTCGGTCGCCGCATCGCCTCCGGCACGCCCGACGAGGTCCGCCAGGACCCCGCGGTCATCGACGCCTACCTCGGTGAGGAGGCGGCGGCATGAGCGGGCAGAGCGTCGACCAGCTCAATCAGGCGGAGGCCCAGGAGACCGTCCCCGCCCAGCGCGGCGACGAACCCCGCGCCGACACCTTCCCCCGCCTGCTCATGGCCCACGCCGCGAGACAGCCTGACGCGGTGGCGCTGCAGGAGAAGCGGTACGGGATCTGGCAGCCGCTCACCTGGGCGCAGTATGCGCGCCGGGTCCACGACCTGGCGTACGGGCTGGCCGAACTCGGGATCCGGCGCGGCGACATCGTCGCGGTGCTCGGCGACAACCGGCCGGAGTGGTTGATCACCGAACTTGCTGCACAGTGCCTCGGCGCCGCCGTCATCGGGGTCTACCCGACCAGCATCGGCGAGGAAGTCCGGCACGTACTCAGCCTCGCCGAGGTCCGGGTGGTGGTCGCCGAGGACCAGGAGCAGGTCGACAAGCTGATCCGACTCAAGGACACCCTGCCCAATCTCGCCACCATCGTCTACTACGACCCCCGCGGCCTCTCCGGCTACCCCGAGCCCTACCTGCTGAACTTCACCGACGTCGAGGCCACCGGCGCCGAGGCTGCCCGGGCCCGACCCGACTGGCTCGCCGGCGAGATAGCCCAGGGACAGCCAGACGACATCGCCGTCATCTGCACCACCTCCGGCACCACCGCCCAACCCAAAGCAGCCCAGCTGTCGCACACCAACCTGCTCGCGATGGCCGAACACCTCACCCGGATCGACCCGATCCGGCCCGGGTTCCGCTACGTGTCGTTCCTGCCGCTGGCCTGGATCGGTGAACAGATGCTCGCCCTCGCCTGCGGGCTCCGTCACGGGATGACCCTGTCGTTCCCCGAGGAGGCCGCCACCCAGCGGGCGGACCTACGCGAGATCGGGCCCGACGTGATGTTCAGCCCGCCCCGCATCTGGGAGTCGATGCTGTCAGAGGTGCAGGTGCGCATCGACGAAGCCGGCTGGCTCAAGCGCGCGGTCTTCGGCTGGGCGTACGGGGTGGGCGACCGGATCGCCACCCGACGTGGGACCGGTGTCCGCCCCGGGCCGGGCCTACGCGCGGCGTACGCCCTGGCCAACGCGGTCGGGCTGCGGCCGGTACGCGACCAACTCGGCCTGGCCCGCGTGCACCGCTGCTACACCGGCGGGGCGCCACTCTCCCCGGACGTCTTCCGGTTCTTCCACGCCATCGGAGTCAACCTCAAACAGATCTACGGGCAGACCGAGATCTGCGGCATCGCGGTGACCCACCGCGACGGCAACGTGCGTTTCCACACCGTCGGCACCGCGATCCCCGGCACCGAGCTGCGCATCAGCGATGACGGGGAGATCCTGCTGCGCTCCGCCAGCGTCTTCCGCGGCTACCTGCACAACCCGGAGGCGACCGTCGAAGTCAAGACCACCGACGGCTGGCTGCGCACCGGAGACGCCGGCTACCTCGACGAGGACGAACTGGTGGTCATCGACCGCCAGTCCGATGTGCTCTCCCTCCCCGACGGCAGCCGTTTCTCCTCGGCATTCATCGAGAACAAGCTCAAGTTCTCCCCGTACGTAGAAGAAGCCGTCACCTTCCACAGCCCGGCCGGCATCACGGCGATGATCTGCATCGACCCGGCCGTGGTCGGGGCCTGGGCCGAACGGGCCCGGGTCAGCTACACCACGTACACCGACCTGGCCGGTAAATCGGAAGTGGCTGAACTGGTCGCCGAGGAGATCGCGCGCGCCAACGCCGACCTGCCCGAGGCGATCCGGGTGCGCCGGTTCGTCCTGCTGCACAAGCAGCTCGACCCGGACGACGACGAGATCACTCGCACCCGCAAGGTGCGCCGCGGCGTCATCGCCGACCGGTACGCCGACATCATCGCGGCCCTGGAGAGCGCCGCGCCCCACGTCGACGTCCACACCACGGTCACCTACCAGGACGGCACCCGGGCCGACCGGACCATCACGCTGGCGATCCGTGCGCCGATCGCGCAGGACGCGTTGGCACGTCGGCGGCGCCGTCCGGTTTGGAGCGGAAGATCATGAGCGAGTTCATCCAGTTGACCGTCTACGGGCTGGCCAACGGGGCAGTCCTGGCCCTCGCGGCCCTGGGGTTCGTCCTCATCTACAAGGCGACCAGTGTCATCAACTTCGCCCAGGGCGAGCTGCTGCTGGTCGGCGCCTACCTCTTCTATACCGCCTTCGTGATCCTGCGGTTGCCGCTGGCCGTGGCCGTGGTCGCGGGTGTGGTCGCCGCGGCGGCCCTGGGTGCGGCCATCGAGCGGCTGGTGCTGCGGCCACTGATCGGCGAGAACCCCATCTCGGTCATCATGGTGACCGTCGGGCTGGCCGCCGTGCTCAAGGCCGTGGTGCAGATGTTCTACGGCACCGCGCCCCAGCCCATGCCGAAAGTGCTGCCGACCGGCTCGGTGAGCATCGCCGGCGCCTCCGTCCCCCTCGACCGGCTGCTGGCGGTGGCGATCGCCGCGGTGGTGCTCACCGCCTTCACCGCCTTCTTCCGGTGGTCCCGCCACGGCATCGCGATGCGCGCCGTCGCCGACGACCAGCAGGCCGCGCTCGTCCAGGGCATCTCGGTACGGCGGGTCTTCGCCATGGCGTGGGCGCTGGCGGCGGTCAGCGCACTCATCGCCGGCATCCTGCTCAGCGACATCGCCGAGGTGAGCCAGCACCTCGCCAGCTTCGGGCTGGTGGTCTTCCCGGTGGTCATCCTCGGCGGGCTGGATTCGGTGCCCGGCACCATCGTCGGCGGCGGGGTGATCGGCCTGCTGAGCCAGTACGCCGAAGGCTTCTCCGCCGGGGCGTCGCAGGTCGTGCCGTACATCGTCCTTGTGCTGATCCTGCTGCTGCGGCCGTACGGCCTCTTCGGCCAGGTCCGGATCGAAAGGGTGTGAGTTGACCGCCACCGCCACCGGCATCCACCACACGTCGTACGCCTCGGAACTACGGCTGCGACACACCAACGCGCAACGGTTCCGGCTCGTTCTGATGGCCGTCGCGCTCCTCGCCCTGCCCTGGACCGTCAACACGTACTGGCTCGGCATCGTCAACACCATCGGCATCGCGGTCATCGGTGCGGTGGGGCTGAACATCCTGGTCGGCTTCACCGGTCAGATCTCCCTCGGCCAGGGTGGCTTCCTCGCCGTCGGCGCCTTCACCTCGGCGCTGCTCGTACAGCGGGCCGGGCTGCCGGTGCCACTCGCGGTCCTCGCCGCGGTGCTGCTCACCGCCGTCGTCGGCGCCTTCTTCGGGCTGCCCGCGCTGCGGTTGAAGGGGCTCTACCTGGCGATCGCTACCCTCGCCAGCCAGGAGATCATCGTCTTCGTGATCCGCCGCTGGGGGTGGCTCACCGGCGGGCACGGCTTCCTCGATGTCGACCGACTGACCCTCTTCGGCTGGCGGGTGCCACGGACCAGCTTCGAGTTCACCTGGTACTGGATCATCGCCGGGCTGGCGGTGCTCGCGGTGATCAGCGCCCGCAACCTGTTCCGCACCACGCTCGGCCGTTCCTTCATGGCCGTACGGGACCAGGACATCGCCGCCTCGGCGATCGGTGTGGACCTCACCCGCACGAAACTGGTGGCCTTCGCCGTCTCCTCCGGCTACGTCGGCCTCGCCGGCGCCCTCACCGCCCACTACACCGAGACCGTCACCTGGGAACGGTTCACCATCGACGTCTCGATCCAGTACCTCGCGATCATCATCGTCGGAGGGCTGGGGAGCATCGCTGGCGCCGTCTACGGAGCGGCGTTCATCATGCTGCTGCCACCCCTGCTCGCCGAACTTGCCGGCGCCGTCCGTTCCTGGGCGCCGTTCCTCGCCGACCAGCTGCCGGCCGTGCAGGCGGCCACCTTCGGCCTGGTCATCGTCCTGTTCCTACTCTTCGAACCCCGCGGGCTGGACCG
>DASULK010000149.1:0-17932 GCA_036278255.1 Micromonospora sp.
TCCGAATAGCCACCCCAGTCGGTCAACGAGTATCCCGCCGCCTGCAGGAAGGGCCACACCACGTAGAAGAGGTACAGCGCAACCGGCAGGGCCAGGAAGCCCGTGACGAAACGCGCGACACCGTGCCGCATGGTCACTCACTCTCCGGGCTGGCTAGCTGGTCCGGGTCTGCTTCTTGATCGAATCGTCCTTGGCGACCTTGTCGGCTACCGCCTGCATCTTGTCGACAAACTGCTGCGCGGTGAGCCGTCCGGCCATCAGCTCCTCGGACAGGTTCTGGCTCTCCTTGTCCATGTCGGCGTAGAAGTCCCAGAACTTGATTGAGATCAGGTCCTTGGCGTTCTTCATGACCGCGTTCGCGCTGGCCAGTGCGGAGTCCTGCACGTTGTCGCCGGAGCCTTTGGTGGAGGCGAGCGACTTGGTCAGCTCGGCGAACCTGGCCGAGCCCTCCTTCGACAGCACCGCGCGAAGGAACTCCTTCGCGGCCTCCTTGTTGGGGGCCTTGCTCGGCACCACGAAGCCCTCACCGGAGCTGGCGAAAACATCCTGCGGCGCCTTGTCGTTGGCACCGAGGCTCCAGTAGTCCGACAGCGTCAGCTCGAAGCCTGGCGGAATGGTGGCGGCCATCTCGTTCTTCAGCCACGTGCCGACCTGGATGAACGCCGCCTTGCCGTCGAGCCAGGCCTGCTGCGACTGGGTGTGGTCGAGCTGCCCCGGGAGGAGCAGCTTGTCCTTCACGAGCTTCTCCCACGGCTCAAGTGCCGCGAGGACGCCGTCGGCCTTCCACGCATTGTCCTTGAGGTTGTCGATGTCGACGACCGCCTGCTTGCCCGCGGACTTCCAGATCCCCGCCATGAGCGCCCACCGCGGGTAGTAGCCGTGCACGGCGTCGTGCACGTACGGCGCGATGCCCTTCGCCTTGATCTTTGGCGCGAGGGCGAAGAACTCGTCCCAGGTTGTGGGCGCCTGCCAGCCCTCCCTCTGGAACAGGGCGCCGTTGTACCAGTTTCCCCAGACCGTGAATGCGATGTTCACCTTGTAGAACTTGCCCTGGAATGTGCCGTCGCTGACGGTGCCGGGCAGCAGCGAGTCTGCGACCGTGCCCTCGCTGTCCCAGGCGGGGGCGGTGAGCAGGTCGTCCAGCGGCGCGATGGCACCTTCGTTGATCAGCGTGCTGAGTTCCATCTCGTCAGCGCCGGAGTTCATGATCAGATCGCTGGGCTGCGTCGCCATTTTCGGCTGCTCTTCGGTCTTGATCTTCTGAGTCGAGCTCATGTTGACCGTGATGTTCGGCCACTTCTTGTTGAAGGTGACCTTGTCTTCCTTGGCCCACTGGTCGCCCAGGCCGCCGTTGAAGATGACGACCTTGACGGCGCTGTCCTCCTTGACGCCGAAGGGGTTGTCCTTGCTCTTCTCGCCGCCGCCGGCGTTCGTCTTTTCTGGCGTGCTTCCGGCGCAGGCGGTGAGCAGACCGGCGGCCGGGGTGGCGAGCAGACCAGCGACCGCTGCCCGGCGCAGTACGGTCCGGCGGTTGAGGTGCGACGTGCTGTCGGGAGTTTCGGGCATTTTCATCTCCTTATCGAGTTTGGACGTAGTAGGTGGTGGGCGCGATGCAGATCGATCAGGGGGAACGCGCCTCCTTTGTGGACTTATGTCCGTCCACCGCCTGGGCGGTGCGCTGGAACGCGGCGTGAGCGCGCTGATAGGTACGTTGAGCGACGGCGATATAGAGCAGGTCGAGCACGACGAGTTGCGGGTGGCGGGCGGAGAGCCCATCGGGCCGGAAGGTGGTCGACTGCGCCGCGGTGAGCAGCACGATGTCTGCCAGCCCCGCCAGGGGTGACCGCGGGAAGCTGGTCAAGGCGATCGTGGTGGCGCCGCCGCTGCCCGCCTCGGCCAGCACCTCAATCGTCTCCCGGGTCTGGCCGGTGTGGGAGATCCCCAGTGCCACGTCACCGGGGTGCTGCAGGGCGGCGGCGACCAGTCCGTTGTGGACGTCCGCCCAGGCCCAGGCGGCCACACCGATGCGGTTCAGGCTGAACTGCATCTCCTCCCCGACCAGAGCGCTGCCGCTGGCGCCGAAGATGTTGACCCGTCGGGCACGGGCGATCGCCTCGGCCGCCCGCCCGACCTCACCGAGGTCGAGGAGCGCGGCGGTGTCCTGCATCGCCTGGGTGTCCGCCGCCATGACCTGTTCCAGCACCCGGCCCAGAGGGTCATCCGGCTGAATCTCCCGGCCGATGTCCACCGTCCACCCGGCGGAGCGGACGCGGCCGACCTCCGCCGCGATGCCGAGGCGGAGATCTGCATAGCCCGAGAAGCCCATGGCCCGACAGAATCGGGTCACCGTCGCCGGGGAGGTGTGGCTCCGTTCGGCGAGTTCGACGATGGTGGCACGAGCGGCACCCGCGGGGTCGTTGAGTACCTGCTCGGCAACCCGGCGCAGGGCTCCGGTGAACTCGGGCAGCCGGGACCGGACCCGCGCCAGGACGCTCTCTGCGGCCGGCGGAACCGCTCCGGTCTCCACCTTGCGCTCGATCACCAGCCACCCCTTCATTCAGGAAGGACTCTTAACTGTTATCGGTAAAATTTCTTACTATCCAGCCCGGTTGTCAAGCTGATGAATGAAGTTTTCAAACTGTTATCCATGGATGCCGCCTTCCGAGCGCCGGATCTTGCCCTTCCGGCCCAGGGACGATCACCATTGATCCGACCGGTCGATAGTGGAAGCGAGCCGCATCTGATGTCGGAAGCACTGGTGATTGGACTGGATGTCGGCGGCACCGCGACCCGGGTCGCGGTCGCTTCTCTGGACGGCGAACCGCGGGGGGCCGGGCGCGCGGGTGGCGGGAACCCCACCAGCCACGGCGCCCAGGCCGCCGTGGTGCAGCTTCGCTCGGCCCTGTCGGACGCCCTGGCCACGGTGGACCCGAGCCGGGTCCGGGCCGGCACGATCGGTCTGGCCGGGGCAGGGCGCCTGACCGCTGACCCCGCCGGTCGTGCCGCCTTCGATCGGGTGTGGCGCGAGGTCGGCCTCCGCTGCCCGTACATGCTGGTCGGTGATGCGCTCGTGGCCTACGCCTCCGCCACCGATGCGCTGAACGGCACGGTCCTCATCGCCGGCACCGGGGCGATCGCCGCCGAGGTCCGCGGCCTCCTACTGGGTCGGATCGCCGACGGGCATGGCTGGCTGCTGGGCGACGCCGGTTCCGGATTCTGGCTCGGCCGGGCGGCGGTACGGGCCACTTTGGCAGACCTCGATCGTCACCGTGATCCCACTCGACTAGCACAGTTGGTTCTCACTGCACTGCTCGGTTCGCCGTCTCCACCCGCCGCACCGAGGCAGACCGTTGACACGCTCGTCCAGGTGGTGACCCGCCGCCCCCCGGTCGAACTGGCCGCACTGGCCCCGCTGGTGATGCGCGCCTACGACGCGGGCGATGAAGCGGCCCTGTCGATCATCGCGTCGGCTGCGGAGCAGCTGTCGGAGAGCGTGACGCGGATCCGGGACGACGACACGGAGACCCCGATCGTCCTTGCCGGCGGACTGCTCACCGACGGCACCCCGCTCGCGGCCGCGGTCCGGAAGATCCTTCATGGCCGGTGGCCGCACGCGCCGCTGTTCCCCGCCGGTGACGGCGCGATGGGCGCCGCCTGGCTCGCTGCCCGTGCCCTACCCGACGTCACCGATGCGGCCCTGCTGCACGCCCGCCTGCTTGGCCGAACGCACCCCTGACCGCCGCCACCGGCCCCGCTGCATCGCCACCGACCGCCGCCACCGTCGATCAAGGACTTCCCCGTCGATCAAGGACCTTGGTTGTAACCGAAGATCAAAGCACGACCACAACTCCTTGATCGACGGGAAGGAGGGCGCGGTCTATTTGAGCTGGCCGGCGGTGAGACCGGTCTGGATCTGGCGCTGGAAGAGGATGTAGACGCCCAGCACGGGCAGCATCCCGATGGTCAGACCCGCAAACAGCCCACTGTAGTCGGCCTGGTAGCCCTGGTTGACCGCCAGGTCCCTCAGCCCCTGGGCGAGCACCCACTTGGATTTGTCGCCCTGCATCAGCACCAGCGGCAGGATGAACTGGTTCCAGTGGTTGAGGAAGTTGAAGATAGCGATGCTGATCAGGCCGGGCTTTGCCATCGGCAGCATGACCTGGAAGAAGAGCCGGAAGTGCCCGCAGCCGTCGATCAACGCCGCCTCGGCAACCGTGGTCGGCAAGGTGCGGAAGAAGGCGGTGAGGAAGAAGATGGTGAAGGGCAGCGAATAGGCGGCGTAGACCAGGATCAGGCCGGCCCAAGTGTTGAGCAGGCCCAGATTCCGCACCACGAAAAAGAGCGGCACCAGCGCCAGGAAGACCGGGAACATCATCCCGCCGACGAAAAGGTAGTAGAGGAACTGCCGGCCGAAGAACTCGTAACGGGCGAAGACGTAGGCGGCTGTCGCCCCCATCAGCATGGTCAAGCTCAACGAGCCGGCGACGACGATGCCGCTGTTGAGGAAGTACTGGCCGATGCGCGCCTCGGTCCAGGCTCGGGCCCAGTTCTCGACCTGCAGCGTCTCCGGTAGGTTCCACGGATCGCTGAGGATCTCCTTGTCGCTCTTGAACGAGCTGATCAGCACCCAGAGCAGGGGGAAGACCGTCAGCATCCCCCACAGCAACAGCGAGACGTGGGAGAAGACGTTGGCGACACCGAGTTCCGTGCGCGGGCCGCGGCCGGCGGAGCCGGTAGCGGAGGCAGGGGCGGAGGCCTCGGGGGCGACGCGGTCCAGGGTGGTCATGAGTACTCGATCCGTTCCCGGCGGCCCACGCGCAGCGCAAGCACTGCCACCGACAAGGTCATGAAGAACATCACCACGCCGATCGCCGAGGCGTAGCCGAACTTGTTATCGCCGAAGGCGGTGTTGTACATCCGCAATCCGACGACGTCGGAGGAGTAGTTGGGCCCGCCGTCGGTCATCAACTGGATGAGGATGAAGCCGTCCAGGGCGGCGATGGCCAGGTAGATCCAGGCGACCTGGACCGTGTCCCAGAGCAGCGGGATGGTGACCTTGAAGAGGGTGACGACGCGGGACGCCCCGTCCAGCATGACCGCCTCGTAGATGTCCCGCGGGATGGCCGCCATGGCGGCGCTGAAGAGCACCACGTAGAAGCCGACATTGCTCCAGACCATCGCGACCAGCACGCACCAGAAGGCGGTCCGGGGATCACCGAGCCAGGTGGCGGCCAGCCCTTCCAGACCGATGGCCCGCAATCCACCGTTGATCAGCCCGCTGTTCGGGTGGTACATCTCCCGCCACATCAGCGCGATGATCACCACGGAGAGGACCTGGGGGAAGAAGTAGACCAGCCGGTAGACGCCGCTACCACGCACCCCGACCACGCCGGCGCGGTCCCTACGTCCACCCATGTTGAGCATGGCGGAGAAGAAGAGGCCCAACCCGATCGTCAGCACCGGCAGGACAGCCAGCAGGATCACGTTGTTCTTGATCGCGTTCCAGATCCGCGCGTCCTGCAACAGCCGTGCGAAGTTGCGCAGTCCCACGTCGTTGAAGTCCGGTGTGAAACCGCCCCAGTCGGTGGTGGAGATGTAGAACGCCTGCGCATAGGGCGAAAGCACGAAGATGCCGTAGAGCAGCAGGGGCGGCAGAAGAAACGTGACGATGAGAGGGTACTTGCCGTATCTCACAAATCAGATCCTGCTCGGGCGACCGGTTCGAGAAAACCCGCATTGTCGGGGCCGGCCCCGCGGGGCCGGCCCCGACAACACGTCCAACTACGAGCGCTTGTACTGCTTGATGGAGTCGTCAGCCGCGATCTCGTCGGCGCCCTTCTGGCACATGTCGAGGAACTCCGCCGGGCCGACCCGGCCGCTGAAGAATTCGCCGCAGGCCGCGTCGACGAGTTCGCGCTCCAGCTTCCGGTAGTAGTTGTTGTAGACCCAGTTGAATCCGTTGCTGCCCGAGGCGTTCAGCGCCTGCGACACACTGTTCAGACCGAACGGCAGCTCCACCCCCTCGGTCGAACCGGCGACCACGGTCAGGCTGGAGACCTTCTGCGTGAAGTCCTTCGCGCCCTCCTTCGAGAGCATGACGCGGAGGTACTCCAGGCCGCCGGCCACATTCTTGGCCTTGGCCGGCACGATGAACGGCTCACCGGCGGTGCCCCGGATGGCCTCGAAGGGCAGTTTGTCGCTGGCGCCGAGGCTCGGCGTCGGGGCCAGCGCCATGTTGAAGCCTTCGGGCGTGACCTCCTTCTGCTCGCTCTCCAGCCAGGATCCGCAGGAGATGAAGGCCGCCTTGCCCTGGCACCACGCCGTCTGCGCCTGCACGTGGTCCAAGCCGGGCGAGCCCTGCATGATGTAGCCGTCCTTGACGATCTGGTGCCAAGCTTCCGCCGCCGCCTTCATGGCGTCGGACTTCCAGGCGTTCGGCTCCAGGTTGTCGATCGCCTTCGCCACCTCGTGGCCGCCGAACTTGATGGCGGTGGCGATGACCGGCCAGCTCATGTAGCGGGGATGCTTGCCCTGGTACGTCCAGGGGGCGATGCCGGCGGCCTTGATCTGCTTACAGAGTGCGATGTGGTCGTCCCACGTCTTCGGGTACTCCCAGCCCTTCTCGGTGAAGAGCTTGGTGGAGTACCAGATGCCGTACACGGTGTAGGTGTAATTCATCACCATGAACTTGCCGTCGTAGGAGCCCACCTCGACCGCGCCGGGCAGCAACGTCTCCCGGACCGTCTTGCCCTCGACGTCGAGGCTGGGGGCATCGAGCAGCTCGCCGAGGTCTGCGAGGGCGTTCTGCGAGACCAGGCCGTTGAAGTCGATCTGGCCGGCGCCGGAGTTGTTGACCACGTCCGGCGGGGTTCCGTCGACGAAGCGCGGCTGCAGGGTCTTGCTGATCTCCTGCGTCGCCTCGTGCTTGATCTTCGTCTTCGGGTGCTTCTTGTTGTACATCGCCTGGTGCGCCTTGGCGTACTCCTCGCCGAAGCCACCGTTGAAGATGACCACCTCGAGCGGGGCATCCTCCCTGACACCGAAGGGGTTCTCCGCGGTCTTCTTGCCCCGGTTCTCCTCGGTGTTCTTCCCGCTGTCACCGCCGGTGGCACAGCCGGCCAGCAGGCCCACCGCGGGAGTCGCCATCATGCCGGCGGCCGCCGTGCGTCGGAGCAGTTCGCGCCTGTTCATGGGATTCTCCTCGGGTCCGGTTTCTGCGGGCACCTGCGGGCGGCACCCGCTACTGAGGCGGGGGATAGTTGAATGTCTTCAGTTTTCATCGCAGTGTTGAAGGATTCTTACGGACTCGGCGCTCCTCAGCAATACCGATGGCCGAACCGTTACGCACCGGAAACGCGAAGGGAGTGGCGACGCCGTGCCGCCACCCACACCCAAAATTCTTCCACGGGACACAGAGGATGAACAGACGGTGACTACCGTCGGCCACGCCCCCGCGACTGCAGCGTCGACCGCCGGAAGATCCTGATCCGGTCACCGCGGGTGCTCAGCTTGGCTCGCCCACCACGCCCGCGCCGCACCGCGAGGTCGAATCGCGCCTCACCGACCTGCACCCCCTCCAGCACGAGGTCGGGCAGCCACTCCGGCAGCATCGGATCGAGCACGATCGCCCGCAGCGGAGCGGCCGGGCGGAGGACGAGCAGTGCCTGGACCAACGCCACGATCGTGCTGGCCGACCAGGCCTGCGGCGAGCACGAATCCGGGTAGATGCCGGGGTACGGATACGCGGAGTCGCGGGGCAATCCACTGAGCACCTCGGGGAGGCGGTGCCCCTCGAACAACCCGGCCGCGGCGAACATCCCCTCCGCGACCCGGTGCAACTCCGACCGGCAGCCGTAACGCGCCAGACCGAGCCCGATCGTGCCGGCCTCGACCGGCCAGACGCTCCCCCGGTGGTAACTGAACGGGTTGTAGGCCGGATGATCCGCCGACAACGTCCGGATTCCCCATCCGCTGAACATGTCGGGTTCAAGCAGCCGACGGGCCACGGCACGAGCGGCCCAGCCTGGGACGATACCGGTGGCGAGCAAATGCCCGTCATTCGAGGTGATCGAACGTACCGGCCGTTTGTCCGGCCCCAGCGCCATCGCGTAGCTGTTCAGCTCCGGCATCCAGTAGGCGCGATGGAAACGCCGCCGCAGCGCGGCGGCGCGGGCGACGAGCCGGGCGGCGAAGGCGGTCTCGCCGCCCGCGGCGAACGCCAGGGCGCCGTGCCGCAGCGCCGCGTACCAGTAGCCCTGAAGTTCACTGGTCGCGATCGGGTTGTCCACGATGCGCCCGTGCTCGTCGACGACCGCCGTATCCGAATCCTTCCACCCCTGGTTACGCACCCCGTCGGGCGAGCGGCAGTGGTACTCCAGGAAACCGTCTCCGTCAAGATCGCCGTACCGGTCGAGCCATCCGACCACCCGGTGCGCGGTCGGCAGCAACTCCCGGACGGTCTCCAGATCTCCGGTCCAGGCGAGATACTGACCGAGGAAAACCAGAAAATCCGGGCCGGTCGCCCAGTCGCCGTAGTAGCCGGCAAACGGATCGAGCCCGAGCAGGGACACCGGCCCCCGGCCGGCCTGGTGCAGCAACTTGCCCGGCTCCTCGTCCCGCCAGTCGTCGATCCGTTGGCCGATGTTGGCGGCGTTGAGCCGTAGGCTGTCCCGCAACATGGTCGGCCCCGCCAGGAGCGCCTGCCACGAGACCGTCAAGGTGTCACGGCCGAAGAATTGCTGATAGATCGGGAGGCCTGCCAGGGGGGAAGCCGGACCCGGAGGCTCCCCCAACGGCAGGCTGGCCAGGTCGTCAACCGCGGTACGCCAGGCGGCCGCGACGGTGAGGTTGCTGCTGCGCAGCCCACTCAACTCGCGGGTGAGCACGGCGCGGGCCCGGGCCGCCGAATCCTCCGGCTCGGTGTAGGTGGCTGGTGGCGCGGGCAGGCGACGCCCGTCGAAGACCGGCTCGACGACGAACTCGACGACGCTCGACCCGTGCGGAGCCACCTCAAGATCGACGGCAATCGCCGGGTCGGTGAAGGTCACCGGGGCCGGGGAGAGCACCCGGATCGCCACCGCCCGGTCCATCCGCTCATGCAGGTAGCGCAGGCGTAGCTCCCCCGCATCGGAGTGCCACGCTGCCTCGACCTCCGCCCACTGTCGGCGGTGACCGGACTCGGCCTCGCTGACGTCGGCGAAGTCACCGGCGAACTCCAGCCCCAGGCTCAGCGGGAAGGGCACGTCGGCGTAGCTGAGCACGGTCAGCCGGGTCCGCAGCCCCTCCCCCACGAACCGCTCCAGCAACAGATAGAGCGCCCGTGACGGCAACACCTCACCGTCACCGAGTTCCGCGTACGACAGCTGGGCATGCGCGCCCACGTCGGCGGTGCAGAAAGCGACCGGCTCGCGCCCGTTGACGGTGATGTTTTCCCGGCTCAGCACCCGGGTGTTCTGGGCGTAGAACCCCTGCGGGTCCTGCGGCGTGATGCGGCCACGCACATCCGTCACCAGCGTGCTCCAGCCGCTGGCGACGTAGAGCAGGTCGGGGCGGACGCGCAGGTTGCGCACCTGGACCGGGTCCATGACGATTCCTACCCCGTCAGGCCCACTTCACGCTTCCTCATCGCCCGCGTGCGCTTACGCTGGCACCATGCGCCGTGTGCGGCAACTCGCCGACCAGACACCGGCCTCGCGGGAACGCGTCGTCGACCTGCTCCGCGCCGTGTCCATCACGGTGGTCGTCCTCGGCCACTGGCTGGTCATCGACATCGGCTACGACCAACGGGGACAGCTCACCGGCCATTCAGCGCTGCCCGAGCTGCCCTGGGCGCACCCACTCACCTGGCTGGTCCAGGTCATGCCGGTCTTCTTCCTCGTTGGCGGGTACTCCAACGCGGCCTCGCTGATCCGCCACCGCCAAGGCGGCGGCGACGCGACCGGATGGCTGCTGCACCGCAGCGCCCGGCTGATCCGGCCCACCACCGTCCTGCTGGTGGCGTTGGCCACGGCCGGGCTGGCGGCGCGGCTGCTCGGCGCCGTGCCCGAGCGGATACACCTCGTCGTCTGGTTCGCGTCGATCCCGCTGTGGTTCCTGGCGGCCTACCTCGCCATGGTGCTCCTGACCCCGATCATGTACGCCCTGCACCAGCGGTTCGGCCTCGCCGTACCGCTGGTGCTGCTGGGGCTGGTCGCCCTCGGCGATTTCGCCCGATTCCGGGGAGCGGCCGGTGATCCCGGTGGGCTCGCCACCGGCAACTACCTCTTCGGCTGGCTGGCCGTGCACCAGGCGGGCTTCGCCTGGCAGGACGGCCGACTACCGGCCCGGCCCCGGGTGGGCGTGCCGCTGCTGCTGGTTGGTCTGGCTGGGCTGCTGTTGGCGACGGTGGCCGGCCCATACCCGGTGAGCATGATCAACATACCCGGGGAGCGGATCCACAACATGTCCCCGCCGTCGCTGGCGCTGCTCGCGCTGGCCACCGCCCAGCTCGGGCTGATCCTGCTGCTGCGCAACCGGGCCAACCACTGGCTGCACCGGCCCCGCCCCTGGCGGCTGGTGGTCGCGGCGAACGCGGTCGTCCTGACCGTCTTTCTTTGGCACATCAGCGCTGTACTGCTGCTGGTCGGCGGCCTGGACCAGGTGGGCCTGCTGCCCACCGCACCGGTCGGCTCCGCTGCCTGGCTGCTCTGGCGGGTGCCCTGGCTGCTGATGCTGAGCATCGTCCTGGCCCCGTTGGTGGCGATCTTCGCCCGATTCGAAACACACCGAGACGTCCGCCCGGAAACCCGACCCCGGTGGCTACCGGCCGGGCTGGCCGCCCTGCTGAACCGGCCGGGGCTGCGCGCCACGCTCATCATCGTGGCTTTCGGCGCGACCGTGGTCGGACTGGCCAGCAACGCCATGGCCCCGAAACAGGGCGCCTACCTCGTCGGCCTCCCCACTGCTGCCCTGCTCAGCTATCTGCTCGGCGCGCTGGTGCTGCGGCTGCTGCGCTCCCTGCCCGAGCCGCGGACGTAGGATCCGACGCGCCACCGGCCTTCTCGCAGGCATCGGCGCCGGGGGAATTCGGTACCCGCGATCTACTGCGGCCGCGCTCAGTTGGCATGCGCGGCCGGGGTGAGCCAGGAGTCGGGTAGCCAGAGCGACTGGCCGGCCGGGGCGGTCAGCGGCAGCTGCACATCGTCGAGCAACGCCGGGTCGGGTCGACGGGCCGGTACCAGCAGCAGGCGGGCCGCCGGGCGGGGCCGGGTCGGATCCGCCAACTCCCGGATCACCCCCAGTTGGTCGTAGCGGGCCAGCGGCGCCGCCTCGGTGATCAGCACCGGACGGTCGGTGTCGGCCAGCGCCGCTTCGATCGCCGGCACGACATGGTGGCGTACCAGATCGACCAGACTGCGGAAGTCCGCATCGGTCGGGACCCCGCTGTCGGCGGCGATGATCGCCTCCCACGGGAAGCCCAGCGCCCGAAGCCGCTCCAGGAGAATCCCGGTGACGTTCACCTCGGCCAGCCCCAAGCGCTGCAGCAGAGCCCGCCGGGCCGGGCCGAGCTGCCGAATCGGTGCGAGCACCACCAGAAACCCGCGCCGGTCGATGACGCCGGCCAGTTTGGCGTCCACCTCGTCAGCTGCCGCCGGGCCGAGCAACGGCGCGAGAGTGGTCACCGTGCGGGTGCCGGTCATCGACGACGAGAGCGTCTCCGGGGCGTACTTCTGCAGGTTCTCGTGCCAAACCAGTCGCAGGTCGCTGGCACGCAGCAGGTCGTCCAGGTCGGGGCGGCCGGGCAGCAGCCGGGCGCGGGGAAACCGGGTACGCACCCGCTCCCGTACCTTCTCCGGGCTGAGCGTCTGCCCGATCAGACTTCCCATCGCCATGCGCAGCGCCCGGACGGCGGGCATTCCAACCGGGTAGAGCTGCCCCTGGGTGTTGACGTCTGCGACGCCGCCACTGCCGCTGGCGGCCAACTGCAGCAGCCGCAGGTCGCCCAGCAGCGGCATGCCCGCCGGTACGGGCAGCGTGCGGAGCTCCTCGACCGCCCGTTGCCGGGTCGGTAGCGGATCCGCGTTAACCAGATCGGCAGCGCGGCGGCCCAGGCGCACCACGTAGCCGAGCAGGTCGACAGCGGTGGTGGTCGCCGTCGGATCGTCCGGCTCACGGCCGATCAGCACGGTGTCGCAGGTGCGGAAGCGTTGGATGGCCAGCCGGGCGTCGCCGCCGCGGATCAGCTCCGCCTCGACCGCCGCCCGGACCAGGCCGATCGCCTGCGGCAACCGTTTCGGCTCCGGGGTGTAGGAACCGCGGGCGGCGATCAACGCCTCGGCCAGCTCCTCACCGGACATCACCGCGCCCCGAGTGTCGAGCAGAGCCACGATCTCGTCGCGGACCGCAGCCAACGCCGGGTCGGCCAGCCAGTCCCGTACCTGCCGCCGGAGCGGGTTGGAGATCTGCGGCTGGGTCTGGCCGGTGGCACGGGCGACCTCACTCTGCGTCGGCCAACACAGGAAGGCCCCGTCATCGCCCGGGGCCTGCCCCAGCAGCACGGCGAGCGTCTCCCGCGTCCGGCGGTTCCGCGTCGTCGCCTCCGGCAGCAGGATCGCGCTGAGCGCCTCCACCCCTTGGGCGAGCGGCTGGTCGGCCGGCTGGGGCTCGTCGGGCAGCAGGGCACGCAGCATCCGCGACTGGACGAGGATCTCCTTGCGGGTGGCGTCCGGTACGCCCTTGGCGCGGGTGAGGGCGGACGGTTCGGCATCGAGCAGATCCTTCACCGTGTGCAGGCCGAGGCGCTCCAGCGCCGAGCGGGCCCGGGCGGTCAGCTCGGTGGCGTCCAGCGGGGAGTCACGGGTCAGCTCCGCCACCGCCGGCACCACACCGACCGGCTCCGACCGCTGCTGCGGGATCTGCTGGAAGATCGCCCGCCAGGCGTCGGTCATCTCGTCAACGGTGTCGAAACGCTGAGCCGCGTCCCGGGCCAACGCGCGGGCGAAGAAGTCGACCATCCGGTCGGCGACCGCCGGATCGAAGACCGCCGGATCGAGTGCCACCTCGTCACTGACCGCCGCCGGATTCGCGTTGTCCCCCCAGCGGGGCAGCGTGCCGGTCGCCATCTCGTACAGGGTGACGGCGGCAGCGAACCGCTCCGCCGCCGCGTCGTAGCGCAGCCGCCGCGGCGGTCCAAGGAATGGGTCCAGGTACGGCACCGTACCGGCGGAGAGCTGATCGGCCGGCGTGGCCGAGAGCGAGAAGTCGAAGACGCAGAGGTGCGGTTGCTTGTCCTTGGGGCGGGGGCGGGACGCCAGGTTAGCGGGCTTGATGTCGCGGTGCCACACCCCTTGGCCGTCGAGGTAGTCGACGATCTCCAGCAGATCGCGCCCGTACCGCTCCAGCAGGTCGAGGGCGAGCCGCCCCTCCTGCAACTCCTCGGCGAGGGTGCGTCGCCCCGCACTCTCCATCAGCAGTGCGGTACGGCCGGCGACGTCCACCTGCCTGACTAGCGCGGCCACCAAGGGATACTTCAACCGCTCCAGCGTCCGGGCCTCGGCGGTGAGCCGTTGGCTGTGCCGCTCGTCGCGGGCGACCTTGAGCACCAGTTCCCGCCCGCCGCCGTCGCCGTTCGGCTCGGCCACCAGCAGCGCGACCGCGGTGGCGCCCGCCCCAAGGCGGCGTACCACCGTCAGCCCGCCATCGAGCACCTCACCCTTCCGGGCCTCCAGCGGATCGATCACCGGCTCCGGTTCGGGTGCGGTTAGCTCGTCCCACACCGTCTCCAGCCGGCTGCGCAGGGCGGCCACATTCGGCAGACGCTGCGCCGGGTCGCCGCGGGTAGCGTCGTAGACCATCTCCACCAGGCCGTACGGCATGCCGTCCGCCACCGCATCGAGGCGTAGGCCGCTGTCGCGGACCGCGCTCACCAGCTCCTCGGGGGTGGCCGCCGGCGCGCTCCCCGTGAAGATCCGGTAGGCCAGCGCCCCGACGGAGAAGACGTCGAGCTGGTGCCCGGGCAGACGGGATGCGGTGGTCGCCCCCGGGGCCTGATAGCAGCGCACCTCATCGTCGAAGAAGAGCTCCAAACTGGCGGGGTCCGCCGAGGAGCTCAACCGGGTCAACTGGGTGGCGCTGGCCAGCCGGCCCCCGGTCTGCCAGTCGGTGACCACCAGCGACGGGCGGGGGCCTTCCGGATCGGAGACGAAGATGGCCCGGGGGGAGAGCGCCCGGTGGGCCAGACGACGGGAGTGGGCGTGGTCGATGATCTCGGCGAGGTCCTGCACCAGTTGCAGCCGCTGAGCCAAGGTCAGCCGCTCCCCACGGCGTGCCAGCCACTGGTCGAGGCGTACCCACTCCTGCTCGTGGTCGAAAACGACCGCCGGGCCCCACGGGTGCTCGACCAGATCGTGCGCGCGGGCGATGCCGGGGTGATGGATACCCTGGAGCAGGCGGAATTCGCGCTCGGCGGCCCGACGAATCGCCGGCACCTCATCCTCGGCAGCCCGGCTGGTGAGGTAGAAGCGCACCCGACGCACCAGCGAGGTGTCCAGCGCGTGCCCGGCGAGGTAATCCTGCCAGCCGATCCCCTCGGCAAACGATCGCGGATACAGCAGCAGCTGCCCGACTTTGCGGTCCGCTACCGATGGGCGGAACTTCGCCCCTCGCATCAATTCGACGATCTGCCGGGCCCGCTCCGCGTCCACCAGGTGTTCCGGGTTGCGTGGCCGGGCGAAGAGTAGCTCCTTCAGGCTGGGCAGCCCGGAGTCGTGCCCGTCGAGGCCGTACACCTGCTGGCGGCCGATCGCGTCGAGGTCGGCCCGCATGTTGCGGGCGTGCAGGAAGACCGCCGCACCGATGTACGGGGCCTGCCCCTTCCGGCGCTGCTGCCGGGCGTAGTGCCGGATGAGGCTGGCCAGCCGCTTCGCCTTGCGGTTGGCGAGGATGTACGGATTGTCCTCAGGGATCAGTCGGGAGTTCGGGAGTCGCCGCAGCCACTGGCTGCCATCACCGCAGATCTCCCCCTGCCAGTGCTTGAGTTCCAGCAGGAACAGGCCGCTCGGGGTGAGTACCAGGGCGTCGACCTCGTTGATCGAGCCGTCCGTGCCGACGAACTCGACGTTCGCCCAGACGTGGTAAGGATCCGCGTCCGGCAGATAGCTGGCCAGCTCGCGCAGCCCGTCCTGCTCGTGAGCGTGGGAGCTGCGGTTCATCTGCTCCCAGCGCGGCGAATCCTCGCGCACCGACCCCTCCCTTCGGCCAGGCGGCTACCCGGCAGCATGCCATCCGCCGGCCCCCTTGGCGATGATCATGAAGTTGTCCCCGAAATCAGGTGGAAATTTGGCGATAGCTTCATGATCAACACGCGATGCTGAGGGGGCGTTGAGTGGGCGAGGGTTAGCCGTGGGCTTTGCCCCGACCGCCCGGGCCGGTCTGCTTCCGCGGGCGCACCGACACCTCGACCGGACTGCCGGCGAACCCGAACTCCTCCCGCAGCTTCCGCTCCACGAAACGCTGATAGCCGGGATCCAGGGGGCCGGTGGTGAAGAGCACGAAACGCGGCGGACAGGTACCTGCCTGGGTGGCGAAGAGCACCCTGGGGGCACGCCCGCCCCGCACCGGGTGCGGCGTGGCCTGCACCAGGTCGGTCATCCACTGGTTCAGGTAACCGGTCGGCACCCGCTTCTCCCAGCTCGCCAACGCGGTATGCAGCGCCGTCGCCAGCTTGTCGACCGCCCGGCCGGTCTTCGCCGACACGTTGACCCGCAGCGCCCAGGTGACCCGGCGCAGCTCCCGGTCGATCTCCCTCTCCAGGTAGTAGCGGCGGTCCGCATCAACCAGGTCCCACTTGTTGAAGGCGATCACTAACGCCCGGCCCGCCTCAACCACCATCGACAGGATGCGCTGATCCTGTTCGCTGATCGGCTCGCTGGCATCCAGCAGCACAACCGCCACCTCGGCCGCTTCGATCGCGGCGGCGGTCCGCAGGCTCGCGTAATACTCGGTGCCGCTGGCCTGCCCCACCCGCTTACGCAGCCCGGCCGTGTCCACCAGCCGCCAGGTCTCGCCGCCGATCTCGGCCAGGCTGTCCACCGGATCGACCGTGGTGCCGGGGACCGCGTCAACCACCACCCGCTCCTCCCCGACAAGCCGGTTGAGCAGGCTGGACTTGCCGACGTTGGGGCGACCGACCAGGGCGACTCGACGGGGCCCCCGCGGGCCCGCCTCGCTGACCGGTGGCGGCTCGGGCAGCGCCGCCAGCACCTCGTCAAGCAGGTCCCCGGTGCCGCGGCCGTGCAGAGCGGAGACCGGGTGCGGCTGGCCGAGCCCCAGCGACCACAGCGACGCCGACTCGGCCTCCAGCGCCGCGTTGTCAACCTTATTGGCGACCAGCAGCACCGGCTTCGCGCTACGCCGCAACATCCGGACCGCCGCCTCGTCAACGTCGGTGGCCCCCACGGTGGTGTCCACCACGAAGAGCACCACGTCGGCCATCGCCACCGCGTTCTCGGCCTGGGCAGCGATGGCGGCGGCCCGGTCCCGGGCGTCCGGCTCCCAGCCACCGGTGTCCACCACCGTGAACTGCCGGCCGGACCACTGCGCGTCGTACGACACCCGGTCCCGGGTCACGCCCGGCACGTCCTCCACCACCGCCTGCCGACGGCCGATGAGCCGGTTGACCAGCGTCGACTTACCGACGTTGGGGCGGCCGACGACGGCCACCACCGGTACCGGCCCGATCGGCTCGGTTTCGGCATCCGACTCGGTCAGCTCGACCCAGCCGTCCTCATCCCCCCAGCTCTCCGCACCCGGGTCGCTCACGTCCGCACCCGCCCGTCCAACATGGTCCGCAACCGGGCGACGACCTCGTCGATACCCAGATCGGTGGTGTCGAGCACGACCGCGTCGGACGCCTGCCGCAGCGGGTCGACAGCCCGGGTGGAGTCGAGACGGTCGCGGCGGGCCAGATCGGCGGCGGTCAACTCCACATCGGTGGCGTCCTCGGCGCTGCGCCGGCGGGCCCGCGCAGCCGGCGACGCGGTCAGATAGACCTTCAGGTCGGCGTCGGGGGCCACGACCGTCCCGATGTCCCGCCCTTCGACGACGATCCGGCCGGCTGCGGTGATCAGGTCACGTTGCATCGCGACGAGCAGTTCCCGTACGGCGGACACCGCGGCCACCGCGGAAACCGCAGCGGTCACCTCCGGGCCACGGATCCCCACGTCAACGGGGGTGTCGTCGGCTCGCACCCAGGGCTCCGCCGGATCAGTGCCGATCTCCAGGTCGACCTCGTTGGCCACCTTCGCGACCGACTCGCTGTCGTGCAGCTCCACCCCGGCGCGCAGCACCGCCCAGGTGACCGCCCGGTACATCGCCCCCGTATCGAGATAACGGGCGTCGATCGCGCTCGCCAACCGTCGGGAGACGGTCGACTTACCCGAACCGGACGGCCCATCTACCGCCACCACACACCGCCCGGCCCGTACCACCTGCGCCACCGTTCCTCCTCGCCACCTGCCGGATCCCATTCCGACCGAAACCTGACATCGGGGCAGACCCGACGTTGACGTGCCCGCTTCTCGGTCCATCATGCCCGCCCGGGCCGTGCCCCACCTCCCCACCCCTACTCGCCGACGGCCTTGAACAGCGCCGCGACCTCGGGGTTGGTCAGCCGGCGGATACGTCCGGGCCGCAGGTCACCGAGGCGGATCGGCCCGATCGCGGTCCGTACCAGCCGGGAGACCGGATGGCCGACCTCGTCGAGCAGCCGCCGCACAATGTGCTTCCGCCCCTCGTGCAGGGTCAGCTCCACCAGCGCGGTCCGCCCCACCGTGTCGATCACCCGGAACCGGTCGACCTTCGCCGGCCCGTCGGCCAACTCCACCCCGTCCAGCAGCCGCCGGCCCACCCCACGCGGCAACGGCCCGGACACCTCACACAGGTAGGTTTTCGGCAC
>DASULK010000150.1:0-6072 GCA_036278255.1 Micromonospora sp.
TTGTACGGCGCGCCGAAGTGATTTTTGGCGCGACTCGCCGATAAGGGCGTTACCCATCGGGGTCTCGATCGGTAGGGCAGGGTGCAGGACCGCGGCTCGACGAGTCGTCGGCGGCGCGCCCGAAAACTGCCCTACTTACCAGGTTCGGCTTGACGGCGCACGTGTTACGCGCGTGTAATTTCAGTGGGGTTGTTCGAACGGGGCGCCACAAACATGGCGTTACGCCGACAAAAGACACGCCTTCCGCGTGGGGGGTTGCGCCGGCAGTAGCTGGTGCGCGATAAGGAGGCATGGGATGGACGGCCAGCTCGAGGTGGCCGACCTGATCGGAGATGCGCCGGAGTGGCATGAGCGGGCATTGTGCGCGCAGACTGATCCGGAGGCGTTCTTTCCAGAGAAGGGCGGCTCAACCCGTGAGGCAAAGCGCATCTGCGCGCGCTGCGACGTCCAGGCCGAATGCCTGGAGTTCGCACTTGCCCAGGACGAACGGTTCGGCATCTGGGGTGGATTGTCGGAGCGCGAGCGCCGCAAGCTACGGCGCCGGGCCGCCTGAGGCGGCGCAGCGGACGTAGGCGGCCCAGCGATGTAGGCGGCACGCTATTCAGGGCGCGGGTGGGGCGGTGGGGGCCGCCCCACCCGCGCACCTGTTCGGTCTTCTCAGGTGAGATCCTCCGGATCGAGGCCGAGGAGATTTGCCACCTGTTCGATGATCACGTCGTGCACCAGGTCCGCCAGGTCCTCCCGGTCCACCGCCCGGAACTCCAGCGGGCGACGGTAGAGAACAATGCGTGGAGGGACTTGCTGGCGGCCCGGCCGCCCGGGCAGCAGCCGGGCGAGCGGCACGGTGCCGTCCTCCAGCACATCCGAGTCGTAGGCATTGAGCTCCGGGGGGACCTCTTCGACCGCGAACTCGACCGTGGCCAACTCCCTGGCGAATCGGCGTTCGAGGGTTTCCACGGTGTCCAGTACCAGATCGTCGAAGATTTCGGCTTTGGTACGGGCGAGGGGGACGGTCGCCGGTACGAGGCGGCCCCGTAGCCCGCGGCCGTGCCGATCCCGCCGGTGTCGCCGGCCCGGATTCGGGAGGCGGTGCTCAGGACTGGGCAAGAAAACCCCCGTCGGATGTGAAATCTCTGCCTTGGCGAGGCCAGACTAGCGCTGGCCTGCGCAGCGGCGGCGGCGGCCCGGTGACCGGAACGGGGGGGAGATTCTCTGTTCCGGGATACTGTGATCACTCTCCTCGGCGTGTCGCACCCGCAAGCGTCGCGCCGGGGCCGGTAGGAAGGGTACGGTGCCGCCGTGAGGTCCCCCCGGCGTTGCTCCCGCAACGGCTGCCCCCGCTCGGCCGTCGCGACGCTGACGTATGTCTACAACGAGTCCACCGCGGTGGTGGGCCCGTTGATCGCGTTCGCCGAGCCGCACACCTACGATCTCTGTGAGCCGCACGCCCGCAGGCTGACCGCTCCGCGTGGCTGGGAGGTGGTGCGGCACGAGGGGGAGTTCGAGCCGCCCCCGCCCACCCCCGACGACCTGGTCGCGCTCGCCGAGGCGGTGCGGGAGGCGGCGCGACCCGCCCCCCGATCCGACGACCTCGATCTGCCCGGGGGCCAGCAGACCGGCCGCCGCGGGCATTTACGGGTGATTCCGCCGCCGCGTTGATCGGCGCAGCTTCTAGGCTGCTGGTGTGGACCCTGTCGCGTTTCTCGTCGCGGGTCGGCCGACCAGCAGCGCCGAGGTGTGCAGTGTCCGGCACCCGTACGACGGTCGGGTGATCGGGCGTACCAGCAATGCCACCCCCGACCAGATCGAGGCGGCGGTGGCGGCAGCCGCCGGGGTGGCCGACCACGCCGCGACCCTGCCGGCCCACATCCGGGCGGCGGCGCTGGACCACGTCGCGCATCGCCTCGCGGAACGTGCCGAGGAGCTCGCTTTCCTCATCACCGGGGAGAGCGGCAAACCGCTCCGCTGGGCCCGCGCCGAGGTGGCCGGGGCGGTCTCCACGTTCCGCTGGGGCGCCGAGGAGACCCGCCGGTACTCCGGTGGGGTGCAGCGCCTCGATACCGATCCGTCCGGCACCGGTCGGCTGGCACTGATCCGCCGGGTGCCGAAGGGGCCCGTCCTCGGCATCACGCCGTTCACCTTTCCGCTCAACGCGGTCGCCCACAAGGTGGCCCCGGCGTTGGCGGTCGGTGCGCCGATCGTGGTCCGGCCCGACCGGTCGGCCCCGCTCGCCGCCCTGGCGCTGGGTCAGATGCTCGCGGAGGCCGATCTGCCGGCCGGGATGTTCTCGGTGCTGCCGTTGCCTGACGACCGGAGCGCGCAGCTGCTGCGCGACCCGCGTCTGCCGGTGGTGTCGTTCACGGGTGACGGATCGGTCGGGGCGGGCATCCGGCACGCCGTTCCGGACAAGCACGTCACCCTGGAGTTGGGGGGTAACGCCGCGGCGGTGATCTGCTCCGACTGGGCCTCGGACGAGGATTTCACCTGGTCCGCGCAGCGCATCGCGACCTTCGCCAACTACCAGGCCGGGCAGAGTGGCATCGCCGTGCGGCGGGTCTACGTCCACGAATGGCTCTATGACGGGTTCCTGGCGCGGTTGGTCGCGGCGGTGGAGGCGCTACGGATCGGCGACCCCTTCGACGAGGGGACCGACGTCGGGCCGCTGATCAACGAGGCGGCGGCTCGGCGGGTCGAGGCCTGGGTGGACGAGGCGGTGGCGGCGGGCGGGTCGGTGGCGGTCGGTGGCGAGCGCGACGGTGCCAGCTATTCACCGACGGTGCTGACCGGTGTGTCGCCGGGGGCTCGGGTGTGGCGCGAGGAGGTGTTCGGGCCGGTGCTGGTGATCGCCCCGGTCCGCGACGACGCCACCGCGTTCGCCGCGGTCAACGATTCGCCGTACGGGCTGCAGGCCGGTGTTTTCACGCACAGCCTGCAGACGGCGTTCGCCGCGCACCGGACGCTCCGGGTCGGCGGGGTGATCGTCGGCGATGTGCCGTCGTACCGGGCCGAGCAGATGCCGTACGGCGGGGTGAAGGGGAGCGGGGTCGGCCGTGCAGGGGTGCGCAGCGCGATGGGCGACTACACCGACCCGCGTGTCATGGTGCTGACCGGCGTCGACCTGTAGCACCAGTGCAGCCGGGCCGTTGGCTACCGAGCGCCGGCACCGCAGTGTTGATCTAGGGAAAATTCCTGCTAGTTGATCTCTATCTGTGAGAATATGCCCTAGATCAACCCGGGGAGGGGTGATGCAGCCGCGCACCGTTGCTGAGGCGGAGGCCGTACAGGACCGCTTGCGGCCGCTGGTCGATCTGCTGGGGCCGGGCCCGAGGGCACCTCGGACGGTGGCCGGACTTGATGTGGCGTACGCCGCCGACAGTGATCTGCTTGCCGCAGCCGTCGTCGTCCTCGATCCGCGAACGCTGGCGGTGGTTGACGCCGCCGTCTCCACCGGACGGGCGGCTTTCGACTACGTGCCCGGCCTCTTCGCCTTCCGGGAACTGCCCGCATTGCTTGACGCGCTCGGGCGGCTGACCATCGCACCCGACCTGCTGGTCTGCGACGGTCATGGGTTGGCTCACCCGCGCCGGTTCGGGCTCGCCTGCCACCTGGGTGTGGTCACGGGGCTGCCGGCCATCGGTGTGGCGAAGAAGCCGTTGGTGGGGTGCTGGGAGCCGCCCGGGCGGCGCCGTGGAGCGTGGGCGCCCCTGCGGGACGGTACGGAGACGGTCGGCCGGGTGCTGCGCACCCGGGACGGGGTGAAGCCGGTTTTTGTCTCGGTCGGGCACCGGATGTCGCTCGACAACGCCTGTGCGCAGGTGCTGGCGTTGGCTCCGCGGTTCCGTCTGCCGGAGACGACCCGGCAGGCGGATCGGATGTGCCGGGCGGCGCTGGCGGTACGGGGCCGGCCGGTATCAGCCGACAGCGATCTTGCCGTCGGCTCCGTTGAGGCGGTGGAGTAGCCTGTCCGGCGGATTGGTCTGACGTCGTGAGGTGGGCATGTCGGTACGGCGCGGGGCGATGCGGCTGGCCGCGGTCCTGACCGTGCTCGGATTCGTGCTGGTCGGTGCTGCGGCGCCGGCGGCGGCGGATGAGGACCGCGTCAAGATCAAGGTGCCGGGCAGGTTCAGCGCCGGCGGTTCGGCCGGGGCGGTGAACGTCTCGGTCGCCAAGCGCACCGACGGCTGCATCTCGGTGCGGACCGGGCTGGGGATCTGGCTGCCCGGCCTGCGGGCGGACCAGGTGGAGATCCAGGTCAGGACCGACGGCAAGTGGCGGCCCGTCGCCGCCTCCCCGGGCGGCGACAGCATGGTCGCCACCGCGCTGACAGTGCCGGACAAGTCCCAGCTCTGCAAGGGCAAGGACACCTCCGTCCGCTACCGGGTGATCTTCCGCCACGGCGCCCCGGGCGGGCAGGTCAGCATCGTGGCCGAGGCGCATACGGCGCGCGGGGCACTCGTCGGCCGCGCCATCGACACCGCACAGGTGGTGGGTCGAACGGGGGCGGCGCCGGCACCCCAGGTTTCGCTGTCGCCCACTCCGGAGCCGACAGAGGAGCCGATCGACGAGGAGGTCGAGGAGGAGATCGACGACCCGACCTCACCACCTGCGGCGGGAGCCGTCGAGTCTCCGGCGGATGCGGCATCGGGCACGGGCGGCGGTTTCGGCATCGGCACCGTGGTGATGTTGGTCGGGGGTGCGATGGTGGCGATGGGGGCGGCCCTGCTGGTGGTGCTGCTTCGCCGCTCCCGGCGGGGGAATGACGACCCCGGCGGGGGCAATTATCCCGGTGGCGGGGCCGTGCCGCGGCCGCCGTTCCCCGGCGGCCCGTCGGGCGGCGGCGGCGACGCCACGCTGCTTCTGCCGCGGGTGCCTCCCACCCGATCGAGGTACTGACACGGGAACCGCCATCGCTCGGGCGGCCGGCACTGGCTCCGATACGCTCAGTCCGTTGGCAGCCGTTTAGTGAGGAGCGAGAGCATTGACTGACTTGTCCCAGATCGTCAAGGCGTATGACGTTCGCGGCAAAGTTCCCGACGAGTGGGATGAGCGGGCGGCGCAGGCGTTGGGCATCGCTTTCGCGCAGCTCCTGCGCGGGTCGGGGGACGGCAAGGAAACAGCGGTCATCGCCCACGACATGCGGGACTCGTCGCCGGGGCTCTCCGCAGCCTTCGGGGCTGGCGTCCGTTCGGAGGGCATGAATGTGATCGAGATCGGTCTCGCCTCCACCGACCTGCTCTACTACGCCTCCGGCTCCCTCGATCTGCCCGGAGCGATGTTCACCGCGAGTCACAACCCCGCCGGATACAACGGCATCAAACTGTGCCGTGCCGGCGCGCGGCCGATCGGGCAGGAGAGCGGGCTGGCGGAGATCCGGGAACGGGCCCAGGCACTGCTCGACGGCGTCGTGCCGCCGCCGAGCCGCGACGAGGACGGTGCGGTGGAGCGCCGCGACCTGCTCGCCGACTACGCTGCCCACCTGCGCACCCTCGTCGACCTGTCGGAGATCCGGCCGCTCACGGTCGTGGTCGACGCGGGGAACGGGATGGGGGGCTACACCATTCCCGCGGTGCTGGGTGACGCCTCGCTCGACAAGCTGCCTTTGACCATCGTGCCGCTCTACTTCGAGCTCGACGGATCCTTCCCCAACCACGAGGCTAACCCGCTCGACCCGGCCAACCTGGTCGACCTGCAGAAGGCCGTCCGGGAGCACGGCGCCGATCTCGGCCTGGCCTTCGACGGGGACGCCGACCGCTGCTTCGTGGTCGACGAGCGGGGCGAGCCGGTCTCCCCGTCGGCAATCACCGCGCTGGTCGCCGCCCGCGAGTTGGCCAAATATCCGGGCGCCACGATCATCCACAACCTGATCACGTCGAGCGCGGTGCCCGAGATCGTCCGTGAGAACGGCGGCCAGCCGGTACGCAGCCGCGTCGGCCACTCGTTCATCAAGACCGAGATGGCCAGGACGAACGCGGTCTTCGGCGGTGAACACTCCGCTCACTACTACTTCCGTGACTTCTGGTTCGCCGACACCGGCATGCTCGCTGCCATGCACATGCTCGCCGCGCTCGGTGA
>DASULK010000151.1:0-7870 GCA_036278255.1 Micromonospora sp.
CGGCTGGCGACCACCGCCGAGCCGACCCCCGACGGCACCGGATACCGCCTCAACGGGGTCAAACTCTGGGCGACCAACGGCACCGTCGCCACCCTGCTGGTGGTGATGGCCCGGGTGCCGCCCACCGAGGGCCGCCGTGGCGGCATCACGGCCTTCGTGGTGGAGGGGGATTCGCCGGGCATCACCGTCGAGCGGCGCAACGAATTCCTCGGCCTGCGCGGCCTGGAGAACAGCGTGACCCGCTTCCACGACGTCTTCGTGCCGAAGGAGAACGTCATCGGCGGCGAGGGGCGCGGCCTGAAGATCGCACTGACCACGTTGAACACCGGGCGGCTGTCGCTGCCGGCGATGTGTGTAGGCGCGGGGAAGTGGTCGCTCAACGTGGCTCGCGGGTGGGCGGCCGAGCGGGTGCAGTGGGGCCGGCCGGTCGGCCGGCATCAGGCGGTGGCGAAGAAACTGGCCTTCATCGCCGCATCGACGTACGGCATGGAGGCCATGCTGGAGCTCTCCTGCCTACTGGCCGACGACGAGCGCAACGACATCCGGATCGAGGCTGCCCTGGTCAAGCTCTACGCCAGCGAGTTGGCCTGGCAGATCGCGGATGAGCTGATC
Organism: Micromonospora sp.; assembly: GCA_036278255.1. Classification (GTDB taxonomy): domain Bacteria; phylum Actinomycetota; class Actinomycetes; order Mycobacteriales; family Micromonosporaceae; genus DASULK01. Next base: position 613 of record DASULK010000151.1, read on the forward strand.
CAGATCCGTGGCGGGCGCGGCTACGAGACCGCCGACTCGCTGGCCGCCCGGGGTGAGCGGCCGGCCGCGGTGGAGCAGCTCCTGCGGGACCTGCGGATCAACCGGATCTTCGAGGGCTCCACCGAGATCATGCATCTGCTGATCGCCCGGGAGGCGGTCGACACCCACCTGTCGGTCGCTGGCGATCTGATCGACCCGGGCGCCGGGCTCGGCCGCAAGGCTCGCGTGGGGATGCGGGCCGGCGCCTTCTACGCCCGGTGGCTGCCGGCCCTGACCGTGGGTCGTGGCCAGCTCCCGTGGGCGTACCGCGGCTTCGGGCCGCTCGCCCGCCACCTGCGCTATGTGGAGCGGGCCTCCCGCAGGCTGGCCCGGTCGACGTTCTACGCCATGTCCCGCTGGCAGGGGAAGATGGAGCGCAAGCAGGCGTTCCTGGGCCGCATCGTCGACATCGGCGCCGAGCTGCTCGCGATCTCCGCGGTCTGCGTGCGGGCCCGGGCCGAGCGGTCCAGCCGACCGGAGGGGCTGGAGTTGGCCAACCTCTTCTGCCGCCAGGCACGCCAGCGGGCAGAGCAGCTCTTCGCTGAATTGTGGGACAACACCGACCGGGCCGATGTCAAGGCGGCGAAGTGGATCCTGAAGGGACGTTACGCCTTCCTGGAGGAGGGGGTCCTCATGCCGTCGAGCGAGTTGCCCTGGGTGGCGCAGTGGCAGCCGGGTCCGTCCACTCTCCCCGACGTGCGCCGTCGTATCCCGGACGCCTGACCGGAGGTCCGTCCCTGGCCGATCCGGCGACCGCTCCCGTCGGTGCTTCAGCGACCGGCGCCGGTCGCCGGTCCGGTGCGCGCTCCGGGTCAGGCGGCGCAGGACGGGCAGGTGCCGAAGATCTCCATGGTGTGGCTGACCTCGGTGTAGCCGTGCTCCATGGCGACCCGGGCGGCCCACTTTTCGACGGCCGGTCCCTCGACCTCCACCGTTGCGCCGCAGGGGCGGCAGACCAGATGGTGGTGGTGGCCCTGGCTGCACCGCCGGTAGAGGTGGTCACCCCCCGGTGGGCGCATCACATCGACCTCGCCGGCGTCGGCCATCGCCTGCAGGTTGCGGTAGACGGTTGTCAGGCCGATGCGTTCACCCCGTTCACGCAGCATCGCGTGCAGCTCCTGGGCGCTGTGGAAGCCCTCAACCTCGTTGAGCAGGGCACTGACCGCGCTACGCTGCCTCGTGTTGCGGAGGACGGGGGAGCGGCGACCAGTGGTCATCTGGCCTCCCGTGAGTGGCTGATCGCATCGGCGACGATGTGGGCGATGTGCTCGTCGACCAGCGAATAGGCGATCTCCCGGCCGCGTCGGGAGCCACGCACCACCCCGGCGCCCCGCAGCACCCGCAGATGTTGGGAGACCAGTGGCTGGGGGGCGTTAAGTTTCTCCACCAGCTCATGCACGCAGCGCTCGCCCTCGGCGAGCTCGGTGACGATCGCGACGCGGATCGGGGCCGAGAGCGCGCGCAGCAGCTCGCCTGCGCCTTCGTAGGCCTCGTATCCGTTCGTCATCGCCACCTTGTAATGATAACCAGTTTGGTTAGCGTTCGAGGACGACCTCGGGCGGTCCCACCTCGGCAGTCATCCCGGTGGCGGCGGTCCTCAGTCGCCGGCGGACCGTCCGCCACACGGCGTTGCCCAGGGCCACTACCAGGAAGGACCCGACCGCCAGCACCACGATGGTGGCGCCCGGCGCGGTGTCGGCGACCGCCGCGAGCCAGATACCCGCCGCGGAGGTCGCCAGGCCCAGCCCGACCGCTGCGGCCATCGTGGCCCGGAAACCCCGGGTGATCTGCTGGGCGGTGGCCACCGGCACCACCATCAGGGCGCTGATGAGCAGCAGGCCGACGGCGCGCATGGCGATCGTCACGGTCACCGCGGTGGCTACCGCCAGCAGCAGGTTGAGGGCCCGTACGGGGAGACCGGCGACCCGGGCGTACTCCTCGTCGTGGCAGATCGCGAAGAGCGCTGGCCGCAGGGCGATCATCGTCACGAGGATCACCACGCCCAGCACCGCGATCGTGATCAGATCAGCCCGGGAGGTGGTGGTGAGCGCGCCGAAGAGGTAGGACGTCAGAGCGGCGCTGCTGCTGTCGGAGAGGCCGACCAGCAGCACACCGCCAGCGATACCGCCATAGAAGAGGAGAGCCAGCGCCATGTCGCCGGAGGTGCGGCCACGCTCGCGGACCAGTTCGATGGCGATCGCGCCGACTGCGGCGACGATCACCGCGGCGATGACGGGGGAGCGGTTGAGCAGCAGCCCCACCCCCACACCGGTGAGCGCCACATGCCCCACCCCGTCGCCGATCAGCGACATGCGGCGCTGCACCAGGTAGATCCCGATGGCGGGCGCGGCCACGCCGATCACCAGCGCCCCGATCAGGGCGCGGATCATGAAGTCGTACTGGAAAAGGCTCATGAGTCCCACAATCCCGGCGTCTCGTGTGGCCCGTGCGGGTGGACGTGGTCGTGCCCGGGCACGGCGTGGTGGCCCGCTGGCTCCGGCACCGGACCGTCGTGGACGAGTTGTCCACCGTGTACGACGACCGCGCGGCTGATCAGCGGTTGCAGCGGACCGAGTTCGTGGGCCACCAGCAGTACGGTTCCCGCCGTCCCGGGTTGTCCGGCCGTGGTCCGGGTCGGGCTGCCGGTGTTGATGAAGTCCCGCAGCGCCGCTGCGAAGGCCTCCTGGCTGGCCGCGTCGACCCCGGCGGTCGGTTCGTCGAGGATGAGCAGCTCCGGTTCCCCGGCCAGCGCCCGGGCGATCAGCGTGCGCTGCTGCTGCCCACCGGAGAGGGTGGCGACCGGGTCGTTCACCCGATCGGCGAGCCCGACCGCCCGAAGCGCCGCGGTCACCGCCGCCCGGTCAGCGGCGCGTGCCGGGCGCAGTACCCCGCGCCGGGCCAGGCGGCCGGCGGCGACCACCTCACCGACCGTGGCTGGTACTCCGCTGCCGGCCCCGATCCGCTGCGGCACGTAGCCGATGCGCGGCCACTGCCGGAACTGGCGCAGCGGGGTGCCGAAGAGTGTGACGGAGCCGGCGGCGAGCGGGGTGAGGCCGAGGATGGCCCGGATCAGAGTGGACTTGCCTGAGCCGTTCGCGCCGAGAACGGCGACGACCTCGCCGGCGGCGACCGACATCGACACGTCCCGCAGCACGGGTCGGTTGTCGTAGCTGACTGCCGCGCGCCGGACCTCGACGACGGGGGGCATCACGAGCATCCCAGGGCGGGCTTCAGGGTTGCCAGGTTGGCGCGCATCAGGGAAAAGTAGTCGTCGCTGCCGCTGGCTGGCACTCCTTCAAGTGGATCGAGGACACCCGTCTGTACCCCGACCTCCTTGGCGATCGTCTCGGCGACTTTCGGATTGACCAGCGTCTCGAAGAAGATCGTGGTGGCACGGTGCTCCCGGGCCTCCTCGATCACGTCGGCGAGGCGTCGCGGCGAGGGCTCACCCTCCGGGGTGAGTCCGCTGACGGCGATCTGCTTCAGTCGGTAGCGGTCGGTCAGGTAGCCGAAGGCGGCGTGGCTGACCACGATCTCCCGCCGCTGGCAGGCGTTCAGGCCCTGCTCGTACTCCCGGTCGAGCTGCTCCAGTTCGGCCCGGAGCGCCGTAGCTCGGGCTGCGTAGTCGGTGGCGTGGTCGGGGTCGATCTGGCCGAGCCGCTCGGCGAGCCGGTCGCCGATGGTGGCGAGCCGGGTGGGGTCCAGCCAGACGTGCGGGTCCAGGTTCTGGGACCCCGATGGCGTCCCCTCGCCGTGATCGTGGGTATGGCCGCCGGTTCGGGTGAGCAGTTGCTGTACCCCGGCCACGTCGAACGCCAGGATGCCCTCCTGCTGTGCGATGGCATCGTCGATTGCCGGCTGGAAGCCCTTGAGGTAGACGACCAGCTTCGCCCGGGTTACCTGACCGACCTGGCTCGGGTTGAGTTCCATGTCGTGGGGGTCGATGCCGGGCTTGGTCAGGTTGGTGACCTTGATGGTGTCGCCGCCGACTCGTTCGGCGACGAACTGCAGCGGATAGAACGCGGCGACCACGTCCAGCCGGTGATCGGAGCCGGCGGTGTCGCCGGTGCAGGCGACGGCGCCGGTGGCGGCGAGCACCGCAATCGCGACGACGGCGAGGATACGCAGGGCCGGACGGTAGGTCATGCGTCAACTCTGCGCCTTAATGACAATCATTGTCAAAAACGCATGATTGCATGAAAGGAGGGGCAGCGCCCCTCGACAGAAGAGGGGGTCGGTGCGCTAGAGGATCTTGATGAGGGCGACAGTGAAGAGCAGGCTCAGCATCGCCAGGCGCATCGCCCGGGTCCGCTGCGTCTGCACCGGCCAGGTCGCCGCCAGGAGCACGGCCAACCCGACGGCGAGCGCCAGCAGCAACATGCCACCGATGATCCCGGGGGCGAAGAGGCCGACCAGGACCAGCGCGAGCGCGCCGAGAAAGGCCGCCGTAGGGTTGACCCGGGACAGCCGGGCCAGCACTGCGTTCTGCGTACGCTGCATGTCGAGTGACCGTACCGGATGGTGCGGCGACGGTAGCGGTGGACGAGGAGCGTGCAAGGTGCTGGTGATGAACCGGTTCGTCGTTGAGGAGGCGGACGCCGCCGGGTTCGTTGAGCGGGCCCATTCCGCGCTGGCCGCGCTCGCCGCCCGGCCCGGATATCAACGAGGCCAGCTCACGCGGGCGCTCGACGACCCGCGACAGTGGGTGCTGATCACCGAGTGGGAGTCGGTGGGCACCTACCGGCGGGCGCTGAGCGCCTTCGACGTCAGGATCCACGCCACCCCGCTCCTGGCCGAATCCCTCGACGAGCCCTCAGCGTTCGAGCCGCTGGCGACCGCCACCCCCGGCGGTACCGTGGCCGCTGCAGGCAGCGATCGCGCCCCGGATGCCGAGCACAGCAGTCGATAACCACTACCCTTTGTCCATGACCGATCCCGGACCGGCTGGCTCACCGCTGCACGCCGTACCTCCTGGCTCCGGCGGTCCGGCTGGAACGCCGGGCCCGCACGGTGTCTCCGCACCGCCTCCCCCGGGCCCCGGGGTCGCCCCACCCTTCGCCGCGCCCCCCACCGAGGGGCGCACCACCCGGATCTGGCTCGGAATCGGTGCGGCCGCCCTCGGTGTCCTGCTGTGCTGCGGCGGCGGCACCGCTGCGGTGATCGGTCTCGGGGTGGCGGCCACCCAGGCGGTCAAGGAGCAGGCCCGCGCGGTGGTCGGCGACTATCTGGACGCGGTCACCGATCGGGAGTACGGCAAGGCGTACGGGTTGCTCTGTGATGCGATCCAGCGGCAGGAGACGCCGAACGAGTTCCGGCAGCGGGTGAGCGCCGAGCCGCGAATCACTGACTACCAGGTCGGCGACGTGCGGCTCACCGACCGGGTCACCGTCCCGGTGGATGTCACCTACGTCGGCGGTACCACCGACCTGCTGCGTTTCCAGTTGGAGCAGGACAACAAGACCGGTGAGATGGAGGTTTGTGGGATCAACTGAGCCCACCCCGAACCGCCGTGCCTCCGCACCGGTAACCTGCTGGTCCTGGGCCAGCGGTAACCGTACCGTTGGCCTGACCGTTGTCTGATCTGTCCGCAGCGACACTGCGAGGGTCCCGCTACGGTTGCACGTCACTACGTCTACAAACCCGCTACGTCCCCGCCGGCCGCCAGCCGGCGTAGGAGGAGAAATATGTCAGCCGACCGCATCGACGCCATCGTCAACCTCGCCAAGCGCCGAGGTTTCGTCTTCCCCTCCAGCGAGATCTACGGAGGCACCCGGTCGGCCTGGGACTACGGCCCGCTCGGCGTCGAACTCAAGGAGAACCTCCGCCGCCAGTGGTGGAAGAGCATGGTTCAGGAACGCGATGACGTCGTTGGGCTCGACTCGGCGATCATCCTCGCTCGCGACGTGTGGGCCGCCTCCGGCCACCTTGAGGCGTTCGTCGACCCGCTGACCGAATGCCAGTCGTGCCACCGGCGGTTCCGCGCCGACCATCTCGAAGAGGAGTTCGAGGCGCGGCACGGCCGTGCCCCGGCCGGCTTGTCGGAGATCAACTGTCCGCACTGCGGGGTCAAGGGCGCCTTCACCGAGCCGCGAATGTTCAACGGGCTGATGAAGACCTATCTCGGCCCGGTGGAGAGCGAGGAGGGCCTGCACTACCTGCGGCCGGAGACCGCGCAGGGCATCTTCGTCAACTTCGCCAACGTGATGAGTTCGGCACGGAAGAAGCCCCCGTTCGGTATCGCGCAGGTCGGCAAGTCTTTCCGCAACGAGATCACCCCGGGCAACTTCATCTTCCGGACCCGGGAGTTCGAGCAGTTGGAGCTGGAGTTCTTCGTCGAGCCGGGCTCGGATGAGGAGTGGCACGAGTACTGGCTCCAGGAGCGGTGGAACTGGTATCTCGACCTCGGGATCGCTGCGGAGAACCTGCGCTACTACGAGCATCCGAAGGAGAAGCTCTCCCACTATGCGAAGCGGACCGTCGATATCGAGTACCGATTCGGGTTCGGCGGCAGCGAGTTCGCCGAGTTGGAGGGCATCGCCAACCGCACCGATTTCGACCTCTCCACGCACACCAAGCACTCCGGCTCCGATCTCTCCTACTTCGATCAGGAGAAGGGGGAGCGGTGGGTGCCGTATGTCGTCGAGCCGTCCGCGGGTCTGACCCGGGCCGTGCTGGCGTTCCTGCTTGAGGCGTATGACGTGGACGAGGCGCCCAACACCAAGGGGGGCGTTGACAAGCGGACCGTCCTGCGTTTCGACCCGCGGCTGGCCCCGGTCAAGGTGGCCGTGCTGCCGCTGTCGCGGAACCCCGCACTGTCGCCGAAGGCCCGGGAGTTGGCTGCGACGCTCCGTAAGCGCTGGGTGGTCGAGTTCGACGACTCGCAGGCGATCGGGCGCCGCTACCGCCGCCAGGACGAGATCGGCACCCCGTTCTGCGTGACGGTCGACTTCGACACCCTCGAAGACAACGCCGTGACCGTGCGTGACCGCGACACCATGACCCAGGAACGGATCTCCCTCGACCAGGTCGAGCGCTACCTGCTCGAACGCCTCCCCGGCTGCTGAGGGGGTGCGGCGAGCCGAGGCGGGCGTCGGCGTTGTGGTGGCATCCTAGAACCGATGGTCAGCGTACTGCCCCCGTTACCGATCGGTGCCCACCGGATTGACACACCGGTGGTGCTGGCGCCGATGGCCGGTATCACGAATGTCGCCTTCCGCCG
>DASULK010000152.1:0-7861 GCA_036278255.1 Micromonospora sp.
AGACCGAGGGTGTGGCCCAACAACATCTGCTCGGCCTCAGCCGAGCTCAGGGGCAGAAATCCCACCTGTGCCACGGCCCAGGTCCAGGTCTGGGCGTATCGCTCCACCCCGGAATGACTGAACTGCTTACCGCCGGCCTGCGGGGCGGATGCTGCCATGACTAGCCGCTGGCGCCATCGTTGCGGCCGAGCCCGCCGAAGGCACCGAACCGCTCCGGGTTGTCATCCACGTCGGCAGGCGAATCGGGACGCCAGAGCGGCATATGCACCACGCCCGGCTCAAGGAGGGTGAATTCGCCGAAAAATGAGGCGATCTCGGCCCGGGAGCGCAGGGTGATCTCGGTAGAGGTCCGGGCCGACAGCCGTTGCGCGTCGAGCATCTCCTGTGGCTGATCCTCGAAGGTCGAGTGGGAGACCAACAGGTAGCTGCCGGAGACGGTGGCGTCGCGCAATGTCTGCAGAATCTCACCGGGCTTATCGCTGTCGGGGATGAAGTGCACGACACCGGCGAGCAGGATGGCAACCGGACGGGCCAGGTCGATCAGCCCGGACTGCTGCGCCTCGGCCAGAATCCGCTCCGGCTCCCGCAGGTCGGCGTGGAGGACCGTGCAGCGGTCGTTGCCCGCCAGGATCGCCCGGCTGTGGGCGACCGCTACCGGATCGATGTCGACATAGACGATGTGGGCCTTCGGGTTGACCGCCTGCGCGACCTCGTGCACGTTGCCGACCGTCGGGATACCCGACCCGACGTCGAGGAACTGGTCGATGCCCTCATGGACCAGGAACCGCACCGCCCGGCGCAGCAACGCGCGGCCGGCCCGCATCGTGTCGGCGAGGTTCGGTGTCATGCGTGCGATCTGTTCGGCGAGTTGCCGATCGATCTCGAAGTTGTGCGCCCCACCCAGAAAGTAGTCGTAGACCCGGGCGGCGCTGGGCCGACTCAGGTCGATGTCCGCGGGAAGTCCACTCGGCAGTTGCATATCCGCCCCAGTTTCTTCGTCGCTCCGGCCGACGGCCGGGCCGGCCCGTTCCGGCAAGAGCATACGCGGAATTGGTCGGTTTGCGCCCTACCGGCGCCGGCTGTCCACTTCATCCTCGAAAGCGACGGTCACCACGTGACGGACCGGCCCCTAGGCGGGTGCCTCCAGCAGGACGGAGATCCCCTGGCCGACCCCGACACACATCGTGCAGAGGGCACGCCGCGTATCGAGTTGCCGGAGCTGCAGTGCCGCGGTCAGCGCCAGTCGTGCACCGCTGGCCCCCAGGGGATGCCCCAGGGCGATGGCGCCACCATTCGGGTTGACGTGTTCGGCGTCCTCCGGCAACCCCCACTCGCGCAGTACCGCCACCGCCTGGGCGGCGAATGCCTCGTTGAGTTCGACAACATCGATCTGCGCCAGCGTGAGTCCCTGTCGCGCCAGCAGTCGTCGTGTCGCCGGCACCGGCCCCATCCCCATCGTTCGAGGCGCCACACCGGCCGAAGCGGCGCCGACGATGCGGGCAAGCGGGGTCAGCCCGTAGCGGGCGAGCGCCGCCTCGCTGACCACCAGCAGCGCTACCGCCCCGTCGTTGACGCCCGAGGAGTTGCCGGCGGTCACCGTGCCACCGCTGCGGAACGGTGTCGGCAGGGCGGCGAGCTTCTCCAACGATGTCTGCCGCGGATGCTCGTCAACCGACACGAGCCGGGTGCCCCGCCGCCCCTCCGGCACGGTGATCGACACGATCTCTTCGGCGAGCCGACCATCGGCCTGGGCCCGCGACGCACGCTCCTGCGACCGCAGCGCGAACCGGTCCTGAGCCGCGCGGTCGATGCCGTAATCGGCCGCGACGTTCTCCCCGGTCTCCGGCATCGAGTCGGTCCCCCACCCCCGGTCCATCAAGGGGTTGACCAGCCGCCAACCGATGGTGGTGTCGTAGATCTCCGCGGCTCGGGAGTAAGCGGTGGGCGCCTTCGGCATAACGAACGGTGCCCGGGTCATGCTCTCCACCCCGCCAGCCACCACCAGGTCGGCTTCCCCGGCGACGATCGACCGGGCCGCAATGGCAACCGCGTCCAGGCCGGAACCGCAGAGCCGGTTGACCGTGGTGCCGGACACCTCTTCCGGCAGGCCGCCGAGCAGGGCCGCCATCCGGGCTACATTCCGGTTGTCCTCCCCGGCCTGGTTCGCGCAGCCGAGCACGACATCGTCAACGGCCGCCCAGTCGACCGACGGGTGACGGTCGACCAGTTCCCGGATCACGTGTGCGGCAAGGTCATCGGGTCGGACGCCCGCCAGCGCGCCACCATAGCGCCCGATGGGGGTGCGTACGCCAGCCACAAGAAATGCCGTGGTCACGGTGAGCCCTTCGGTAGGCCCCGGTCGGGTCGCGACCGAGGGAGGTTCTGCGCACGCCGGGTGTGGCGTCGGGCCAGGATAACCACCCGCCCAACGCCCGACGAGGGCAGCAGCCGACCCCTGGAGGGCGGCATCGGTGGCCGGACGGCCGGAACTGCCGGTCGGAGCATGACCGTCGCACCGGCCGGATAGGTTGCAGATGTGGCACAGGCACAATTTGGCCGGGAGGCCAGCCCCGGCGGGGAGTTCATCCGCCAGCCCAACCGGTTCACCGACCGGGTCACCCCGGATTCACAGTCGCCACCCGGCGGCGGACCCGATGCCCAGGGCCGCTGGCCGCTGGAGGCGGGCCGATACCGGCTGGTCTGGTGCCGAGCCTGCCCGTGGTCACACCGAGCCATGATCGTACGTGGGCTGCTCGGCTTGGAGACGGCGATCTCCCTGGCCACCGTGGACCCGATCCGGGACGAGCGGGGCTGGCGCTTCACTCTCGACCCGGGTGGGCGAGACCCCGTGCTCGGCATCGAGTTCCTCGCCGAGGCCTACCGCGCCACCGACCCTGAATTCACCGGCCGGGTCACCGTCCCGGCTCTGATCGACACGGTCACCGGGAAGGTCGTCACCAACGACTATCCGCGGCTGACCCTCGATTTCGTCACCGAATGGCGGAGCATGCACCGATCCGACGCGCCCGACCTCTACCCGCCAGGCCTGCGGCCGGCGATGGATGAACTCGCGGCGGACCTGCACCGGGACGTCAACAACGGCGTCTACCGGTGCGGCTTCGCCACCTCCCAGGCCGCCTACGACGAAGCGTTCAACGCACTCTTCGGCCAGCTGGAGATGTTGAGTGACCGGCTGACGCGCCACCGCTATCTGATGGGCGACGCCATCACCGAGGTTGACGTCCGGTTCTTCGCCACACTGGTGCGCTTCGACGCCGTCTACCACGGCCACTTCAAGTGCAACCAGCGCAAACTGACCGAAATGCTGGTGCTGTGGGCCTACGCGCGGGACCTTTTCCAGACCCCGGGGTTCGGCGAGACGGTCGACTTCGACCACATCAAACGCCACTACTACGCCACCCACACTGCGATCAATCCCACCGGGATCGTGCCGCTGGGCCCCGACCTCGAGGGCTGGACGGCCCCGCACGGGCGCGGCTGAGGCCGCCCCGCCCATCACACCGTCGGTCAGCGCTGCAGGGAAGGGCCTTGATCGATCCGGGCCGGGTCCCAGGGGGCTTCCGGAGGACCGGACCGGGATTTAGAAGAGGACCGTGGCCAAGGTGCCGACCTGCCGGAAACCGCACCGCTCGTAGACACGGCGGGCCGGCGTGTTGAAGTCGTTGACGTAGAGGCTGACGGTCGGGGCCACCCGCTCCAGCGCGTCCCGCATCACCGTCGCCATCGCCGCCGTCGCCAACCCCTGACCCCGCCACTCCGGGTCCACCCACACCCCCTGTACCTGCGCCGTGTGCCGGGTCACCACCGCCAGTTCGGCTTTGAAGGCCACCCGGCCCTCGATGAACCGGGCGTACGCCCGCTGCGCGCGCACCAGTCCGGCCACCCGGCTCCGGTAGCCACGCCCGCCGTCCTCCGTCAGCGGCGACAGGCCCACCTCCTCGGTGTACATGCGCACCGCAGCCGGGAAGAGCAGATCTATCTCGTCGCGCCGGACCAGCCGTACCTCTGGGTCGATGTTCACCTGCGGCGGCACGTCCGTGACCAGCAACGGCTGATTGGGCCGGACGATACGGGCCGGTCCCCAACTCGGAGAGAGGCGCTCCCACAGGTCCAGGACAGCGTCGGCGCGCCCCACCATCGATGAGCAGAGGCGCTCCTCGGCGGCCAACCGCTCGGCGAACGCCGCCACCGCGGAGCGGGAAGCCAGGACCGGTGTGAGGTGGCCCCCCAACCAGCACAGCGCTTCCGGGTCGTGACGGGCGCCGTAACCGAGCATCCGGCCCTCGGCCCGCCACCATGTCAGGCCGCTGGCGGCAACCCGTTCGGCAACGTGGGCCGTCCCGAAAGGATCACGGTCGAGCAGTCGCTCCACCGCACCGCGATCGGCTTCGCCCAATTGGTGCACCGGCACCGTCGTCAGCACACCCTCCAGCCTGCCAGATAATCTGGCGCCAGGAGGACGGACGCGATTTTCGATGGCGGCGAGGTCGCCCCGTGACGGGCATGGGACGGAGACCAGTTCGGGGTCGGCACTCGCGGTCCGGGTACGCAGAGCCCAACCGATCACCGGCGGCACCACGGCGCCGAGCAGCACGAACAGCAGACCGAGAACCAGCCAGCCCGGCGCGCCCCAGGAGACCGCCAGGGTGGTGATCACGACGGGGGCGCCCCGGGTGTCCGCGGCGATGCCGACCTCGGGCCGGGCACACCGTCACCCGCCGGGCGGTGGGGCCGGTGTACCCGCCGCACGGGGCGGCGTCCCCTCACCGGCATCGACCCCGCGGTCGCTCTGGGCCAACTGCGCGAGCATCCGGTTGTAGGCGGCGTGGGCATCCTCAACCCCGCTGGCTTCGGCGCGTGCGGCAGCCCGGTCCAGCCGGCGCTGTTCCCGCTCATCCGCCTGGATCCACTGCCGTACCAGAATGATGATCACTAGTACGGTGGGGATCTCCCCGAACGACCAGGCGATGCCGCCGGCCGTGTGCTGGTCGTCCAGCAGGGTGGGCCCCCAGTCACGGGCCAGGGTGGTGAACCAGTTGCCGGCCAGCAACTCCGTCGACTGCATGATGACGAGCCCGAGAATCGCGTGCAGGATCATGCTGATCAGGACCAGCAGGATCCGTATCGGCGCGCTCAGTTTGGGGCGGCCGCCAGGGTCGACGCCGATGACCAGCCAGAAGAACAGGTATCCGCCGGCGAAGAAGTGCGCGACCATGGCCAGGTGCGCCGCGTGCGAGCGCAGCGCGATCTCGAAGATGCCGGTGAAGTACATCACGTACATGCTGCCGACGTAGATGGTCAACGCGACGATCGGATGGGTCAGCACCATGGCGTAGCGGGAATGCAGAAGCCCCTGGATCCACTCGCGTAGGCCCGGCCAGGCCGGATCCTGTGCCTTGCGGAGCGTACGCAGAGCCAAGGTGACGGGGGCGGAGAGCACCATGAGGATCGGGGCAACCATCATCAGGAGCAGGTGCTGAACCATGTGGACGGAGAAGAGCACCGGTCCGTAGCGGGCCAGGCCGCTGGAGGCGGCGATGAGGACCACCACACAGCCGGCGAGGAACGCCGCGGTCCGGGCCATCGGCCACCGGTCCCCGCGGCGGTGCAGCCGCCACACACCGGCGAGGTAGCAGCCGGCGGCGGTCAGTGGCGCAGCGAGCAGCAGAGGGTCCGGCAGCCAACCGAAGATCATCTCGCCGACCGTCAAGGGCGGCGGCATCGGGAAGCCGAGCATCGCGGTCGCCAGGTCATCCCCTTCGGCCTGCCCGCGGGGCGCCTCGGTACGGGAGAGCGCGACGGCGGCGCCGACCGCGGCGGCGAAGAGGAGCACCTCGACCACCGCGACCCGGACGAAGACCCGGCGGTCACCACGCTGCAGCGCCGGCATGGCGGAACGGCGCTGCAGCAGGCCGGCCAGACCGATGGCGACCAGCAGCCCGATCTTGAGGAGGGTGATGTGGCCGTACCGGTTGGTGACGAAGGCCGCGGGAGTGGGCAGCCGGACGAAGGCGGAGATCACGCCGGAGAAGGTGACGGCTGCCAGGCACGCCGTGGCCAGCGGCGAGAAGCGGTGTACCGCCATGGCGAGGTGCCCGGGCTGGCCACGTCCGGTGACGAGCAGGGCGAACAACCCGCCGACCCAGAGGGTGACGGGGATGACGTGCAGCAGCATCGAGGAGACGGCGATCTGATGGTCACCGGCCGAGGCGGCGTGACCGGTGAAGACGGGTGGGACCACCGCCAGCAGGGCGAGGACCAGAGCCAACGTGGCGCCGGTCGGACGCAGGCTCAGCCGGCAGATCCAGAACACCACGAACGCCAACCCGCCGGTGAGGGCGAAGGCCTGCCCGAGGTTCACCGAGAGGATGAAGTTCTCCATCGAGGTGACCGTCACCGCCTCGGCCACGGGGGCCCCGATCAGATCCGAGAGGGTGTAGCAGAGCGTGGCGACGGCGGAGAAGAACCAGGCCAGCGCCGTCCAGCCCGCCGCCCGCAGCCTCTGGTAGCCGACGGCTGAAAGCCCGCCCTCCTGTCGGGGCGACAGCACCACGGCGGCGAGCAGCAGGCCGATCGTCGTGACGGCGAAGACCTGGACCCCGAGCCGGGCGAGCGGTAGCGCCCAGACGGTGACCGCGCCGGCGTCGGGGAGGCCGGGCAGCGGCTCATGCCGGGCCGCCCCGCCGTACCAGAGCATCGCCGCCATCGCTCCGAGGGCGACACCGAGTCCCGCCAGAGCCTGAGGCCACCGCCGGCCGCCAGCCGCCGCCACGCTTCTCATCGCTGGGCGCTCCGACGGCGCCCCCACAGCAACGCGCCGACGGCCAGCAGCACGACGACGGCCACGGCCCCGATCACGACTGCGGTATTGCCGCCACCGTCGTTGCCGTCCGCCACTGCCTCAACGCTGGCGACCGCGGCCGGCTCGTCGCTCGACTCAGAGGTTGGTTCGGCGCTCGGCTCAGAGGTTGGTTCGGCGCTGGGGGTGCTCGCTGCGGTCACGGTGAAACTGTACGAGCCCTGCACCGGGTGCCCGTCAAGGGACACCACCCGGTAGGCGACGGTGTACGTGCCGGCGTCCAGCGGTTGATCAAAGGTGACGACCCCGCGGGGGCCGGAGATCTGCGGATCGCTGGTCGGCACCGACTTCTTGTTCTCGTCGGTCACCACGATGGTGGTGAATTTCGGATCCAGCCGCTCGACGAACTCCAGGACGACCTCGTCGGGCGGGGTCTGCAGCACGGCATCCTTCGCCGGGGCCGTTGTCCGTAGCTCGTTGTGCGCCGAGGCTGGGGCCGACGGCAGGAGTGCCACGATCATGGCAATGGCCAGCGCCGCCGACCGGCGGACGAAGAGTGACAGCTTCGACGGCCGGGCCGGCGAAACAGCGGAGTTCACGGGAATTCCCCCAAGCGGTTGATCACAGCACGGTCTGTAGGCGATTCCTCCCCCTGGCAGCGGCTCCGCCCGAACGGCCGAAAACAGCGGCAGCACGGGACGACGAAGGGCCGCGGACCCGGTGGAGGGCTCTGAATTGTTGGTCGGCCCGCACCGGGCGGAAGTTCCCGTTCAGGTGTGGGCCTCGCCACAGCGTCGAGCAGAAGCCGGCAGCCACAGCGAGCCTATGGCACCAGTACGACCGAGACGCACCGTGTCCCCCGCCTCCGGTTCGCAACGGGATCAGGGCGGATGGACGAGACCCGTCAGTGGACCGTGACGGATGGACCGGGCACCAGGTCGCGGAGCTCCTCCGGCAGGTCGGCGCCCATCTCGTCGGCGATCCGCAGCGCCTCGGAGATCAGCGTCTCCACGATCTGCGACTCCGGCACCGTCTTGATGA
>DASULK010000153.1:0-18722 GCA_036278255.1 Micromonospora sp.
TCTGGGGCCTCATCGACGGCATCATGATCCTGGTGAACGGCGGCACCGATGCCCAGGGACGCCCACTTCGCGACTCCTGATAACCCCGTACCCCGTCCCCGCTGATCAAGCACTCCGCGCCCGGTTCCCCGGACGCGGAGACAACCTCTTGGTCAGCGGGGCTTATTCTTTTTCTTTCAGCGGTGCAGCGGCATGTCGGTGGAGCGCAACGACTCCCAACCGGCGTCGCGGGCCCGGGCAGCGGCCAGCAGCCCGGCCACGCACGCGGCATTGGTGATCTCGCCAGCGAACGCCATCGACACCGCCTCATCCAGATCGACCCGGGCAACCTGCATGGTCGCCTCCTCGTCGCGTCGCACGTGCCGCTCCGCAGGCGGCACCTCCGACAGCCCCCGGGCGAGGAAGATCCGGATCACCTCGTCGGTGAAGCCGGGCGAGGTGTGCAGATCGACCAGCAGGTCGAGCCGCTCGGCCCGCAGATCAACCTCCTCGGCCAGTTCCCGCGCCGCCGCTGCCGGCAACTCCTCCCCGTCGACGTCGATCAGTCCGGCGGGCAACTCCCAGAGCATCCGCCCCACCGGGTGCCGGTACTGCCGTACCAGCACCGCCCGGTCCCGCTCATCCACCGCCACCACGGCGACCGCACCGACGTGCCGCACGTAGTCGCGGGCCGCCACCCGCCCGTCCGGCATGGTGACCTGGTCGGTGACGACAGTGAAGACCGGGCCGCGGAAACGCTCCTGCCGCGACCGCACCTGGTAGACGTGCTCCCCCTGTGGAGCGTCCGCCGCGTCGCCGTTGCTGCGCCCGTTCATCAGTGGGTACCCGCCTTCGCAACCGAATTCTGGTCGCCGGATGCCTCCGGCACCAGCTCCACCGGCAACTTGTCCGCCTCCGAATAGGCGATGACCGCGGAGACGAACGCGGTCAGGAGCGGGTGGGGCCGGGTCGGCCTGCTCTTCAGCTCCGGGTGCGCCTGGGTCGCCACATAGAACGGATGCTGCTCCCGGTCCAACTCGATGAACTCGACCAGCCGGCCATCCGGCGACGTGCCGGAGATCCGCAGCCCCGCCTTGGTCAGGATCTCGCGGTAGGCGTTGTTCACCTCGTAACGGTGCCGGTGCCGCTCGCTGACCTCAGTGGTGCCGTACGCCTCGGCGACGATCGAGCCCTCGACCAGCTTGGCTGGGTAGGAGCCCACCCGCATCGTCCCCCCGAGGTCGCCCCGGCCAGCCACGATCTCCTCCCGCTCGGCCGGGATCGCGATGACCGGATGGCCGCACGACTCGTCGAACTCCACCGAGTTCGCCCCCTCCAGACCGGCCAGATGACGCGCCACGTCAATCGACATGCACTGCAGACCCAGGGCGAGCCCGAGGATCGGAATCTTGTTCTCCCGGGCGTAGCGGGCCGCGGCAACCTTGCCCTCGATTCCGCGGACCCCGAAGCCGCCGGGGATGACGACGCCGTCGATCCCGGCGAAGGCGGCGGCGGTCCCCGAGGGGGTCTCGCACTCGTCGCTCGGCACCCAGTGCAGCTCCACCCGGGCGTGGTGGGCGAACCCCGCGGTCCGAATCGCCTCGCTCACCGACAGGTAGGCGTCCGGCATCTCGACGTACTTGCCCACTAGGGCGACGCGCACCGTCTGCCGCGGATTGTGCACCCGGTCGAGCAGGTCGTCCCAGCTGGTCCAGTCCACGTCCCGGAACGACAACCCCAGCCGGCGTACCACGTAGGCGTCCAGCCCCTCGCGGTGCAGCACCTTCGGAATGTCGTAGATGCTCGGGGCGTCGGGGGCGGCCACCACCGCCTCGCGGTCCACATCCGAGTAGAGCGACAGCTTGTGCTTGAGCTTGTCTGGGATCTCCCGGTCGGACCGACACACAATGGCGTCGGGCTGGATACCGATGTTACGCAGCGCGGCGACCGAGTGCTGGGTGGGTTTGGTCTTCAGCTCCCCGGCGGGGGCGAGATAGGGCACCAGAGACACATGCAGGTAGAAGCAGTTGTCCCTCCCGAGGTCGTGGCGGATCTGCCGGATCGACTCCAGGAACGGCAGCGACTCGATGTCACCGACCGTGCCCCCCACCTCGGTAATCACCACATCCGGCCGCCCCGCCCCCGGATCAGCCGGATCGAGGTCCCCCATCGACAGGATCCGCGCCTTGATCTCGTTGGTGATGTGCGGGATCACCTGCACCGTGTCGCCGAGATACTCCCCGCGCCGTTCCTTGGCGATCACCGCCGAGTAGATCTGCCCGGTGGTGACGTTGGCCTTGCCCGACAGGTCCCGGTCAAGGAAGCGCTCGTAGTGGCCGACGTCCAGGTCGGTCTCCGCGCCATCCTCGGTGACGAAGACCTCACCATGCTGGAACGGATTCATCGTGCCAGGGTCGACATTGAGATAGGGGTCGAGTTTCTGCATCACCACCCGCAGTCCGCGGGCGGAGAGCAGATTTCCGAGACTGGAGGCCGTCAGGCCCTTGCCGAGAGAGGAGGCGACGCCTCCGGTGACGAAGATGTGCTTGGGCGAAACATCCGCCGTCCGCGATGAGGCCAAGGCCAGCTCCCGTGGTCGTTGCATCGGTCATGCAGACCGCCACGTCGTCCAGACGCGATCACGCGATCCACGGGATTCCACGGTAACACCTTTCCCTGACGACGCACCGGCAGCACCCCACCGTTCCATGCTGGAGCAGCCAGCGGCGGTTACCCGGGGCCGACCTGCGCCCCGCCCGCGGACGCGGTGGAATCCGACGGCTGGGTCCTCTCCAGCACCGCCGGGCCCTCCGGCACCGGCCCCGGCGGACAGGTGCGGTCGGCCGAACGGGCCAGCACCCGCAACGCCGTCAGCGCGGCCACGGGGACGGTCAGGGCCGCCGCGGCCCCGGCCACGTCGAGGGCGGTGCCGCCGAGCAGCCCGGCGATCAGCGCGGCCACCACGACGCCGACCATGCCGGCACGGACCGCCGGGTAGAGCCCGAAGAGCCGGTTCAGCCCGCCCCAGGGCCGCAGCAGCGCAAACCACACCAGCACCGCGCCGACGACGGCCAGCACCGGCAGCGGGCTCCCCACCAGGGCGGCCAGGCTGTCCGATCCGGTCCGGGCCACCGTCAGGCCCCCGGTGCCGTCAGCGAGATCGTTGAGGAAACGCGCCAGACCGCCCCTTCCAGCCGAGGGCTGACGCAGCTCCAGGACCGCGAAGCCGCCCGTGACCGCGAGCCCCGCCATCGCCGCCCAGGTCAGCCGCGCGAAGGTCAACCAGCCGCCGGTGGCGATGGCCGCGGCGATGCTCACCCCGGCGGTCAGGGCGATCGCCCCCACCGGATCGGAGCCGAGATAAGGACTACCGACCACCACCACCCCGATACCGCCGGCCAGCACCAGCACCGCCGGGCGCCAGCCCCGCCGCACCCGCTGCGCCAGCCAGGCCGTCGACAGCAGCACGCCGGCGATGAAGACCCCCAGCCCCACGGTGCCGAGGCCGGCATACCGGGCCCCCTCGATCGCCGAATACCCCGCCACCCCGTTGAGTTGAAGTCGGGCACCGGTCACCACATCCGCCCCAACGACCACCGCGGCGAGGACGGCGACCAGCCCCATCGGCCCGAGCGACGTCCGATACGACGGCACCAGGCGCACCCCGGCGGTGACCAGGCCAAGCAGCAGCACGGTCACCGCCCCGAAGAGCAGATCGCCCTGGTCGGTGCGCCACCAGGGCACGGCGTCGGCGAGCAGCGCCACCGGGATCGCCAGGGCGGCGGCGATGAGCAGGACCTCGACCACGGCCAGGATCCGCGTTGGCACCGGCGTCGGGCCGGCCGGGCCGGCGTAGGGGCGGGCACGTCGCAGCAGCGGCAGCACCACGACCGCCAGGATGAGCTGCAGGGCCGCCAGCAATCCGAAGAACCAGGTCGCCACCCGCCGCTGCGCCCGGGCCTCCCGGTCCGCGTCGGCGGGCTGCGCGATCGCTGCGGCCAGATCCGCGGGACGGCCGGTCACGGTGGTCGCCGCCTCGCCGGTGAAGAGGCGTTCCGGCATCGACCGGCCCAGGGCCGCCAACGCCGTCGGTGCCAGATCGACCAGCTGCACGTAGCCGTCCCGCCCGGTACTGGCGGAGGTGAGCCAACCACCGGCCCAGCCGGGCCCATCGGCGATCGCAATGTGCAGCCCGGACGACTGTTCGGTGTCGGCGAGACCGGCCACCAGCACCAGGGACCGTTCGGGTCGGGCGGCCAGGGCGCGGGCCAGCACCTCGTCGGCCTGCCGGGCGGTCACCATCCGTCGCTCCGGCTCCTCACCGGCGACCACGCCGAGGTCGACGATGCTGAGGACACAGGAGGCGAGCAGATCCGCCGGCTCCTCCGGCAGGGTCGATTCGTACCGGTCGACCCGGCCGAACGGCCGCGCGGCGGCCACCGCCGCACCAGGGCCGACCGCGACGGTGCAGCGGACCGATTCGGCCAGTGCGCCCGGCACCGCCCCCCAGGGCAGTTTCTCCTTGTTGTGCAACACGGCCGAGCGTTGGTCCGGCAGGTTCGCGCCGATCCCGTCCGGCTCCTCGATGACCATCTCCAACGGACGACACACGCCGCTGGGTGCATTGTCGGCCCAGGAGGCGTAGTTACCGGCGCCGAGGGTGAGCCAGCCGTCGACCGGGCAGGTCGGGCGCCGGGCCGACCGCGTCGACAGGGAACCGATCGAGCCCCGCTCGGCCAGCCGCCACAGCGTCGGAGTGTTCACCGGGTCGATGTCACCCCACCGCAGCCCGGCCGCACCGGCAATGACCACATGGTCGGCCGTCCGCCGTGGCGCGTCGACCGCCGGCCGCATGACCAGGGCACCCAGCCCCATCACCACGACCACCACCGACAGCAGGGCGGGCAGCACCCGACGCCGCATCAGCCGGGCCCCCTCGGCGAGTCGCCACGCCGGCCGGTGCCCGACGGCCCGCCGAGTTCACGGTAGAGGTTGGTGAGGTATGTGAGCGTGTCAGCCTCGGTGGGCCAGGTGGCGGCCTGGGCGACCCCCCGGCGGGCCAGCTCGGCGCGCCGCCCGTCGTCGGCCAGCAACGCACGTACGGCGCGGTCGACCGCATCGATGTCGCCAGGCGGCACGAGCACCGCCGCGTCCGCGACAAGATCGGGCAAACCCCCGACAGCGGTGGCCACCAACGGCACCCCCGCACGCAGCGCCTCCTGCGCGAAGAGTTGCCGGGCCTCCCAGTCGCTGGTGACCACGGCGAGATCCGCTCCGGTGAGCAGATCGGCCACATCGCTGCGGTGCCCGAGCAGAGTCACCGGGGCGCGAGCCGCTGAGATACGGGCCGCAAGCCGCAGATAGCTGGGACCGCTGCCGGCGACCACCACGGCGGGCGGCGGGCTCAGATCACGCCACCGGGCGGCCGCATCCACCAGCACGTCGTACCGCTTCTGCGGGTGCAGCCGACCGACCGAGAGGATCAGCGGCTGTTGCGGCGCCACACCGAACTCGGCGCGTACGGCCGACCTGCCGCGCCGTGGCGGCGACAAGGAGGGGGCCGCGACCGGCGCCAAACGCGCGTCGTCGGCGCCGAGGGTACGAGCCCGGTCGACCAGGTCGGCGGAGGCGCCCAGCGACACCCGCGCCGACCGGGCCACGATCCGCTCGGCCAGCCGGGACAGCCTTCCGCGCAGCCCCTTGGCGAGCACCGCGTTGTGCCAGGTCACCACGACCGGCTGGGCGGGGCGGGCGAGCACCGCCACGAGGCCGGCGCGCAGCCCGTGGGCGTGCACGACGCCGATGTCGGGTGTGAGCGCCCGCCGCAGCGCGGTAACCGCCCGGTAGTCGGCCGGGGTGGGGTTGGGAGGGACCTCCACCGGTACGAACCGGGCGCCCGCGGCGGTGAAGCCGAACTGTTCGTTGGTGGCCGCGGGGCCGCACACCGTCACCGCGATGCCCGCCGCGGGTAGTCCACGGGCCAGCGAGGCGACGTGCTGGCCGACTCCACCGGTGCTGGAGGCGAGGACGAGGGCAACCGCTCCGGGCCCGCCACCCGGGCCCGCCACCTCGGAACGCTCACTGCTGGCGCTCAGTTCACCTACTCCTTCCCGTCGCCCGGCCCGCCCGGGCGGGCCAGTTTGCTCCGGTCGGGACGCCACCGCCGGCTCATGCCGTGAATTCTCCCCCACGCCGCGTTGAGTAGCGGACGGACGTCCTGCCGGTCCAGTGGATACGCCATCGCGAAGAAAACCGCCGCCACCACCGCAGCGGTCAACACACCCGGCAGCAATGCGCCCCATCCCCGGCCGCCGCCCAGCAGCGGGGTGAGCACATGGGCCACGACAACACCGGCGAGCGCCGCGGCGAGGCCGGCCGCCAGACCCACCCCCGCTGACCGGGTGAGGCCAGCCAACGCGGCGCGGCCAGCGCCGCGCAGCACCGCCGTGACCAGCAGCGCCCCCAGCACCAGCATCCCGATCGAGTTGCCCAAGGTCACCGCGAGGACCCGGTACTCCACCGCAAGGATGGCGGAGAGCGTAACGGCGGCGGCCGGGACGGCCAGCCATCCGAGGGCGGTGACGGCCGCCGCCGACCGGGCACCGCCCCGGGCGTACAGGGCGCGGGTCAGAACGGCGAAAAGCCCGTACCCGATGAGCCCAGGCCCGAACCCGGCGATCGCGGCGACCGAGCTCGGTGCGGCGTCTGGCCAGAAAAAGTGGGCCACCGGTTCGGCGGTGGCGACCAGTGCCGCCGCGCCGAGGCAGCTGAGCAGCAGTACCCCACGCGTCGCGGGAGCCAGGATGCGACGGTAGGCCGCTTCGTCCCCGGTGGCGTGGGCGGCGGCCAGGGTCGGGTACGCAGCCACGGCCAACGGCACCGCGAGCACCGCCCAGGGCAGCAGGTAGAGAGCCTGGGCGAGGTTGAAGATGACGGCCGCGCCTTTCGGACCGCCGGTGAGCTGCCGCAGCAGCACCAGCAGGGCGATCTGCTGGGCGGCCACGGTCACCGCCCCGGCCAGGGCGAGCCCACCCACCTTGCGGCGGGCCTCGGCGGTGAACCGGTACCCGGGGCGGAGCCGCAACCGCAGCCGCCGGAGCGGGATCAGCAGGGAGAGTGAGAGCACCACCACCCCGAGGGTGGTGCCGACGGAGAGGATCAGTTCACCGCTCCGGCTGACGTGGGCGATGCCGACCCGCACCCCCTCCCGGAGCGCGAAGAGGTAGTAGACGCCGATCACGGTCACGCTGGAGAGCAGCGGCGCGATCACCGGCCAGGCGAACCGGCGGTGTGCCTGCAGCACCCCGGTGAGCACGATGCCGATGCCGTAGAGCGGCAGCTGTGGGGCGAAGACCCGCAACATCCGGGCGCCGGCGGCGATCTCCAGGTCGGGGCGTTCGACGGCGAGCAGCCCGATGATCGGCTCGGCGAGGAGTGCGACGAGGAGCGCCAGCGGTACCAGCAGGGTCAGGATCCAGGTGAGCAGCGCGCCGGTGGTGGCCGCTACCGTCGCCCGGTCACCGACAGCGACCGCACCGGCGAGCAGGGGTACGACCAGGCTGGCCAGCGCGCCACCGGCCACGATCTCGAAGATGATGTTGGGCAGGGTGTTGGCGACCACGTACATGTCACCGAGATCGCTGTGCTCCCCCATCAGCCAGGTGAAGACGACGTTGCGTCCGAACCCGGCTAGCCGGCTGGCCACGGTGAGGACGGCGATGAGGGTGGCGGCACCGGCGATCCGTCCGGTGCCGAGCGGGGTGGGGTCCGCCACGTCAGCCGGGCGTTCCGGGGCGGCTCGCGTGGGACACGGCCTCGCCGGAGGGTGCATCGGGTGCTCTCCGCCCCAACTCGTCGAGCTCACGCAGGCCCGGGGTACGGCGGATCACCTCGGTGAAGCTGACCTTTTCACTGGCGGCGGTGAGGGCGGTGAGCACGGCGAGCACGCCGGCCCGGCCTGCCGGACCGGTGCGGGCCGCCACGGTCACCCCCAGTAGCGCCCCCAAAGCGTTGGCTCCCGCGTCGCCGATCATGACCCGCTCGTCCAGGTCGGCGGGGAGCAGCGCGGCGGCAGCCCCGACCGACCCGGCGGCAATCTTCCCGTACCGCCCCGACAGTAGTGGAGCGCCGAGCAGCAGCCCCGCTTTGAGTGCGCGGCCGGGGCGCAGGTCGAGCAGGTTGACCAGGTTCGCCGTGCCGGCGATCACCCCGGCGCCGAGCAGGACGTCGGCGGCCCGCCCGAGGGCACCCAACCGGCGCCGGCCCCGACGGGACCGGGCCGCCGGATCGGCGGCGAGCAGCGCGGCCGCCCCCAGGCCCGCCGCCCCCACTCCGGCGATCTTGACCAGGCCACTGGTCACCCGCCCCTGCCGCAGCGCCGCGAGGTGGCCGGTGAACCCTTTGGCCCCCCGCTGCTCGGGCCGGGCACCGATCACGTCGTCGTAGAGGCCCACCGCGCCGGAGCCAAGACCGGCGAGCAGGGTCGCTCCGGCCACCGGGCGGCTCGGCGCGCCCAGCGCCCCCGCCACGGCGGCGCCGGCGGCCAACGCGGGGCCGGCGGCGAGGGTCACCGTGCGGCCACGGTAGTTGGTGCGTTCCAGGGCGGCGGCGGCCGGTGCGGCGGTGATGGCACGCAGCACCCCGCCCGCGGCGAGGGTACCCGCGCCGGCCAGCATCAACCGGGCAGCGGCACCGCTCCGCCGCCGCCCACCGCTGCGCCCCCGCATACTGCCCCCGCCTTCCGATACCGCCACGCTGCCGAATGCAGGCGGCATTCGTCGAACCGCTCTGGCCCACCGCTGGCTTCCGCCAACCCCACCATTCGGATGGTGCGATCCCTGACCGGTAGGGCCGGGCAGCATGGCCCGGCCCCGGCCGGCTCACTTGATCGGCTTCGGCAGCAGGTCGATCGCGCCGTCGCCGAGACCGTAGTGGCCGGTCTTCTTGGGCTTGATCTGCTCGGCGGTTGCCAGTGCCGTGCACACCTGTCCCATTGGGGTGTTGGCATTATCGACCGTGGAGACCGTTTTGGACAACGCCGGGTCGCCCCGTACCGTCGAAACCACGTTGCCGCTGCTGGTGCCGCTGCCGGCGACCGTGAGCGGGGCAACCTTGTCGAATTGGCTCACCATGGTCACCACGGCGGCGTCCTTCTGCGCCGCGTTCCGGTCGACGTACGACTGCCCGCTGACCACCACGACGGCCTCGGCCGGCCCACTGATCTTGTTGTCGGCGACACTGAGGTAGCCGGCGTCCGCATAGGCGTCCAGCACCGCCTTACGGTCAGCTTCGGCGACCGTCGCCCCTTCGGGCCGGTCGAGCAACGCGCTGGCCAGCAGGGCGCTGGAGGTCTCCACCCCGTTGCTGTTGCCGGGCAACCCGTCGGTGGGGACGGTCTGCTGCGCCGCGGATTCCGCCAGGCTCATCAGGTCGCTGTCGTGGTCGGGTTCCACGAACTTGTCCTGGAAGTCGATCCGCCCGGTCACCGACGCGCTCGCCATGCGCAACCGCTCGACCACCCCGTCGACGTGGTCCCGCCCGCTGGGCAGGGTGATCACGATAATCCGGTGGTTGGCGAGGACGTTGTCGAGCAGGAGCGGGGCCGCCGCGATGACGTAATCCTCCTCCCGGTTGACCTCGTCGGTCAGGCTGTTGACCTGTTCGCGCAACTGCTCGTTGTGCTTTCGCAACCCGTTGACCTGCTCCTTGAGGGAGTCGGCGACCGGTCCGTTCAGCGCCGCGGTACCCACCACCAGGCCGATCGCCAGGGACAGGAACACCGCGGTCAGCGACACCACGTGATACCGAAAGTTGATCACACCTGCAGCCTCGTCCTCGTATTCAGAAGAGCTGTCGGAAGAACTGGCCCAGCTGGAAGATCAGGTTGTCCCACCACTCGGAGGCCACCCCGAGGTAGGCCTTCCCGACGGTCGACACCGCGATAGCCGACGCCATGGCGGCCGCGGCCGAGAGGACCAGCAGCAGCAGCGAGGAGCCGGAGAGGCTCTGCCGGTAGAGGCGGCTCACCCCCTTGGCGTCGACCAGCTTCCCGCCCACCTTCAGCCGGGTGAGGAAGGTCGACGCCATCCCGCCCCGGCCCTTGTCCAGAAACTCCACCAACGTCGCGTGCGTGCCGACCGCCACGATCAACGAGGTGCCCTTCTCGTCGGCGAGCAGCATGGCGAGGTCTTCACTCGTCGCCGCGGCCGGGAAGGTGATCCCCTCCAGGCCCAACTCGTTGACCCGGGCCAGGCCGGGCGCCCGCCCGTCCGGGTAGGCGTGCACGACCACCTCGGCGCCGCAACGCAACACATCGTCGCTGACCGAGTCCATGTCGCCGATGATGATGTCGGGGGTGTAGCCGGCTTCGACGAGCGCGTCCGCGCCACCGTCGACCCCAATGAGCACCGGTTTGAACTCCCGGATGTACGGCCGCAGCACATCCAGGTCGGCCTTGTAGTCGTAGCCGCGGACCACGATCAGGCAGTGCCGTCCGCGGAGCTGGGTCTGGATCTCCGGCACGCCGACCCCGTCCAGCAGCAGGTCCCGCTCCTGCTTGAGGTACTCCATCGTGTTGGCGGCGAACGCCTCCAACTGCACCGATAGCCCTTCGCGGGCGTCCGCCATCGCTTTGGCCACGCTCTCGGCATCCTGCCAGGTACCTTGGGCGACCGGTTCGCCGCCGACCAGCACGGTGCTGCCGTCGATCCGGACGCTGTCTCCCTCCCGCACCTTCTCGAAGATCTCCTCCCCGAGATCATCCAGCAGCGGGATGCCGGCTTTGATCAAAACTTCGGGGCCAAGGTTGGGGTAGCGCCCGGAGACCGAGGGCTTGGCATTGAGCACCGCACCAACGCCGACGGCCACCAGCGAATCCGCCGCGACCCGGTCGAGGTCGAGGTGATCGATAACCGCCACGTCGCCGGGGCGGAGCCGACCGACCAGACGCTTCGTCCGGCGGTCCAGGCGTGCGGTGCCGGTGATGATGCCCGGCTCCGCCCTCCGGGCCCGGCGCAACGTGGGTAGACGCATCGTGACCATCCTGGCACATATGAGCCGCTGCCAGTACCAGTGCCGGGCTCACGCGAGGATTGCTACGCGCCGTCCGTCACCGACGGGCATATCGACGATATGTTCTATTATCACGCCCGCCGTTCGCGCGCCGCCACCGCCAACAGCTCTTCGGCATGCGCGATGCCCAGATCGGAATCGGGCAACCCCGCCAGCATGCGGGCCAACTCCCGGGCCCGTTCGGTGTCCTCCACCACCCGCACCCCGCTGGTGGTCACCGCCCCACCGGTGTCCTTGGCCACCACCAGATGCCGGTCTGCGAAGGCCGCCACCTGCGGCAGGTGCGTCACCACCAGCACCTGATGGCTGCGGGCCAACCGGGCCAGCCGGCGGCCGATCTCCACGGCCGCCTGCCCACCCACTCCGGCATCGACCTCATCGAAAACGAGCGTCGGCGGCCCTCCGCTGCCGGCGAAGACCACCTCGATGGCGAGCATCACCCGGGACAGCTCACCTCCGGAGGCACCGCGCTGCAGCGGCAGCGCTGGCGCCCCCGGATGCGCCAGCAGCCGGATCTCCACCTCGTCCACACCGTCCGGCCCGACCCCGACCTCGACACCGTCGATGGTGATCCGCGGCTCCGCCCGCCCCACCCCGCGGGGCAGGACGGCCACCTCGATCCGGGCATGCGGCATCGCCAACCCGGCCAGCTCCGCCGTGACCTGCTCGGCGAAGCGCCCGGCGGCCTCCCGCCGTCCGGCGGAGATCCGGGCGGCCAGGTCGGCGACCTCGCCTGCCAGCCGCTGCCGCTCCCGATCCAGCTCCTCCAGCAACTCGTCCGAAGTGTCCAGCTCGGACAGCCGGGCCCGGGCCCGCTCCGCCCAGGCGATCACCCCGTCGACATCCTCGGCGTACTTACGGGTCAGCGCCCGCAGCGCCGCCCGCCGTTCGTAGATCTCCTGCAACCGGGCCGGGTCGGCGTCGAGCGCGCCGAGGTACGCCGACAGCTCCGCCACCACGTCGCCGACGAGCGCCGCCGCATCCTCCAGGCGTCCGGCCAGCTCACCGAGCGTACGATCGACACCCGCCTCGTTCTCCAGAGCGCGTCGGGCCGTACCCAGCAAGTTGGTTGCGTCAGGAGTGTCATCGGTGGACTCCGCCGTGGAGAGGCACTGGTAGGCCAGGAGCGCCGCCGTGCGCAGTCCCTCAGCGTGCTCCAGCCGCTGCGCCTCCGCCCGGAGTTCGTCGTCCTCGCCCGGCTGCGGATCGACCCGGGTGATCTCGTCCAGCCCGAGCCGGAGCAGATCCGCCTCCTGGTGCCGCTGCCGTGCGTTGCGGCGCCGATCGGCCAGATCCTCCTCCACCCGCTGCCACTCGAGGTAGGTCTCGCGCAGGCTCTCAAGCACCTTGTCGTGATCGGTGCCGGCGAACCGGTCCAGCGCCGCCCGCTGCTCTGCCGGCCGCAGCAGACGCAGCTGGTCGGACTGGCCGTGCACCGCCACCACCTGCTCGCCGACCTCACCAAGCATGGACACCGGCATGCTGCGACCGCCGAGGTGGGCCCGTGACCGCCCCTCCACCGTAACCGTCCGACTCAGCAGCACCGACCCGTCGTCGTCGGGCTCTGCGCCGGCCTCGACGATACGGGCGTGCACCGCCGCGGCGACCCGTCCGGTCAACCGCAGCCGCCCCTCCACCACGGCACGCCCCGGATCGGGACGCACCCGGCTGGCGTCAGCCCGGCCGCCGAAGAGCAGCCCGAGCCCGGTCACGACCATCGTCTTGCCGGCACCGGTCTCCCCGGTGATGACGTTCATGCCACCGGTCAGGGGCAGGGTGGTGTCCTCGATGATGCCCAGCCCGGTAATGCGCAACTCCTCCAGCACAGCCACAGACAGTAGTAGCGCCCTGCGACGGTTGACCAGTCCACCGCGGGACGTCAGCCGCGGCCACCCCGCCACCCGTGCACAGGCAGCGCGAATTTGGCCACCAGACGATCGGTGAACGGCCGGTCCGCGAGTCGGACGATGCGCACCGGCAGGGCGCCCCGTCGCACCGTCACCCGCGTCCCGGGCGGCAGATCGAAGACCCGTCGGCCATCGCAGCTCAGCACGGCGAAGGTCGTGAAAGGATCGACGGTGATCGCCAGGGTGGAGGTGGGGGCGGTCACCACCGGACGACTGAAAAGGGCGTGCGCGCTGATTGGCACCAGCAGCAACGCCTCCACCTCCGGCCAGACCACCGGACCACCGGCGGAGAACGCGTACGCCGTCGACCCGGTCGGCGTCGCACACACCACGCCGTCGCAGCCGTAACGCGACAGCGGTCGGCCATCGACGTCAACGAGCAGCTCCAGCATCTGGGCGCGCTGGCCCTTCTCCACACTGACCTCGTTGAGCGCCCACGACTCGATGAGCGCCCCGCCGTCGTACTCGGCCCGCACATCGATCGTCAGCCGCTCATCCACTGTGTAGTTGCGAGCCACCACGTCGTGGACCGCCTGGTCCAGGTCGTCGATCTCCGCCTCGGCCAGAAAGCCCACCTTGCCGAGGTTGATCCCCAGCAGCGGTGCCTTCGCCGGCCGGGCCAGCTCAGCCGCCCGGAGGAACGTGCCGTCCCCACCCAACGCGAAGACGATCTCCACACCCTCCACCGCGGCGCGCCCGTTGATCGGCACCACACCCGGCAGATCCAGATCGGCGGCCTCGTCGGCAATAACCCGTACCTCGAAGCCTGCGGCGATGAGATCGGCCGCAACGGTACGGGCGTGTTCCGTGCTGCGCCGCCGCCCGGTGTGGGTTACCAGCAACGCCGCGCGACTCAACGGGCCTCCCCGCCCGCCGGCTCCACCATCGTCTCCTCCGTCACCAGCCCTGCCGCCACAACCGCCCGCACCCGCAGATCGTCAACGGCGGGCGCCCCCTGGCGCAGCCACACAAAGAACTCGACATTGCCGCTGGGCCCGGGCAGGGGACTCGCCGTCACGTCGACCAGACCGAGTCCCAGCTGCGCCGCCACCGTCGTGACATCCAGCACCGCCTCGGCCCGCAGCTCGGGATCACGGACCACACCTCCCGGGCCGACCCGGTCCTTGCCGACCTCGAACTGGGGTTTGACCATCAGCACCAGATCGCCCTCCGTTCGGGTACAGGCGGCCAGTGCCGGTAACACCAGCCGCAGCGAGATGAAGGACAGATCAGCCACCGTGAGATCGACCGGGCCGCCGATCAACGCCGGTTCGAGGGTACGCACATTGGTGCGCTCGAAGACTCGCACCCGGGCGTCGTTCCGCAGCGTCCAGGCGAGCTGGCCGTACCCGACGTCGACCGCGATGACCTCACGGGCTCCGGCGCGCAGTAGCACGTCGGTGAAGCCGCCGGTGGAGGCTCCCGCATCCAGGCAGCGCCGCCCGGTCACCTGCAGCCCCGTCGGACCGAAGACCGCCAGCGCACCGGCGAGCTTGTGGCCGCCGCGGGACACGTACTCCAGGGTCGGGTCCTCGCCCACGACCCGCACCGGATCCGCCGGGTCCACCAGGGCCGCCACCTTGCGTGCGGGCACTCCGCGGACCTGGACCCGGCCGGCCTCGACTAGCGCCGCGGCCTGCTCGCGGGAACGGGCCAGGCCACGGCGGACGAGCTCCCTGTCGAGGCGGATATGACGTGCCATCTCGTCTCCGTGTGATCAGGCCTGGTCGATGGTGGCGAGGATCTCGCGCAGGGTGTGGTGCGCCGCCTCATACTGCGCAACCTGGTCGGCCGGCGGAAGATTGGCCGCATTGTTGATGGCGTCCATGACCGCGTCGACACCGGGGTGACCTGAGCCGTCGCCCGGGTCCGCCCCGCTCCGGCCAATCTCTGCGCCATCCGCATTCATGCGCCGGCCCCCTCACCCTTCGCCCCACCCGTGGTCTTCTTGGTGACCGTGGCTTTGGTGGCTTTCGTGGCGACTGCCTTCTTGGCAACCGTCTTCTTCGCGACTGCCTTCTTGGCCTGCTTCTGCGACGCAGCTGCGGTCCCGGTCTTCGTTGGCGTCGACTTCTTCGCCACCGCTTTCTTCGCCACCGTCTTCTTGGCCGGGGGGCGGGGCTCCGCCGCTACCTCTCCGAGAGCGGCGGCGAGGGCGGTGTCACCGACGGAATCGCCTGCATCGGCCACCGTCGAGCTGGCTTGGACGGCTGCCAGCGTCTGCGCCTCGCGCAACTTCCGCTCCAACTCGCTGACCCGCTCGGTCAGGTCAGCGACCTCCTCGGCCGTGGCGAGCCCCAGCACTCCGAGCGCGCGGTCGATTTCGTAGCGCACCAGCTTCGCCAGCGACTCCCGGTTGGCGGCGCTCGTGGCCAGTAACTCCTCCGCCATCTCCTGTAGCTGAGCCGCGGTGCTGCCACCCTGGCCGGCAATCTTCCGCGCCACCTGTTGGGCCTTCTTCTTCGACGCCTCGGTCAATCCGAGCGCCAGCTCCAGGTATGCCCGCCACGCGTCCTGCATGCCTGATCCCTTTCGCGAATGTTCAGCTGTCACGCTACCGGTCCCCGGCTGACAACCGTTGCGGTACCGTGCCAGGGGTATGCGCGGGCACACGAGGAGGCGGCGGTGGCCAGCGTTGACGAGTGCCGGCAGGCGCTGCAGGACCTGGCGGCGCGGCTGGCAGGGAACGCGGAATTCGGCCAGAAGATCGGCCTCGACCGGACACTGGCCTGCCGGATCACCGACCTGGACACCGCCTTCCACGCCCGGCTCACCGGCGGGCGGCTAGTTGACCTGACCGACGGTGACGACCCCCGCGCGAAGATCGCGATAACGACGACAAGCGACGACCTGGTTGCCCTGATCCGTGGTCAGCTCGACATTCCGCACGCCCTCGCCAGCAGACGGCTATCGATCAAATCCAGCCCACTCGATCTCCTCAAGCTCCGCAAACTGCTCTGAGCAGCGCCGGCGCGATGATGCCGCCGGCATCATCCCATCAGGCCCAGCTCACGCAGCGTCGCAGCGGCTGCGGCGGAACCCGCGGCGACCGCGGCGACCGGCTGCCCGGACCAGGCGCTGCGGCAGAGGAGCCGCAGCGCCTCGAGCACCTCACCGGCCCCTGTCAGACGGAGCTCGCCGCCCTCGTCAACCAGTTGCCAGCCAACAGGGCCACCACCGTCCAACTCCTCCCCGGACAGGTCGATGACGACGCCGGCCTCGAAAAGGCCGCTCAAATCGGCGGCGACATAGGTCGGCCGACGAGCGGGCGGGGCGGTGAGCAGATCCACCGCACCGCTGACCCCGGTGAGCACCAGCAGACTGTCCATACCGGCCCGAATCGCACCTTCGATATCGGTATCCAACCGGTCGCCCACCACCAGCGGACGTCGAGCTCCGGTCTGATGCGCCGCCGCGGTGAAGAGTGCCGGAGCAGGTTTGCCCACGACGATGTCGGGGTCGCGGTCCAGCGCTGCGACCAGCGCAGCCACCAACGCCCCGTTGCCGGGCAGCGGTCCCCGGGGGCTGGGCAGTGTGCGGTCAGTGTTGGTGGCGGCCCAGAGTGCGCCCTGCCGCACCGCGAGGCATGCCTCGGCAAGTTCGGACCAGCCGACCTGCGGGCCGTAACCCTGCACCACCGCGACCGGCGCCTGCGCGGCCCGCGTCACCGGTCGCAAACCGACGGCCTGTATCTCAGCGCGCAGTGCGGGGGCGCCGACAACCAGCACCGGCGCGCCCGGCTCCAGCCGCTCGGCGAGCAGCGTCGCCGCCGCGGCGGCCGACGTCAGCACCTCCTCCGACCGGGCGGGGATCCCCATCCCCGTGAGCAGTTCGGCCACCTCGTCGGCGCGCCGTGAGGCGTTGTTCGTCGCATACGCCAGCCGCTTGCCGGCGGCATGCAGCCGGTTGATGGCGGGTACCGCACCCACGATCGGACGGTCGATCAGGTAGACCACCCCGTCCAGGTCGAAAACGACCAGGTCGTAGGCGTCGATGAGCCGGTGGACAGCCATGGTCACGAATCGGTGGACGTCGGGGACGTCTCATCAGTCGCGCCACCTGCCGGGGCAGCCCCCATGTAGCCCCGCAAATCCTCGTCGTCGAGGCGGGACCCGATGCCGGCCTCGTCGCGGCCCGGCTGTGCCTCCCCGATTTCCCCGCCCTCTCCGACCTCGGCATACACCTCGTCGTCGAGCTCGTCGTCACCTTCGAGCACTACACCGTCGAGTTCGAGCAGCCGTTCCGCGGCA
This sequence comes from Micromonospora sp., assembly GCA_036278255.1. Lineage (GTDB taxonomy): Bacteria > Actinomycetota > Actinomycetes > Mycobacteriales > Micromonosporaceae > DASULK01. The sequence continues at coordinate 17,207 of DASULK010000153.1, forward strand.
TCGGTCTGGCCCTCCTCGTCGGCTTCCACGGCTCGGGCGAACCACTCATGTGCCTCATCCCGGCGACCCACGGCGAGGAGCGCATCCGCGTACGCGTAACGCAGCCGCGCCGTCCAAGGCTTGTCCGCCGGATCGTTGAGCTCCCTGACCTGCAGCATCGCCACGGCCGCCTCGCCCTGGCCCAGGTCGCGCCGAGCCCCGGCGGCCACGATGAGTAACTCCAGCGCCTCGGCCGGCTCCATCTTCTTCTGATCGGCACCACGGTAGAGGTCTATGGCCCGTTCCGGGCGACCCAACGCCCGTTCACAGTCGGCCAGCACGGCCAGGTGGGTCTGGGTGCCGGTGAGCCGGTGGTAGGTGCGCAGCTCGGTGATGGCGGTCTGCCACTCGCTAGCGCGGTAGGCGGCCAGCCCCACCGCCTCACGTACGGCGGCGATCCGGGCCGCGAGTCGACGCGCGGCGAGAGCGTGTGCGAGCGCCTCTTTCGGATCCTCGTCGAGGAACTGGCCGGTGGCGACCAGGTGCCGTGCGACCGTCTCCGCCACCGGCTTGGCCAGCGACAGCAGCGATGCGCGGACGTCCCCGTGCAGGTCTGTGGCGAGGATGTCGTCGGCCAGTTCCGGGCCGGTCGGCGCTGTCGGGCGCTCCTCTTCCCGGGGCCGGGTGGGGCGTTCGAACCGCTCCCGCCGCTCTGGGCGGCCGCGGCCTTCGCGTTCCCGAAAACCGCCCTCGCGGCGCGGTGCGCGCTCCTCGTAACGCCGCCGACCCTCTACCCGAGCCGGACGCCGCTCACCCTGCTCACGGCCCTCTCGGAAACCACCCTGCTCACGGCCCTCTCGGAAACCACCCTCACGCGGCTCCCGGCGGAAGCCACCCTCACGCTCCCGGAAACCACCCTCACGCGGCTCGCCACGGCGGAAGCCACCCTCACGGGGTTCCCGGCGGAAACCGCCCCGCCCCCGCTCGTCACCCTCACGGCCGCGGTAGCCACCCTCGCGGCCCCGCTCATCACCGTCACGGCGGAAGCCACCCTCACGCTCGCGGTAGCCACCCTCGCGGCCCCGGAAGCCACCTTCCCGCCGGTCACCGCGGAATCCACCAGTTGGGCGATCGGAACGGCTCCGGAAGCCCTCGTCACGTCGTTCAGGACGATCGGATTCCCGGTCGCGGAAGCGCTCACGCTCGTCGCGCCGGAATCCACCTTCACGGCGCTCGCCACCGCGGTAGCCTCCGCCCCGGTCGTCGTCGCGACGCGGGCGGTCGCTGGATCGCGGTCCTGAATTCACGGGTATATCCTTCCTGACCGGCACCTGCAGTGGGCCGGAAACACAGCAGAGGGCCGACCCCGGTGGGGTGGCCCTCGACTGTTCTTAAGAGAATGTCCGGCGGTGTCCTACTCTCCCACACCCTCCCGAGTGCAGTACCATCGGCGCTGAAGGGCTTAGCTTCCGGGTTCGGAATGTGACCGGGCGTTTCCCCTCCGCTATAACCGCCGTAACAACTATCGACTTATCCG
>DASULK010000154.1:0-17518 GCA_036278255.1 Micromonospora sp.
ACCTGTGGCGAGCAGCGCCCCCGGGGTCTCCCGCGGCCGGCGCACCCCGTAGCCGGCGGCGGACGAGTCGCCCAGCACCACCAGGTTGATCGGCTCACCGGAAAGCTTCGCGCCGTAGACGCCATCGGCACGGGGCGGCGGGGCCTGTGCGATGGGGATGGTACGCCGAGCCTGTCGGGCCTGACCGACGAGCACCGTCGTCGCGGCGAAGGCTGTGGCGGCCGTCACGCTCGCGCCGACCGCGGCGCCTTTCAGGGCTCGGCGTACGGTGCGCCACGCCATGGGGTCCGCTGGTCCGGCACGGCCGTTCCCCACGTGCGCGCCGAGGCCGATCACGCGGTCCACGCCGATCCGATCCGTGCCGAGCTGCTCCATGCCGATCTGAACCAATCAATCCCTCTCACAGTGGTGGCCATCCGGTAAATCTCCAGGTTATCTCGACTTTGGTGACTGGCGGTAAGTCCGCTGCCGCGCGGAAGGGCGCTGGCCGAGGCATGATGGGAATATCGATGACGTCGAGCGTCATTGATGCTGTCGACCACCCTTGCGGGCATCTGCATCATGGGGCGATAAGGAGGGGATCGATATGGCGAAGACCATGAGACGGGCGGCAGCGTTCCGGGCGTTGGCGCGGACCCTGACCGTCGGTGCGCGCGGTGGCCCATCGCTCGGCAAGCGACTCGTCGCCCTGCCCCGCATGATCAAAGCCACCCTGCGGGGCCGGTACGACGGGGGAGTGCGGCTGGCGCTGATGACCGGAGCGATCGCGTACGTGGTCTCCCCGGTCGATCTGATGCCCGAGCTGTTTCTCGCGGTCTTCGGCCTCGCCGACGATGTGGTCATGGCCACCTGGCTGGCGGGGAGCGTGCTCGCCGAAACTGAGCGCTTCCTGGAGTGGGAGGCCCGCCGGGCGGCGACCATTCCCGGCAAAGTGATGCACTGACAGCCGCTGATTCGGGCATCCCTCGTCGCCTGTCCGATGAACCAATCCGGCGGGACGTAGGCTGACCTTGAACTCAGATTTCCGCCGGTCTTGGCCCGGCGCCGGAGAAGGGCACGTCGAGGTGCGCTACTACGACAATGTCGTTGAGCTGATCGGCAACACACCACTGGTGCGGCTGCGGAACGTGACAGCCGGGATCTCCGCCACCGTGCTAACCAAGGTGGAATACCTGAACCCTGGCGGATCGGTCAAGGACCGGATCGCCATGCGGATGGTTGAAGAGGCCGAGAAGGCGGGTCTGCTCAAGCCCGGTGGCACGATCGTGGAGCCGACCAGCGGGAACACGGGCGTGGGGCTCGCCTTGGTCGCCCAGCTCAAGGGATATAAGTGCGTCTTCGTCTGCCCCGACAAGGTCAGTGAGGACAAGCAGGATGTGCTCCGGGCGTACGGTGCCGAGGTGGTGGTCTGCCCCACGGCGGTGGCCCCGGAGGATCCCCGCTCCTACTACAACGTCTCCGACCGGCTGGCCCAAGAGATCCCGAATGCGTGGAAGCCCAACCAGTACGCCAACCCGGCCAATCCCCGCTCGCACTACGAGAGCACCGGGCCGGAGGTGTGGGAGCAGACCGAGGGTCGGATCACACACTTCGTGGCCGGGGTCGGGACCGGTGGCACGATCTCGGGTATCGGCCGCTACCTGAAGGAGATGTCCGGCGGCTCGGTCCGGGTCATCGGTGCCGACCCGCAGAACTCGGTCTACTCCGGCGGGACCGGGCGTCCGTACCTGGTGGAGGGGGTCGGTGAGGACTTCTGGCCGGAGACGTACGACCGGACCATCTGTGACGAGATCATCGAGGTCTCCGATAAGGAGTCGTTCGAGATGACCCGGCGGCTGGCCCGGGAGGAGGGGCTGCTGGTGGGGGGCTCCTGCGGCATGGCGGTGGTGGCCGCGCTCGAGGTGGCGCGGCAGGCCGGGCCGGATGACGTCGTGGTGGTGCTGCTACCCGACGGGGGACGGGGCTACCTGTCGAAGATCTTCAACGACGGGTGGATGGCCCGTTACGGTTTCCTGCGTACGGGCGGTGAGGAGGCGACGGTCGCGGATGCGCTGGCCGCCAAGTCGGCGCAGTTGCCGGAGCTGGTCCATGTCCATCCGACGGAGACGATCCGCGACGCGATCGACTACATGCGGGAGTACGGCGTGTCTCAGCTGCCCGTGCTCAAGGCCGAGCCGCCGGTGATGACCGGCGAGGTGGCGGGGACGATCACGGAGAAGGACCTGCTCGATGCGCTTTTTAGCGGGGAGGCGCAGCTGCACGACACGGTGGAGCGGCACATGGCTGATCCGTTGCCGATGATCGGTGGCGGGCAGCCGGTGAGTGAGGCGGTCGCGCTGCTGGAGAAGGCCGATGCCGCCCTGGTGCTGGTCGACGGGAAGCCGGAGGGTGTGCTCACCCGGCAGGACCTGCTCACCCACCTCGGCGCCCGCTGACCCCCGCCCACCCACAGCGATCAAGGGCTTTCCCGTCGATCAAGGACTTATTGCTGCTTGTTGATCTTCAATCGCGACAATAAGTCCTTGATCGACGAAAGGGACCTTGATCGACGGGCCGGTGGGGCCGGAGGCCGGAGGGCCGGGGGGGCGGTGGCTGGCGAGAGGGCGGTGGCAGGGCGATGGGCTGTCAGGCACACGGGGTGTTGCGCGGCGGCACCGCCACCCGCATCAGATCCTCGGCCACCACCAGGTCGCCGGTGAAATGCTCCCGCGCCTCCGCCACGAAACGCTCCCGATCGCGGTAGCGCTGCGAGAAATGCGTCAACACGAGCCGCCGTACCCCCGACTCCTGGGCCACCCGTGCCGCCTGGCCCGCGGTCAAATGGCCTGCCTCGGCGGCTAACGCCGCATCCTCGGCGAGGAAGGTCGACTCGATCACCAGCAGATCGGCCTCCTCGGCGAGCGCGTACGCCGCGTCGCAGAGCCCGGTGTCCATCACGAACGCGAACCGCTGCCCACGGCGCGGCTCGCTCATCGCGTCGAGCGGGACGCGGCGCCCGTCGACGTCGAGGTGCCCGGCGCGGAGCAGTTCGCCGATGGCCGGGCCCCTGATTCCGTACGCAGCCAGCCGGTCGGGCAGCATCCGGCGGCTGTCCGGCTCGATCAGCCGGTAGCCGTACGTCTCCAGCGGGTGGCGTAGCCGGTAGGCCTGGAGCCTGCCGACACCGGTCTCGACACACTCCCCGTCCCGGGTGATCGGCTGCTCGAGGATCTCGGTGGTCTGGTGGAAGGAACTGGCGTGCCGCAGCCGGGCGAAGTACGGGCCGCCGCTGGCCGGGAAGTGGGCGTTGACGGGATGGGTGACGCCGTCGAGGGAGAGGCGCTGGACGACACCGGGCAGGCCGAGGCAGTGGTCGCCGTGGAAGTGGGTGATGCAGATCCGGGTCAGGGCGGTGGCGGAGATGCCGGCCAGCAGCATCTGCCGCTGGGCCCCCTCGCCCGGATCGAAGAGCAACCCTTCGGTGTCCCACCGCAGGAAATAGCCGTTGTGGTTGCGCTCCCGGGTGGGGACCTGGCTTGCCGTCCCGAGAATGACGAGCTCGCGCAGCGACACGGCCGGCCCTTTCCGGAATAGAGCGACCCCCGGGGGTTCTGCGCTGACGCGCAGTACCGGCTGGACTGGGCCGGTCCCCCGGGGGTCGGGTGGCTGTGTTGAATTCGCCGACACCGCTGCCACACGGTCTCGACGGTCGCCGTTCCCGCGCTATGCGGGTGAACCCACGAAGCGGGAACGGAATCTGTCAAGGACAGCGGCTAGCGGACAGCCACCTCACGAGTCCCATTGCTATTCAAAGCTCGGACCACCTCCCTTCCCGTGTACCCGTCACGCTAGCGGCCCGGGGCGGTGGCGGCAACGTATTTCTCCGGGATGAACCGGGACAAGACGGTCGGCGAGGCGTACGGCAAGCTTCGTGGGCCGGTTCAACCGCCGGTGCGGGCGACGCCAACGGGGCAGGTCAGACCGGTCGGGCCGTGGGTGCAGTAGCCGTCCGGGTTCTTGGTGGGGGCCAGGTACTGCTGGTGGTACTCCTCGGCGTAGTAGAAGTCGCGCAGCGGTTCGATCTCGGTGGTGATCTCGCCATGGCCCGCCCGCGCCACGATCGGGGCGAATGCCTCCCGCGATGCCTGTGCCGCCGCCAACTGCTCGTCGCTGGTGGTGTAGATCGTCGAACGGTACTGGGTCCCGACGTCAGGTCCCTGGCGCATGCCCTGCGTCGGGTTGTGGTTCTCCCAGAAGACCTTGAGCAGATCGGCGTAGTCGATCTTCGAAGGGTCGTAGACCACCTGGACGACCTCGGCGTGCCCGGTCAGCCCCGAGCAGACCTCCTCGTAGGTCGGGTTCGGGGTGGTGCCCCCGGAATAGCCCACCGAGGTGGAGATGACGCCGGGCAGGGTCCAGAAGAGCCGTTCGGCGCCCCAGAAGCAGCCCATGCCGAAGACCGCGACCTGAGCTCCGGGCGGCCACGGCCCTTGCAGCGGGGCATCGAGTACGGCATGACGCTCAGCGACCGGTATCGGCGTGTCGCGGCCGGGCAGGGCCTCGTCGGGCGTGGGTATCTCTGTCTTCATCCGGCGCAGAAACACGGCAACTCCTCTCCTCTTCTTTATACGGACTGCCTGGAGGTCTTGACCGACTATTCGCGGCAACGGACGAGGAGTGCCGGTGCCCGAAAGGCACAACCACACCCGTACCGGGACGGTCAGCCTTCAAGCTCCTTCGCGGCCCTGCGCAGCGCCTTCAACGACCCGGTCTGCAGCTCTGCCGGCACCCGCCAGACCTCCACACCCCCGAGCAGCGCGAAGACGTGGATGCGGACCACGGGCGCGCCCGGCCGCGGCGCCCGGCGGCTGCCCCGTGTCTCGTGCCCACCGAGCAGTGAGAAGCCGGTGACCTCGACGTCGACGCTGTCCGGAAGATAGATTTCGAAGCCCCCCAGGACAGCCTTGACCTTGAGGGTGACCCCGTCGCCCGTGAACTCGGCACCGCGCAGGTCGAGCTCCCCGCCGCCCAGCACCCCGACGACGTTGACCGTCGGCGCGGCCCGCCAGCGGCCCAGTTTGGAGACTCCGCTCAATACGGCCACCAGCCGCCGGGTGGGGGCCCCATGTGCAGCGGTGACGGGGCTGGCCGGCAGATCGCTGGTGAGCGGCGCGAGCTCGGCCACGGTTTTCGCCTGATAGGCGCGGGCCATGCGCTCTTCCAGCTCCGCGAAGGTCAACCGGCCCTCTGCCGCGTGCTCGGTCAGGGCGGCGATGACGTTTTCGCGTTCGACATCCGAGGCTCTGACCAAGGGCGCTGGCTCATCAGTCATCAGCGGTCTCCTCCCGAGGCCTCGGTATTCCTGCCAAACTCTACCTGGGGATCATGCCGGCCTTCGCCGCGCGGCCGCCACGCCGGAGGAGCGGATACGCTCCGCGGCCGCGGCCGACTAGCCTCACACAAATGACGTACGGCTTCGAGACCCTCGCTATCCACGCCGGCCAGGAGCCGGAGGCCCGCACCGGCGCGGTGATCCTTCCCATTTATCAGACCAGCACATACGCCCAGGACGCGGTCGGCAAGCCGCGGTCGGGCTACGAGTACAGCCGCTCGGGTAACCCCACCCGGGATGCGCTGCAGGAATGCCTCGCCGCGCTGGAGGGTGGGAGTCGGGCGCTGACCTTCGCCAGCGGTCTGGCCGCCGAGGACACCCTGCTGCGCGCTGTCTGCAAACCCGGCGACCACGTGATCATTCCCGATGACGCCTACGGCGGCACGTACCGACTCCTGGCCCGGGTGACGCAGCGCTGGGGGCTGGACTGGACCGCCGCGAAGATTACCGATGTGGACGCGGTACGGGCGGCGATCCAGCCGGGGCGGACGAAGGTCGTCTGGGTGGAGACCCCGACCAACCCGCTGCTCGGCATCGCCGATCTCGCCGCGCTGGCCGCGGTCGCGCATGACGCCGGGGCCCTGCTGGTCGTCGACAACACCTTCGCCTCGCCGTACCTGCAGCAGCCCATCGCCCACGGCACCGACGTCGTGGTCCACTCCACCACCAAGTACATCGGTGGACACTCTGATGTGGTCGGTGGGGCGCTGGTCACGGCGAGCGCCGACCTCGGTGACGAACTCGCCTACCACCAGAACGCGATGGGTGCGGTGAACGGCCCGTTCGACGCCTGGCTCACCCACCGCGGCGTCAAGACCCTCGGCGTGCGGATGGACCGGCACTGTGACAACGCCGAACGCATCGCCGAGTACCTGGTCGGGCACCGGGCCGTCGCCCAGGTGCTCTACCCCGGTCTGCCGGAGCACCCCGGGCACGAGACGGCCGCCAAGCAGATGCGCCGGTTCGGCGGAATGATCTCGTTCCGTGCCGCCGGGGGTGCGGCGCACGCGATCGAGATCTGCAACCGGACCAAGCTGTTCATCCTCGCCGAATCGCTCGGCGGGGTGGAGTCGCTGATCGAGCACCCGGGGCAGATGACACATGCGAGTGCCGCCGGCTCCCCCCTTGAAGTTCCTGCCGATCTTGTGCGACTGTCAGTCGGCATCGAGACGGTCGACGACCTCCTCGCTGATCTGGAGCAGGCACTCGGCTGACCGTCGGCTGTTGCGTGGACGAGCCGGCCGATAGCCGGCCCGTCCGGCCAACGCTTCGAGCCTCGTGAGGAGGAGGCCAATGCAGGGCATCCCATCGACCTGGGTGGGCGCGACGGCGAAGCAGATCGCGCGGGCGGTCCGCCGGGGCGACACTTCCGCCACCCAGGTGGTGGCCGATCACCTCGACCACCTCGCCGCCGACTCCGAACTGTCGGCGTTCCGCGCTGTCCGCGCCGGTGAGTCCATCGTCGAGGCGGAGAAGGTCGACGAGCAGGACGACCTGGCCAACCTCCCACTGGCCGGCGTCCCGGTCGCGGTGAAGGAGAACATCCCGGTCGCCGGGCTGCCCACCTGGAACGGCTCGGCCGCCATGCGGACCCCCGTCGCCGAGGAGGACCATGAGATCGTACGGCGGCTGCGGGGCGCCGGCGCGGTGATCGTGGGCGTGACCCGGATGCCGGAGCTGGGGATCTGGGCGTTGACCGACGACTCGAAGGTCGCCACCCGCAACCCGTGGGACACCGACCGCACCCCGGGCGGTTCGTCGGGGGGAGCCTCCGCCGCGGTCGCCGCGGGACTGGTCCCCATCGCGCACGCTAACGACGGGCTCGGCTCGATCCGTATCCCGGCTGCCTGCTGCGGCCTGGTCGGCCTCAAGCCGGGGCGGGACGTGGTGCCCAGCCAGATTGGTGCTGAGGACTGGTTCGGCCTGGCCGAGAATGGCATGCTCGCCACCACCGTGGCTGATGCGGCCGTCAGCTTCTGTGTGCTGGCCGGCCGGCAGCCGGCCAAGCTGGTGCAGCCGGAGCGGTTGAGGGTCGCGGTGTCGTTGCGTTCGCCGGTACTGGGCGTACGCCCCGACGGCCCGAACCGGGAAGCCGTCACCATCGCCTCCCGCCTGCTGGTGGGGGCCGGGCACGACGTGGTCAGCCGCGACCCGGTCTATCCGGTCTCGCTGGGGCTCTGCGGGCTCGCCACCTGGTTCGCCGGTGCGGCCCGGGACGTTCAGGAGGCGGGCGTCGACCGTCGGACGCTGCAGACGCGGAGCCGGCGGCACGTAGCGCTCGGCGAGTGGGCGCTGCGGCGCGGCTATGTACGGGAAGCCGACCGGGCGGCGTGGCGGGCGCAGTCCATCGGCTTCTTCGGCGACAACTCGGTGGACCTGCTCCTTACCCCCGCCTTGGCGGGGAGGCCACCGAAGGCGGCCGGCTGGGCGAGCCGCTCCTGGCTCTCCAATATGGTGGCGAACATCCGCTACGCCCCGTACGCGGCGCCGTGGAACATCGCCGGACTGCCGGCGCTGGTCGTGCCGGTCGGGGTCCGCCCCGACGGGCTGCCGCTCGCCGTCCAGATCGTCGGTCCGCCCGGTTCGGAGCTGCTGCTGCTCGCTGTCGCGGGCCAGTTCGAGCTGGCCGCCCCGTGGAGCCGGCACGCCCCCGGTTGGCCCCGGGCGTCCACGCCGGCTGGCTGAACGAGATCGACGACGGCATCAATGATCGTTTAAGGTGTGGCATCTTTCACTCTTAAGGATCATCGATGAGCTGTCAGACCTGTGGCCGGGAGACGTCGCCGAGCGACGCGTACTGCCTGGTGTGCAACACCCCGCCCGGTGCGCCCGCGGTACGTCCCGGGGCGCGCACCTATGCGGTACGCGGCGTCGGGATGGCGGCCTGCGTCGCGGTCGCGCTGGTGGTACTCCTTGACGTGGTGCTGTCCCTGTGGCCGGTGGTCGGGCGGGTCATGGCCGAACGGGCCCTGCGCGCCGACGATCCCGAACTGCTCAACCTGGCGGCCGCCTCCGAACTGATCGTTGCGCTGCCCTCCTTGGCCGTCTACCTGGCCGCAGCGGTGCTGGTCATCGTCTGGTTCTACCGGGCTCGCGTGAACCTCGACGCCTTCCCGGGCGCCGGGCCGACCATGGCGGCCGGTTGGGCGATCGGTGGCTGGTTCGTGCCCTTCGCCAACTTCGTCATCCCCTGTCGGGTGATGGCCAACCTCGCCCGGGACAGCCTGTGGCGGGCCCGAACTCCGGTGCTGGTCGGCGTCTGGTGGGCGGCGTGGCTCTTCTCCCAATGCGGCGGCTGGGCTTCCCTGAGCGATACAAGAGCCTACGACGCGCTGCCGTCGGAGATCTATGGGCCGGACGACTATCAGGCCTACGTCGACTACTACTCCGACTCCCTGCAGCGGGGCCTGCCGGGGACCGTCGCGATCGTGGTCGCCGGCGTCGCCCTGATCATGCTGATCCGGCAGATCTCCGACGCGCAGCAGGCCCGGATCGACCGATCCGGACCAGCTGCCCCGATCCTGCCCGGTGTGAGTGTGCCGTTTCAGACCGCCGCGGGTGGGACGTCCCTGACACCACCGGTGGGTGGTGGTGGCACGATCGGGGCATGACGCAGTTGGTCAGTCTGGCCGATGTGCGGTCGGCGCGGGAGCTCCTCGGCGATGTCGTCCGCACCACCCCACTGGAACCGTCCCGCCCGCTGAGCGCCATCCTCGGCGACGAGGCCTGGCTGAAGTGCGAAAATCTGCAACGTGCCGGTTCGTACAAGGTCCGCGGTGCCTACGTGCGTATCTCCCGGCTGTCGCCGGAGGAGCGGGCCCGCGGGGTGGTGGCCGCCAGCGCCGGCAACCACGCCCAGGGTGTGGCGCTCGCCGCCGGGCTGCTCGGCGCCGCCTCGACAGTCTTCATGCCGGTCAGCGCACCGCTGCCGAAGGTGGCGGCCACCAAGGGGTACGGTGCCGACATCGAGATGGCCGGCAACACCGTCGATGAGGCACTGGACGCCGCGCGCGCCTTCGCTCGGGAGACGGGAGCGGTGCTGATCCATCCGTTCGATCATCCCGATGTGATCGCCGGGCAGGGCACGGTGGCGCTGGAGATTCTGGAGCAGTGCCCCGAGGTGCGGACCATCATCACCGGGGTGGGAGGCGGAGGGCTGATCTCCGGGATCGCCGTGGCGGCGAAGGCGCTGCGGCCGGACATCCGGGTGATCGGGGTGCAGGCGGCCGAGGCGGCCGCCTACCCGCCGTCCCTCCGGGCGGGTGCGCCGGTACCACTGCCCGATTTCGCCACCATCGCCGATGGCATCGCGGTCGGCTGCCCGGGCGAGGTGACTTTCGCCCATGTGGTGAAGCTGGTCGACGAGATGGTGACCGTCTCGGAGGAGGACATCTCCCGCGCCCTGCTGATGCTGCTCGAACGGGGCAAGCAGGTGGTGGAGCCGGCTGGGGCGGTGGGGGTCGCCGCGCTGCTGGCCGGGGTGGTGCAGGTGGAGGCGCCGGTGGTGGCGGTGCTCTCCGGCGGCAACATCGACCCACTGCTGCTGCTCCGGGTGATCGAGCACGGGTTGACGGCAGCCGGCCGCTATCTGCGGTTCACGGTGCGTTGCGCCGACCGCCCGGGGCAGTTGGCAGCGGTGCTGAGCCAGATCGCCGAGCACAGGGCGAACGTGGTCGACGTCGAGCATCAGCGCCAGAACCCTCGGCTGCGGCTGGGTGAGGTTGAGGTGGCGCTATCGGTGGAGACCCGGGGCGCCGAACACTCCGACAAGCTGATCAGCGCCCTGCAGCAGAGCGGCTACCAGATCGTCTTCGCCGACCGCGGCTAGAGCCGGCCCTGGATTCGGTGTGCCGGGGCTCGCCGCACCGCCGACGGACGCGACGCGCCCGGTCCGGTCAGCCGGTGAAGGGTTCGAAACTGACCACCGTCACCTTGATGTCCGCGCCGCTCGGCGCGGTGTAGGTGACGGTCTGGCCGGAGGTCGCGCCGAGGATGGCCTGGCCGAGCGCGGACTCCGGGCTGTAGACCGTCAGGTCGGTGGTCGATGCGATCTCCCGCGAGCCGAGCAGGAAAGTGTCCGTGTCCTCGGGGTCGTCGTCGAAGTAGATCGTCACGACGGTGCCCGGCGCGACCCCGTCGCTCGTCGGCGCTGCACCCACCCGAGCGTTGCGAAGCAGCTCCTGCAGTTGGCGGATGCGGGCCTCCTGCTTGCTCTGCTCTTCCCGGGCGGCGTGGTAGCCGCCGTTCTCCCTGAGGTCGCCCTCTTCCCGTCGGGCGTTGATCTCGGCGGCGATCACCGGGCGCGCATTGATCAACTCGTTGAGCTCGGCCTGCAGGCGATCGTAGGCGTCCTGGGTGAGCCAGGCCGCCGCGCGGTCGGTCGTCACAGACGATCTCCTTGGGATTTCGGAGCGCGGGGCTCCTACAGGGCGGACAGGGACGAACTATCAACTTAGCAGCGGAGCGTACCGTCAGACCGCGTTCATTTCGTAGTCCGATGGAGGAGGCTCAACACTGCGGGTTGTCAGTTGGGTGGTCGGCAGCGCAGAACCTCACCGAGCACCGGTCGGGTACTGGTGGTGAGTCGGTGGCGTGCCCTCACCTGTCGTTCCCCGGGGGGCGCCTCCACCCGTACCTCGGTGCGGCCCACCTCGGCGCCGTTTTGGGACCGGGCGCGCAGCATGCAGTCGGCCGATCCGCCGGGCGGCACGGTCACCTGGAAGTCGATAACGACCTGGGTGTCGGTGATCTCCGTGTAGGTGATGACCTGGGCGTCGTAGGTGGGGTCCCCGTAGAGGCTGTAAAGGCGGGCCGTGACGAGCACTCCCGCCGCGATGACCCCGACCACCAGCACCGCCATCAACCACGGCCGTTGACGCCGGGGGTTGCGGCGGCGACCATACCGGCCGGGGGGGAATGTCTCGGCGGTAGGTGGGGATGTGGCGGGGGTCTCGGTCAACGGATCGTTTCTCCTACGATTTGTGTCACTGCCATCGGCCAGAATGGCAACGACCATCATCTCAGCCGGAGACCGTGATGGGTGCGGCAGGTCAGCCTCAGGTGGGGTCTGGCGCGGCCGCCGTGGACGAGGGAGCATTTTCGTTGACAGAGCGACTGCGCCTCATGGCCGTACACGCGCACCCCGATGACGAGTCGAGCAAGGGTGCCGCGACGATGGCGAAGTATGTTGCCGAAGGGGTCGAGGTGCTGGTGGTGACGTGCACCGGCGGCGAACGCGGCAGCGTTCTCAACCCCAAGCTGGACCGGCCCGAAACTTGGGAGAACATCGCCGAGATCCGCCGGGCGGAGATGGATGCGGCCCGGGACATCCTCGGCGTCGAGCAGGCCTGGCTTGGCTTCGTCGACTCCGGGTTGCCCGAGGGCGACCCGCTGCCGCCACTGCCCGAAGGGTGTTTCGCGCTAGAGGATGTGCAGGTCGCCACCCGCCCGCTGGTACGGCTCATGCGGAAGTTTCGGCCGCACGTTGTCACCACCTACGACGAGGACGGCGGCTACCCACACCCTGACCACATCATGTGCCACAAGGTGAGCGTTGCCGCGTTCGATGCTGCGGGCGACCCTGGCTACCACCCCGAGCTGGGATCCCCCTGGCAGCCGTTGAAGCTCTACTACGACGTTGGCTTCTCCAAGGCGAAGATCGTGGCGCTGCACGAGGCGATGCTGGAGGCGGGGCTGGAATCGCCGTACGGGGACTGGATCAAGCAATGGGACAGCCGGCCGGACAAGGGGGAGCGGATCACCACGCGGATCGAATGCGCCGACTACTTCCCGGTGCGCGACGACGCACTGCGTGCTCACGCCACCCAGGTCGACCCGGACGGATTCTGGTTCCAGGTGCCGATGGAGCTTCAGCAGCGGGCGTGGCCGACCGAAGATTTCCAGCTGGCCCGCTCACTGGTGGAGAGCCCGGTCCCGGAGTCCGACCTCTTCGCCGGCGTACGCGAGACCGCCAGCGCCGGTGAGCCGACCGAGCGCGTACGGTGGTAGGGACGACCCCAGCGGAGGACGAGCCATGGTCATTGCTGAGCTGCTCGCGCAGAATAACTTCGGAAACACCCGGTCCGGTGGTTTGGCGGGCCCGATGGGACTCTTCCTCATCGTGCTGCTGTCGATCGTCACCGTGCTGCTCATCCGCAACATGAATGCTCGGCTGCGCCGGTTGCCCGACCGGTTCCCCCACCAGGTGAGCGACGAGGCGGCCGGCCAGCCGGGCCACGTGAAGGCCGACTCTGCCGATGGGGAGAGCCGGCGGTAGATCTTTTGGGAATGTTCCAGATCTGCTGGAAGTGTTCCAAGCGGCGCTGATCAGCAGCTTTGTGTCACCCCGCCCAGTACGCGTAGGCCGTCAAGGCCCTCAACCGGCACAGGGTTCTCCTCGTTGGCGTTCCTGGCCCGGGTTCCGGTCAACGAACTCAAGGTCAACCGGTCCTTCGTGATGCGGATGGCTGATTCGCCGGAAGCCGCCGCCATCGTCCGCGCGACCATCTTTTTTCGGGTTGGGGGCATGCCGGGCCGGTATACGCCTCGTCTATACACTGAGGTGTATAGTCCGCGGGTATGTCGATTGGACAGGCCTTTCTGGGCCTCCTCGAAGCGAGCCCCCGGCACGGGTACGACCTCAAGCGGGCGTACGACGAACAGTTCGGCCGCGACCGCCCACTGCACTTCGGACAGGTCTACGCGACCCTGTCGAGGCTGCTGAGAAACGGCCTCATCGAGGTTGACGGGGTCGAGCCGGGAGACGGCCCGGAGCGCAAGCGTTATGCGGTCACCGAAGCCGGCGTGACCGACGTACAGCGGTGGCTGTCCCAGCCGGAGAAGCCCGAGCCGTATCTGCAGAGCCGCCTCTACACCAAGGTCGTCCTGGCGCTGCTCACCAACCGGCCCGCGGCCGACCTGCTCGACACCCAGCGGGCCGAGCACCTGCGCCTGATGCGGGAACTGACCCGACGCAAAACGTCTGGCGACATTGCCGACCAGCTCATCTGCGACCACGCGCTCTTCCACCTCGAGGCCGACCTGCGCTGGCTGGAACTCACCGCCGTACGCCTCGACGAACTGGCGAAGGAGATCAGGGCATGACCGGGGAATCCTTGTTGGCCGCCGAGGACCTGCAGAAGACCTTCGGAAAGACGACGGCCCTCAACGGTGCCTCGCTCAGCGTCGAGGCCGGTGAAATCGTCGCCATCATGGGCCCCTCCGGCTCCGGAAAGTCCACCCTGCTGCACTGCCTCGCCGGCATCGTCCTTCCCGACGCCGGCCACGTGCGCTACCAGAGCCGGGAGCTGACCACCCTCCCCGACGTGGAACGCAGCGCCCTGCGGCGCAGCCAGTTCGGATTCGTCTTCCAGTTCGGCCAGCTCGTACCGGAACTGACCTGCCTGGAGAACGTCGCCCTGCCGCTGCGGCTGGAACGGGTCAAGCGCCGCGAGGCCGAGCACCGCGCCGCCGAGTGGCTGGACCGGCTGGAGGTGGGTGACGTCGCCGGCAAGCGGCCGGGCGAGATCTCCGGCGGTCAGGGGCAGCGGGTCGCCGTCGCCCGCGCGCTGGTCGCCGGTCCTCGGGTCGTCTTCGCCGACGAACCCACCGGGGCGCTCGACTCGCTCAACGGCGAGCGGGTGATGCGGCTGCTGACCGAGGCGGCGCGCCAGGCCCGCGCCGCGGTGGTGCTGGTGACCCACGAGCCCCGGGTCGCCGCCTACTCCGACCGGGAGGTCGTGGTCCGCGACGGCCGCACCCGCAACCTGGAGCGGGCGGCATGAGCGATCTGCTGCTCGGCGCCCGGATGGCCTTCGCCGGCGGGCGCGACGGCTGGTTCCGGGCCGTGCTGACCGCCCTCGGTGTCGGCATCGGCGTGGCACTGCTGCTGCTCGCCGCCGCAGTCCCGGGCGCCCTGCAGGCCCGCCAGGCCCGCGGCGACGCCCATGCTGCCTTCGGCCAGGCGATCCCGGCGTCAACCGACACGCTACTGGTCGCGCACGCCAGAACCGAGTTCCGGGAACAGCCGGTGCGCGGGAGCCTGCTGCAGGCGGAGGGGCCGCAGGCGCCGACGCCACCGGGCGTCACGGCACTGCCGCGAGCCGGCGAAGTGGTCGTCTCCCCGGCGCTGAAGGAACTGCTCGACTCGCCCGACGGTCACCTCTTTGCGCCCCGGCTCGGCGGCGCCACAATCATCGCGACCATCGGCGAAGAGGGGCTCAACGGGCCGCGCGAGCTGGCCTTCTACCTCGGCAGCGATGCCCTCTCCGATGAGTGGGCCGTCCGGATCGACGCCTTCGGCGGCGGTAGCTCGAACGGCCCAGGGATCGGTGGCCCCCTCATCGTCCTCGTGGTGATCATCTTCGTCGTACTTCTGCTGCCCATCGTGGTCTTCCTCGGCACGGCCGTACGCTTCGGCGGGGAGCGCCGCGATCGGCGCCTCGCCGCCCTGCGCCTGGTCGGGGCCGACGCGCGGATGATCCGCCGGATCGCCGTGGGTGAGGCGGTGGCCGGTGCCCTGCTCGGGGTCGCGGTCGGGGCGGTGCTCTTCGCGATCGGTCGGCAGGTGGCGCCGCTGGTCACCCTCTGGGACATCAGCGTGTCCGCCAGCGACATCCGTCCCAGCCTGCCCCTGGTGCTGGCGATTGTGGTGGCGATGCCGGCGCTCGCCGTCGTGGTCGGCCTGATCACGCTGCGGGGCGTTGTCGTCGAGCCGCTCGGGGTGAGCCGCCGGACGACAGTTCGTCGTCGGCTCTGGTGGCGGCTGGTCGTCCCCGGCATCGGACTGGCCCTGCTCTACCCGCTCATTGACGGGATCCGGACCGCAGGCACCACCATCAACGAGTATCAGATCGCCGCCGGTGCGGTACTGCTGCTGATCGGGGCCGTCACCCTCCTACCCTGGCTGATCGACCTGGTCGTACGCCCGATACGCGGCGGCCCGGTCCCCTGGCAGCTCGCGGTCCGCCGGCTGCAACTCGACAGCGCCACCTCGGCCCGCATGATCAACGGGATCGCGGTGGCGGTCGCCGGGACCATCGGCCTGCAGATGCTCTTCGCCGTCGTGCAGGAGGAGTCCACCATGGCAACCGGGCAGGACCCGAGCCGGGCTCAGGCGCAGGTCAGCATCTATGGGCTGGCCGATCCCGGGGAGACGCTGGCCCGGCTCCGGGCGAGTCCAGGGGTGAATGGTGGCAGCGGCACACTTTTCACGTCTGCCTCCGTCGCCAGCACCTCCGCCGATGACTCGGCCTCCGTCGCCTCATTGATCATCGGGGACTGCACCGCTCTGGCCGAGTTCGCCACCATCGGCCCCTGCGGTGACGGCGATGTCTTCGTCGCGCAGGCCCCGGAACAACCGTCCCTCGACGACTTCGTTCCCGGCGCTCATGTGGCCGTCGGCGACGGGGAAATGCCGTGGACGCTGCCCATCGACACCCGTCAGGTGCCTACCCGGAAGAATCCGAACGGGTGGCACCAGGGCGGCATTCTGGTCACCACCGGCGCGATCGACCTGGCCGGTGCGGGCCCGCTCCACGTGAGCCTGTACGTCACCTTCAATCCGGAGGCGTCGGACCCGCTGGAACACCTCCGCAACGTGGCTGCGTCGATCACGCCGCTGTCACAGGTGTATCCCCTGCAGTCCACCATCCAGTTACGCAAGTTCGTCAACATCCAGCGCGGACTCTACATCGGCGCGGTGGTCACCCTGCTGCTCATCAGCATGAGCCTGTTCGTCGGCGTACTCGAACAGTTGCGTGAGCGCCGCCGGCTGCTGGCGATGCTGGTCGCGGTCGGCACCCCGCGCAGCACCCTGACCTGGTCGGTGCTGTGGCAGGCCGTACTTCCGGTGCTGCTCGGGCTGGCGCTCGCGGTGCTCTTCGGGCTGGGCCTCGGGGCGGTGCTGCTGCGCATGCTCGGCGAAACGGTGACGATCAGTTGGCCGGTGGTCGGCCTCTCGACCGGGCTCGCCGCCGCGGTGGTGCTGCTGCTGGCGGTGCTGACCCTGCCCGCGCTCCGACGGCTGATGCGTCCCGATAACCTGCGTACCGAGTAGTCCCAACAGGATCAGCCGCTTCCTGACCGGCTGCACCGCTGTCACCACCCGTCCGGCACGTGCGCCGGTGCGCCCGTACGGTCCGTCAGGCGGCCGGTGCCGTCCGGCGGACGAATTCCTCCATTGAGGTCGGCTTGACGTCCGGGTAGCGTTCGTTGTCCAGCGAGTCGAACTTGGACTTACCGGTCACCATGCACCACTGGTACTGCAGTCCCACGTACTCGAAGGGGTTCTGCGTAACCTTCGATCGGCGCTCGATCTCCGTGCGCAGCTCATCCGCGGTGCCCAATGTCCGCAGTTCGAACGTCCGCCCCGTACCGCGCTGCAGGGCCTGGTGGAATCCGCGCATCGACAGCACGTCGCCGGCGAAACGGAGCGCTCCGCCCGGCAGTTCGGGGTCGACCGCAGCGGCTGCGGTGTAGTCGGCCGTGTCCTTGACTGTGGTCACATCCATCGGCTGGTCGGGGTCGCCCCAGTGCGACAGGGTCCCCTTCTCCCAGTCCACGAGCCCCATGAAGCCGGTCATCACCTCGGCGAAGGCGCCGTTGAGGACCGACACGACGTCCATGTCGGCCCCCTCGAAGCGCCGTGCCGCCTGCCGCCGCCATCCGATCATGAAGTTGTCTTCGTCGTCGAGCTTGTTGATGTCGATGGCGAAATCCGACGGGATGAAACGGCGGACGCCCGCCTTCTCGGCTGCCTGGAGCAGGTTCAGTTGCCCCTCCACGATCACGTCCGGGCCACCCTGCACGGCGGAGACCACGGTCTGGGTGCCCTCCAGATGACCAGCCAGCTTTTCGACCGGGTCGGTGATGTCGCCCTCGATAATCGTCAAGCCGCGGACTATGAGCGCGTCGAGTGCCTTCTTCTTCTCGCGGGTGGTACCGGGGCGCACCAGCGCGGCGACCGGCTGGCCGCGGTCCAGCAGGGATGCCACGACCTGGCTGCCCAGCAGGCCCGTCGGGCCCGCCACGAACACCTTTGTCCGAGTCTGCATCGGTCTCTCCTCGATCAGGGATGTCATGAAAATGGGATGTCACGGGATGAGTAGCGTCTTGCCGACGGTGGTCCGCGACTCGATTGCGGCATGC
>DASULK010000155.1:0-2142 GCA_036278255.1 Micromonospora sp.
CTCGACTACGACCGGCTCATCCTCGCAGTCGGCAGCGTCAACAAACTGCTGCCCATCCCCGGGGTCACCGAGCACGCCCGTGGATTCCGGGGCCTGCCCGAGGCGCTCTATCTGCACGACCACATCGTGCGGCAGGTCGAACTGGCCGACGCCACCGACGACCCGGCCGAGCAGGAGGCGCGCTGCACCTTTGTGGTGGTCGGGGCTGGCTATACGGGCACCGAGGTGGCCGCCCATGGGCAGCTCTTCACCGAAGCGTTGGTAGCCCAGCATCCACGGACAGCCGGGCGCTGCCGGTGGATGCTGCTGGACATCGCCGACCGGGTGCTGCCCGAGATGGACCGGCGGATGTCCGAGACCGCGCGGCGGGTGCTGGACGAGCGTGGCATCGAGGTCCGGCTGGGGACGTCGGTCAAGGAGGCCACCGCCGAGGGTGTCCACCTCAGTAACGGGCAGTTCGTGCCGACCCGGTCGCTGATCTGGTGCGTCGGGGTGCGTCCCGACCCGTTGGTCGCCGATCTCGGGTTGGAGACCCGCAAGGGGCGGCTGGTGGTCGACGAGTACCTCAACGTGCCCGGGTTCCCGGAGGTCTTCGCCTGCGGGGACGCCGCCGCCGTACCCGATCTGAACCAGCCGGGCCAGGTCACCCCGATGACCGCTCAGCACGCGCAGCGGCAGGGCAAGCGCGCGGCCCGCAACGTGGCTGCCTCGTACGGGCAGGGCTCCGCCCGCCCCTACCGCTACCGGGACCTGGGTTTTGTGGTCGACCTCGGCGGCACGGACGCAGCGGCCAACCCGTTCCACCGGTCGATGTCCGGCTTGCCGGCCAAGATCGTCACGCGTGGGTACCACCTCTTAGCCATGCCGTCGAACCGGATGCGGGTGGCCGCCGACTGGTTGCTCAGCGCTCTGCTCAAGCGGCAGGGGGTGCAGTTGAACCTCATCCCGTCCCATGCGGTGCCGTTGGAGAGCGACTCGCCCGAGCTACCGGTGCTGGCACGACGTTGATGGACGACGCCGCCAGCCGGGCCCAACCCCGGCCGGCGGCGTTGCGATGCCCCGGGATTTAGGAAGCAATGCCGGCCCCGACCTCGTCGATCGCAGCATCGATGTCGTGCGCCAGGTCGACGTCCAGCGCGGTCACCGCGTTGACGCTCTGGGTACGGACCACGATCAGCGCGGTGCCGTCCCGGCGTTCGATGTGGGGACCACGGCCGGTCTCCTGCCGCAGCAGCTCAAGGCGTGCGACGACTCGATCGAGGTTGTCGGGGGGAAGCACAACCGCCCGCAGCAACGCCCGCGGGCTGCCCGACCAGTACGGTAGCCGGGCCAGCGCATCCCGCACTTCGTCGTCGGTGAGGGGTGCGACGTGCCGGGTCCGGTCGACCAGGCCACCCCCGGCCGGTTGCGGCGCCAACAGGTCGCGGATATCCGTCGGGATGTCCAGCGAGTCGACCAGGTCGCCGCCGTGCTCGGCGAGCGCGTTGAGCGCGGCCTGCGCCTGGTAGCGCGCCTGATCCCGCGAATGCAGGGTCATCCGCGCAACATCGTCGAGGAAACCGATCAGGCTTCTTGGCTGCCGCGCCGTGACCACTGGGTAGTCGTTGCACAGAGCGGGCGGCACCGCATCCAACAGCCGCTGCCGGTCCGCCTCGTCCAACGCCCGGGCCAGCGCGATCACGGTGGCCTCGGCGGCTCTGCGGGCCTGCTCGAAGTCGATCCGGGCCCGGCGTCCCACGTTCTCCACCAGCTCTCGGTACCGCAGCGGGGTGAACCCTTCCCCGGCGGGGAGGTCCGAGACCGCGGGGTCCATCAGGGGCCGGGCCGCGGCGGCCGGCCGCGGTGACGCCGCCGCTCCGTGCTGGGGTTTCGGCTTGCGCACGCCAGCGGGGGGCGGGCCCGCGCGGTGCTTCTGGTTCAGGTGCTCCACCTGTTGCGAGGAGCCGAGAGTGGCCTCCGCCTGGCTCGGCTGCCGGCCCTGCTCACGGGCGCGCCGGGCGAGCGTGCGGCGGCGTTGGTTGTCGCCCTCCATCTGCTTTCCGCTCATGCGGGGGGCTTCCCGCCGACGCGGTGGTGAAACGGACCGGGGCAAGGTCGTTAGTTCATCCGCCCTGGGTGACGTGGTCTCACCCCATCAGAGGT
>DASULK010000156.1:0-9791 GCA_036278255.1 Micromonospora sp.
CGAGGGTCGCGGCGAACTCCAGTGCGCTACCGGCGCCGATGTCGTTACTGACCAGGGGATTGTTGGCCGGGTTACGTCCGCTGTCGATGTTTTTCGCGCGTGGGATCAACAGCCGCAGGATCTCCATCCTGCCGACACCCACCGCCTCGTGCAGCGGCGTTTCGACGCTCGGCCCGCCGTCTCGGCTGGGGTCGACGCCGCTGTCGAGCAGCATCCGCACCACCGTCACGTCCCCGGTGTTGACCGCCACCAATAGTGGCGACCAGCTTCGCGGGGCGATCATCTCCGGGTCGGCACCCGCATCGAGTAGCAGCCGGACGATCGCCTCGCATCTGGCCTGGGCGGCGGCCGACAAAGCGGTGGTTGCCAGGTGACGGTCGACCGCGTCGGGGTCGGCGCCGGCGGCAAGCTGGCGGCGGACCGCCTCGACGTCACCGGAAAGGGTCGCGGCCACGATCTTGGGTGACCCGTCGTGGGGGACAATACCCGCGGTCTTTTGCCAACCGCATTTCCGGTCCACCAGCGGCCCTTCAGGGGGAGGCGCGGCCTGGCTCGGCGGCGGCGTCGTCGGCCCGGCGGTGACGTTCGCGCTCGCTGTGGCGTCCCCGACGGCCCCGGCTTGCCCGGCTTCCTTCGCAGAGCAGCCAGCGAGCGTGAGGGCGGCCGGCAGGATCACAAGCACGAGCCGGGTCCTGATCGTTAGGGACACATCTACTCCGCGAGATGACAGTTTGGACACCTTGGTCACACTGTAGTGATCGCGAGGGTTCTGACCGACCCTCGCCGATGCGGCTACGCGGCCTTCACCTTGTTCTTTGAGGGCACGGTGTAGCAGCGAAGACCACGCGGAATGCTGGCAGGATGGCCCGGTGAGCTTCACCCCTCGCCTCGTGACATCCTTCCGCGTGCCGGCGAACGCTCCTCGCGTACCCGGTGTCGCCCACACCGCGGACACGCCCGCTGTCCAGAGGTGGCCGCATCGCCGGCTCGTCGTGATCCGTCGGGACGACGAGCTGTTGGCGTACGACGTCGACCGGCTCCTCGCCGGCGATAACGATCCCGCCACCCGGTTTCCGGCGCCCTGGCCGCGCGGGTCGGGCGGGATCGACGCGGTGAGCCCCACCCTCGACCTGGCGGTCTTCAGCGGTCCGCACGCGCTGCATGCGGTCGACGCTGCCGGCGTACTCCGCTGGAGGCTGCGGCACGCATGCTGGGTCCCGTACTGCTTGTCACTCCACGACTTTTACGAGGAGTACGCGGACAGCAAGGAACACCGCCATCCCGATTCGGGCTCCTGCTGGATCAGCGCAGACGGCTCGACGGTATGGGCACATGTACGCACCCCGCTGCCGGATGACGTCGAACCGGAGCACAACGAGGAATGGCTGGTAATCGACGCCGTTGACGGCCGCGTCCTGGGACGGGCCTCGACCGACACCGCGGCCGCCGGCTCCCAGCACATCCCTCACCCCGACGCCGGCCAGATGGGCCTCAGCGTCGGCGAAGGTCAGGACGGTGCGCCGCTGCGGTGGGGTCGGTGGGACGGCACCCGACTCACCGTCACCCGCCTCGGTGACGACGACCGCTGCCTCGTCGATGCCAGCCTCTGCGGGACGCAGTTGCTTACGATCGCTCACTGGGGGAGGGAGCCGGCAATCCATCGTCTTCCCGACGGCGCGGTGATGCACGAGGTCGCCGCAGACCACCGGCTTCCACCACACCCTGAGGCGCCGTCGGACGCCGAGGAAGAGCCCTCTTGGGGCTACCAGTGCGGTTTCGTCGATGAGCGCACGGTGATCGCGAGCACCAGGGAGAGGTACGGGCGCCCGCGGCACTGGCTGATCGACACAGCGCGGGGGGACCTGCTCGGCCAGGTGGAGTACCCGATGCCCGTATCGGAGGACCCGATGGCGCTCGGCGACGGCACCTGGCTCACCTGCGGCGAGGCCCCCTTCCAGCTTCTGCTGTGGAGTCTTCCCCCGACGGAGGACCGCGTCTCGTCTACCGCCACCAGCCACTGACACGGAACCCGCAACTTTCTCAAAGGCGCTCTTGGCGGTTCTACGCTCCGCGCAAACTATGAGAACTCGTTCAGCGACACCGGGGAAATCCTCGACACGGAGGCTCCTGTCGACCGCTGAAATAGGGCCCCGGATGGGTAGTCCTCGAGTTCTAGCGTGCGGACGTGTTGAAAGCCGTTGTTGAGGTAGTACCGGTGGAGCGGGTAGTTGTGGGTCCACACGTCGATGCGGATCCACGCCTTGCCGAGTTGTCTCGCCCTGCTGGCGGCCCAGTCAAGAATCTTGCTGCCCAGTCCGGCCCAGTTGCGCCGGACGATGAGCCGGTGCAGGTACAAGGCCGGATCCCGTTGCTCTGCGGGTGTCCACAGGCGAGGATCAGCGAAGGAGTCGAGTGCAACCGTTGCGGCTGACTGCCCAGCCTCATCGCGCACCATCCACGTTTCGCCAGCGCGGATACTCGCCGCAATGCGTGCCGACATCGCCTCCTGGCTTGGCCACGGCTCCCGCCACTGGTCGATGCCACGTGTGCTCAACCATGCGCTTGCCTCTTCGCGCATCACAATGATCGTCTCGAGATCACCGAGGTTGGCCCGTTCGATGATCACGGGGAGGGCTGCTCCCGGTGATAAGCCTCGAGATCGCCAAGCTCATACATGATCCGGTTACGGTCCCCGGCAAAAAGCGTCAAGGTGAGACGTACCGGCCGCTGCCGGGTATAGGCGGTGCGGAAGTAGACCAGGATCGGCACACCTGCGGACACAGATAGCTTCCGGGCCTCGTCTGGTGACGGCATCCGGGCCAAGATCTCGTCCACATAGCCCACTTCAACGTGGCCAGCATCCGCCATCGCGCGAATCGTGCCCTGCGGGATGTCATGCGGCGTCAGCAAGCCGCACTCCTGCGCGATGTCCATCGGGTAGAAGCTGTCTTGGAGGCTGGACGGCTCCCCGTCAACAAGCCGGAGGAACGAGCGCGAGACTAGCGAGTCGCCCTCGTCCACGCATAGCCGCTCGGCCAGCTCGGCCGTTGCGGGAACGATCCGCATCTCGAAGTCCCGATATTCGGCCTTGCGCCCCTGGCTGGCAACCTCGGCGCGATACGCGTCCGCTTGATCGCTGGGCATGCGGTCGCACTGCTCGGCCCAACTTGCGTGGTACGTCGTCACGACCCGGTCCCGAACGAACGTTCCCCGCCCCGGCGTACTCGTAATGATGCCCTCGTTGATGAGCATGCCGAGAGCCAACCGCACCGTGTTCCGCGAAACGTCGTAGCGCGTCCCCAACTCCTGCTCGGTGGGCAGGCGATCACCCGGGCGTAGCACTCCAGCGCGGATGGACTCGCGCAGGTCAGCGGCGATCCTGCCGTACAACGTTCTGGACTGCGCCATCAGACCGGACCCCCTGGTTCATCCCAACAAATGGTCTCACCTCCTCTTGACAGAGCGCCAAACGAACAGTCACGATGGATTCATCCTAAACGTTGGCATGAATCCAATACCTGTTCCCACCAGCCCCATCTCATGGAAGGCGAGTTACGACATGTCGGCACTACAGCGACGGCGTTTAGCCGGATCAGCCACACCTGAAGGACCGCAGCCATGAGGAAGCTTCTGGATCCTGGCCATCCGGCGTGGTGTCTGCGCGGCCCGGACTGCGCGTCCGGCCTGCACTTCTCGGGCCTTGCCGGCGCGGCCCGGGGCGATGAAGTGATCCAGGTGTCCGCCGGGCTATGGCAGATGGACGTCGGCCCGGTCTCGCCCGGCGGCGTGCTGTTGGAGTTCTCCGCCGATGACGATGCCAGCCAGCACTGGTTCATCGACCTGGCCCAGTCACAGGAACTCATCCGCCTGATGCGGGCAGCTACCCGTTCAGCAATGCACGCCCTACCGCTGCCGCCAACGTTCGGCACAGGTGAGGATCAAGGGAAGGGACGGTCATGACCGCACGGCTGAGCACCCGGATCGCGTCGGCGCTGCGGCGGTGGGCTCGCGGCGCGACGCGCCGCAACGCTGCCGCCGAGCGCTGGCGGTTCCTGCAGGCCGAACTGGCCGGCAACCCCCACCCGAACAGGCGGCGTGGCGGCCGGCACCGGGCCGGGCCGACACGACACCGCCGCCCACACTGGTGGGACGCAGCCACGCTGGCGTACCCGCAGGTCGGCCGGGTCGGGCGGCTCACCCCAGCCCAGACCTGGCGCGCCAACGGCGGCCGATGGGCCTAAGAGACAAGTTGGGGGCTTCAGCGGTCGCGGTGCAGCCGGCCCATCTCCTTGCCCTCGGCGTCGAGGAGCACCAGCACATCACCGTCCAGCCCTGCCCGCCGGGTGGCAAGCCAGAGCCCTACCGAAACATTGTCACAACCGATCAACGTGCTGGGTCCACTCGTGGCGAGCAGCGCCCCCGACGGCCCGGCAACCCACCGCCCGCCTTGGCCGTTGCAGCCGTCCGAGCCGCGCCATTCACCGTCGGCGCGAAACTCCACGTACGGCGTTGTGGGCCTGCTCCGCCCATCATCAGCGACCACCCACCGACCGAGCAGGGCGTCGCGGGACACCGCTGTCAGGGCTGCTGGCAGCGCCGCAGCCGGCGCGAAAGCGCGCCGGACCTCGTCGGTGATCACTGGCGGTTCTGTCCAAGACGGCAACAGATTCGGCCTAGGGGTGGGCTTCGCGCCCGGCAGCAGCCGCGCGACAGGACCGCCCTGGTCGTCGAGGAGGACGCGGCTGTCGCGCTCCACCCGGAAAGCGGCGGCCCGACGCAGCCAAACCGGGGTGGGCTGAGGGCCTGGCTCGCACCCCTTGACGTCGTCGGCAATCGTGGATGCGGGTACGCCGGCGACGAACAGCCCGTTCTCGTCGGCCCGCCACTCCCCCGTCAGCACGCCGCAGCGGGCAAACAACAGCAGACCAGCCGTATCAGGGCCTGCGAGCCGCAGGATATCGCCCGCGCCTTCGTCAACCTCCGCCACCGTCCAGGAACCGATCAGGGCGAGCGGATCTACCTGCGCCGGTGCAGCCGTCGTGGGCCCCAGGGCCTGCGACCCACCCGCACCCGGCTCCGACCCGACTGGCTCGCCGCAGCCGCCAAGAAGTGCCCCGACCGCGACCACGGCTACCAAATACCTGCGCTTCATTTTCTCTCCCGCCCCCCACGCACCGCTCGATACTGGCGCCCAGCCTTCTACTGTTGGACGCAGAATCGGGGTCAACGGTTGCGTGTCGGTACAGCACTCCGTCTGGTGCAGCGTTGGCGCTGGTGGTTCACCGGATCGCGCCGACCGGGATGGCCGTCGGGCCTGGTGGCGGCAGGAGGGATTGGTCACGGATGGTGCTCTCGACCAGGTCATGACCGAGGTCGAAAAGAACACCGTCGGGATTGGTCAGCCCGGTGCCGGTGTACCACGACTCGTCGGCTTCTGGGTGAGGGCCGACCAGACCGAGCTGTCCCGCGCCGTACGCCGTGACGATGGCAGCCGCCTCACCCGTGTCATAGGTAGCAAGCACGAGGGCCGGCGCGTGGGGTTCGAGGCGGAAGAAGTTTCCGTCCTGAAAGTACATGTGCCGGAGTCGACCCCGCCACCGGACGTGGATGACGGTGTCGTCCTTGGTCTGCACGCTGGCCCCGTCCCGATAGATGTACCGGCTGACCGCGATGCCGGAAAGCAACCCGAAGCCCGGGTTGTCGGCGGCGAGGTACGCCCCCAGACAGAACCCGAGATAGTGTCCGCCGCCGTTGACGAAATCACGGATCACCGGGGCATAGCCGCGCATGAGGCGCCAAGCCGACCTTAAGGTGTCGCCACCGGGCTGGGCGTAGACAACTGCTTCGCTCAAGCTGCCTGCCGAGAGCTGCACCTCCTCGTCGGGGCCACAGAACTTGGTGCGGAATCCGATCGGTGAGCTTCGCAGTAGGGCAGCGACGGACTCCGAGCAGCCGAAGCAGGCAGCAGGGCCACGGTAGACCAGAGCCAAGGGCCGTATTTTCGACGCCGAGGACTCTTCCTCCGACAGCACCGAGTAGCTGACTCCGCCCAGACCCGCCAGGGCAGCGACGGCCCCCGCACCGATCAGCAACTGTCGCCGGTTCATGGTTGCCCCCTGGACTTCTGGCGGCTGTGCCGTTGGCTTCCGTAACACTCGCCAGCTCTTCGTTGGGAGTTGATCCGGCGGCCGCCCGCCAGTGCAACGACCGGGTCCTCGGTGGGGTTACGGCGCTTGGCGGGACAGTGAGCGTGATGGCGGAAGGGATTTCAGGGCCGGCTTCATCCGTACGCGTATTCGTCCACGTCCAGTTCCGCCCGCGTCAGCCGGAGGAATTCCAGCGCTCGCGTATCAAGGTGCCAGCCCAACAGTTGGTGCTGCCCAGGGAGCTTCTGCCAGCCCTCGACGGGGCTCGTCAGGTCTTCCTCCTCACCCTCCGGGTGTTCGAATACGCGGACGACTTGCAGCACACTGCCGCCACCCGGCCCTTCCTCGA
Organism: Micromonospora sp.; assembly: GCA_036278255.1. Lineage (GTDB taxonomy): Bacteria > Actinomycetota > Actinomycetes > Mycobacteriales > Micromonosporaceae > DASULK01. The sequence goes on from DASULK010000156.1 coordinate 6,496, forward strand.
TGCGGTCAAGCTCGACGGCAAGTTCGCCGATGCGCTCCGCGTGGTCGAACAGTCGGTCCACAATCTGCGCGATCTGGTCGTCCACCGTCAGGCCAGGCTTGCGGCAGACAACCCGCCACCAGTGCCTGGCGGGCCTTACCGGGACGGCCTGACGGCTGCCACGAACAACCACCTCGTCGGGCTCAATACCGAGCCGAGCGGTGATCTCGGCTGCTGCTACCCGAGTCGAGGCCAAGGCGAAGTACGCGTACTGGTGGATGAGCACGTCCGCACCATATCCACCGAGTTCGTCCTCGCGATGCTTGCTGACGAATGGTCCACGCGTCACAAGGCTGGTGCCGCCGGCTGACTGACATGGCCAGCCATGATCGACTCCGTTTCCTTAAAATTGGGCTATCTGTCGTGCCGGGATAGCACTACTTCCATGAAACGGAGTCGATCAAGCGACGGCTGCGTCGTAGAGCAGAAGTACAGACGATCATGACGCCGCTGAGATCAAAAGCGGAGGGCGTGGGATTCGAACCCACGAGGACGGTTCCCCGCCCTACCGGTTTTCAAGACCGGCGCCATCGGCCACTAGGCGAGCCCTCCCGGTGCGGCCACGCGCAGCAGCGGTCGCAGCCGTGCCTAGTGTGCCATGCCCCGCACCGCCCGGCTCTGGCGAGCCGGCCACCTTTGACCGGACACCAGCCGAAACGGCGGCCGAAACCGGGCCGGCGGGTGGCAGGCGATGGATATCGGGTAAGACTGGGTCATGCATGCGATCACGATCCCGGAGCCTGGTGGACCTGACGCGCTCGTCTGGGCCGAGGTGCCCGACCCGCAGCCCGGCCCCGACGAGGTGGTGATCGCCATCAAGGCCAGCGCCGTCAACCGGGCGGACCTGCTGCAGCGGCAGGGGCACTACCCGCCCCCGCCCGGCGCGCCCCCGTACCCGGGACTGGAATGCTCCGGGGTCATCACCGCGGTCGGGGCCGACGTCACCGAGTGGCAGCTCGGCCAGGAGGTCTGCGCGCTGCTGGCCGGCGGCGGCTACGCCGAACAGGTGGCGGTGCCCGCCGCGCAGCTGCTGCCCGTACCCGCCGGCCTCGACGTGGCCGACGCCGCCGCACTGCCGGAGGTTGCCTGCACCGTCTGGTCCAACCTGGTGGATGTCGCCGGCCTGCGGCGAGGCGAGAAACTCCTCGTCCACGGCGGCGGCAGCGGCATCGGCACCTTCGCCATCCAACTCGGCGCAGCCCTCGGCGTCACCGTGATCGCCACCGCCCGCGCAACAGACGACCGGCACGACCGACTCCGTGAGCTCGGCGCCACCCACGTCATTGATTACAGCACCGAAGACTTCGTCGCTAAGGTCAAGGAGCTGGGCGGCGCCGACGTCATCCTCGACATCATCGGCGCGGCCTACCTCAGCCGCAACATTGACGCCCTTGCCACCGGTGGCCGGCTCGTGGTCATCGGCATGCAGGGCGGACGCAAAGCTGAACTGAACCTGGGCGCACTCCTGGCCAAACGCGGATCCATCTTCGCCACCGCGCTACGGGCCCGACCCTTGGAGCAGAAAGCCGCCATCGTCCGAGGCGTGTGGGAAGAAGTCTGGCCGCTCGTGGAAGCCGGCCGGATCCGCCCGGTCATCGACCGCCGCCTACCGATGGCGCAGGCCGCCGAAGCGCACCGGGTCATCGAGTCCAGCGAGCACCTCGGCAAGGTCCTCCTCACTCTCGCGTGATCATCAGGCGGGCACCGGGGCCTTCGGCCCCCAGCATGTCGTCCGGGTTGTAAAGCTTGCAGCGCTGCAGCGACAGGCAGCCGCAGCCGATGCAGCCGGTCAGGTTGTCGCGTAGCCGGGTAAGCAGCCAGATCTTCTCGTCCAATCGCGCCTGCCACCGCACCGACAGCCGCGCCCAGTCGCCCTTGGTAGGCGTACGCGAATCCGGCAGAGAGGCCAACGCCTGGCCGATCTCCTCCAACGACACGCCGACCTGCTGGGCGATCCGGATGAAGGCGACCCGACGCAGCTCCGCCCGCTCGTACCGGCGCTGGTTACCCCCGGTCCGCTGGGCGCGGATCAGGCCGAGCCGCTCGTAGTAGCGCAGCGCGGAGGGCGCCACCCCGGACCGAGCCGACAGCTCGCCGATCGTCAATGGATCCTGCATCACATCGCCTTGAGTTCAAGTTCGCTTCAACTTGCACCCTATCGGCATGACCACCACACCCGAAATCCTCACTGCCAGCACCGATCCGCCTAGCGACAAGGGATTTGCGGCACTCCAGCCGTTGCTCGCCCGACTCACCGGCGATGAAAAACACTCGCCCAGCGCCCACTCAACCCTGGATGTGCTCTGGGTCCTCTACGACCGGGTGCTGCAGGTCACCCCCGAAAGCCGCGACGACCCCGACCGTGACCGGTTCCTCCTCTCCAAAGGACACGGACCGGCCGCCTACTACGCCGTCCTCGCCGCCAAAGGCTTCATCCCCGAGGTGTGGCTCGACGACCTGGCCGGCCCGGAGAGCCGGCTCGGCCACCACCCCGACCGGCTGCTGGTGCCCGGCGTCGAGATCGGCTCCGGCTCCCTCGGCCACGGGCTCGGCCTCGGCGTCGGCATCGCGCTCGGCCTGCGGGCCCAGGGCCTGACCGGGCACCCCCGGCCGCCACGCGGCCGCCACCAACCCCGGGTGTACGTCCTGCTCGGCGACGCCGAACTCGACGAAGGCTCCAACCACGAGGCGATCGCCTACGCCGGCGCGGTCGGCCTCGACAGCCTCACCGCAATCGTCATCGACAACCAGTCCGCCACCCACGGCTGGGCGCCGGACATCCAGAGCCGCTTCACCGTCAACGGCTGGAGCGGGGTGACCGTGGACGGCCGCGACCACGACGCCATCGAAGCTGGGCTGGCCCGCCGGAACAGCGGCCAGCCCCACGTCATGGTGGCCCGGGTGGAACCGAAATGACGGCAGAGGGGTTCAACATGCGTCAGACCTTCATCGACACCGCCACCACGCTGCTGGCCGACGACCCGCGTACCGCCGTCGTCCTCGCCGACATCTCGGCCGCCGTGTTCGCCCCGGCCGCGCAGCGCCACCCTGACCGGGTGCTCAACGTCGGCATCCGGGAACAGCTCATGCTCGGCGTCGCCGGCGGGCTGGCCCTAACCGGGCTACGACCGATCGTGCACTCGTACGCGCCCTTCGTCGTGGACCGGGCGTACGAACAGATCAAGCTGGACCTCGACCACCAGGGCGTGGGAGCGGTGCTGGTCAGCGTCGGCGCCTCCTACGACGCCTCAAGTGCG
>DASULK010000157.1:0-42261 GCA_036278255.1 Micromonospora sp.
CGGGCGCTGCGGGATGTCGTACTCGTGGCGGACCTCGCCGCGGCGACCCGCGTGGTCGCCGCCAACCCGGAGCTGCGCGCGGTCACCCCCGACGGTGACATCATCGGCGGCTGGACCGCGGCGGGAGGCTCGGCCAAGGCATCCAGCTTCATCGAGGTGCAGGCCGCGGTCGAGGAGGCCCGCGCCAACCGGTTGGCCGCAGAAGAAGCGATCGTGCAGCTACGTGAGCAGCTCACCGATGCACGCGCCGGGGCAGTCCGCCGGAAGGAGGCGGTCACCGCCGCCGCGGCCGCCAAGCGGGAGGCGGAGGGGCAGCGCAACGCGGCCGCCCGCCGCCTCGCCGAACTGGGGGCTGCCGCGCGGTCGGTGAAAGCGGAAGCCGATCGGCTCGCCGAATCCCGTACCCGGGCCGAGCAGGCCCGCGAACGCGACCTGGCCGCACTCGCCGAACTGGAGGAGCGGCTGCGGCTGGCGGAAGCCACCCCGATCGACGCTGAGCCGTCGACGGAGGAACGCGATCAGCTCTCCGCGGCGCTGCTGCGCGCCCGGCAGAACGAGATGGAGGTCCGGCTCGCGGTCCGCACCGCCGAGGAACGGGTCGCCTCCATCGCCGGCCGGGCGGATTCGCTCGCCCGCCAGGCCGCCGCCGAACGCTCCGCCCGGGAGCGGGCAGCGGCCCGCCGGGCAGCCCGGGCCCGCGGCGCGGCCATCGCCCGCGCTGTCGAGATCGGTGCCCGTGCAGCCCTGACCCGGATCGCGGTGTCCCTCGCGGCCGCCGAGCAGGCCCGCGACACCATCGCCCAGGCCCGCTCCGCCCGTGAGGCCGAACTGCAGGAGGTACGGGCCGCCGCCAAGCGGCTCGGCGTTGACCTTGACCGGCTCACCAGTGAGGTGCACCGTGACGAGGTGGCCCGGGCCGAGCAGCGGTTGCGGATCGAGCAGCTGGAAGCCAAAGCGGCCGAAGACTTCGGAATCGACCTGAAGACGCTGATTGCCGAGTACGGCCCCCAGAACCCGGTGCCGCCGACCCAGGCAGACGTGGCGGCCGCCGAAGCCGACGGCCGACCCCTCCCACAACCGGTGCCATACGAGCGGGCGGTGCAGGAGAAGCGTGGGGCCAAGGCCGAGCGGGAGCTGACTCTGCTCGGCAAGGTCAATCCGCTCGCCCTGGAGGAGTTCGCGGCGCTGGAGGAACGCTACAAGTTCCTCTCCGAGCAGCTGGAGGACCTCAAAGCCACCCGACGCGACCTGCTGACCGTGGTCAAGGAGGTCGACGAGCGGATCCTGGAGGTCTTCGCCAGCGCGTTCGCCGACACGGCCCGGGAGTTCGAGCAGGTTTTCCCCGTCCTCTTCCCTGGCGGTGAGGGGCGGCTGGTGCTCACCGATCCGCAGGATCTGCTCACCACCGGGCTGGAGGTGGAGGCCCGCCCGCCGGGGAAGAAGATCAAGCGGTTGTCGCTGCTCTCCGGCGGCGAGCGGTCACTGACCGCTGTGGCGTTGCTGGTAGCGATCTTCCGCGCCCGGCCGAGTCCGTTCTACATCATGGACGAGGTGGAGGCGGCGCTCGACGACGTCAACCTCGGCCGGCTGCTGACCCTGCTGACGCAGCTGCGGGAGAAGAGTCAGCTCATCGTCATCACCCACCAGAAACGTACGATGGAGATCGCCGACGCCCTGTACGGGGTGTCGATGCGGAACGGCGTCACTCAGGTGATCAGTCAGCGGATCAACCAGGAGAAGGAGGCGGCGTGACGCTCCGGCAACGCCCGTCGGTGCTCTTCATCGACTTCGACGGTGTCCTGCGGCGCTGGGATCCCCGGGTTTCCGCCGCCGTGGAGGAGAAGTACGGCTTGAAACCAGGTGCGTTGTACGACACGGCGATGCACTGGTCACGCCTGCATCCCGCGATCACCGGTCGGGTCAGCCACGCCGCCTGGATGGCCGATGTCGTCTCCGTCCTCGCCGAGGCAACCGGCGACATCCAGGTTGCTCGGGCGGCGGTTGACGAGTGGCAGTCCTACCGGGGTGAGGTCGACCCCGAGGTGCTCGCCTTCGTCCGTGAGGCGCGTGCCGCCCATATTCCGGTCCTCCTCACCACGAACGCCACCGACCTGCTCGACAGCGATCTGGCGGCGCTCGGCCTGGTCGGTGAGGTGGACGCCGTGGCGAACTCCTCAGTATTCGGGCTACACAAGCCAGCCAAGGAGTATTTCCAGCAGGCGTGCACAGCCATGGACACCACGCCGCAGCGGGTGCTCTTCGTCGATGACGACGACCGGATGGTGCGGGGGGCGCGGGTCGCCGGGCTCTCCGCGTACCGCTGGAACGGCCCGGAGGACCTGCCTTACCTGCGTTCGGCGCTGGCGCTCAATCCCAGGTGACGCCGTCGATCCGCTCCCGGGTCAGGCCGGCGTGCCTGTTGTGCCGGACGTACTCCTCAAACATGGGCAGGTAGACCCGGGCGCAGCGTACCGGTGATCTCGACCGCCCCGCCGATACGGTCGGCAGGACGCAGCGAGCACCATCTGCCAGGATTTGGCACATGGATTCCCTCGCCGAATACCTCGTCATCGCGCTCATCCTGCTGGGTGTGCTGCTGCTCGCGGCGCTTGGTCTGGTGGTGCCACGACTGCGTCGCCGCGCCGAGCCGCCGGCGGCCGAACCAACCCGGATCGAGCCGACCCCCCGGGTCGAGGAGGAGGTCGCCGGACCGGCCGCGCCCACCATCGAGGCGGAGCGGCCCGCTCCGCCGGTGGAGGCCCCTCCCACGGTGGAGGCCCCTCCCACGGTGGAGGTTCCGCCGGTGGTGGAGGTGCCGCCGGTGGTGCCGGTGGTGGAGAAGCCGGCACCGACCGCCGGGCGGCTGGTGCGACTGCGGGATCGGCTGTCCCGATCCCAGAACGTCTTCGGTAAGGGGCTGCTCGGGCTGCTCAGCAGAGACCGGCTCGATGAGGAGTTCTGGGAGGAGATTGAGGACAGCCTGATCATGGCCGACGTCGGGGTGGACGCCACCCGCGACGTCGTCGACCGGCTGCGCGAACGGACGAAGGTGCTGGGCACCCGCGACGCGACGGAGCTCCGCGCGCTGCTCGCCGCCGAACTGGTCACCGCCCTGGACCCGCAGATGGACCGGTCGTTGCGGACCTCGGCACAGCTCGGTACGCCAGCGGTCATGCTGGTCGTCGGGGTCAACGGCTCCGGCAAGACCACGACCTGCGGCAAGGTGGCCCGGGTACTGGTGGCGGACGGGCGAACGGTGGTGCTGGGTGCCGCCGACACCTTCCGGGCCGCCGCCGCTGATCAGCTCGCCACCTGGGCTGGACGGGTCGGGGCCGAGGTGGTCCGCGGACCTGAGGGGGCGGACCCGGCCAGTGTGGCGTTCGACGCGGTCCGCCGCGGCGTCGACCTCGGCATCGACACCATCCTCATCGACACGGCCGGCCGGCTGCAGAACAAGGTCGGCCTGATGGACGAGCTCGGCAAGATCAAGCGGGTGGTGGAGAAGCACGGCCCGGTGGACGAGACGCTGCTGGTCCTCGATGCCACCACCGGGCAGAACGGGCTGGAGCAGGCCCGGGTCTTCACGGAGGTGGTAGACGTCACCGGGGTGGTGCTCACGAAGCTGGACGGTACCGCCAAGGGGGGTATCGTGATCGCCGTCCAGCGGAAGCTGGGCATCCCGGTGAAGCTGGTGGGGCTGGGTGAGGGGCCCGACGACCTGGCCCCCTTCGACCCCGCCCAGTTCGTCGACGCGCTGCTGGGCACCGAGCCGCTTGGCTCGAACGCGTAACCTCTATGCAGTACGGGGAAACGGCGCCGCGGCTCGGGAGACCTTACGTCATGCAACAGGAGATCCCGCTGCACGGCGGTAACGTCAGCACCGTTGTGCGGGTCGGTGGCACCGTCCGACGCAACGTCGGGCCCTGGACCCCGGCGGTGCATGCGCTCCTGCACCACCTGGAGTACGTCGGGTTCACCGGTTCACCGCGGGCGCTGGGCATGGACGAACGCAACCGCGAGGTGCTGTCGTACCTGGAAGGGGAGTGCGGCGAGTATCCGCTCGCCCCGCACTGGGTCACCGACGAGGCGCTGGTCACCGTCGCCACCATGCTGCGGATGTTCCACGACGCGCAGTACGGCTTCCAGCCGCCGCCCGGGGCGGTGTGGCGCTCCTTCGGGCCACCTCCACCCGACACCGAGGTGATCTGCCATCACGATGCCGCCCCGCACAATGTGATCTGGCGTCCGGACGGCACCCTCGCCCTGATCGACTTCGATCTGGCCTCGCCCGGTGCCCGGATCTACGACGTCGCCTACGCCGCCTGGACCTGGGTGCCGCTCTTCTCCGACCGTGACTCGTACACCCTCGGCTGGAAGCGCCCCCACCGGCCGCGGCGGCTGCGCCTCTTCGCCGATGCGTACGGGTTGATTCCGCGTGACCGGCACCGCCTGGTCCATACCATTCGCAAACGAATTGTCGATCACATCGAGGGGATCCGTCGCATGGCGGCGGCCGGTGACCCGGCGTTTGTCCGGATCGTGCACAAGGGGCATCTGCGCCGACCGGTGCGGGACCTGCGGCTGCTCGACCATGAACGGCACATTTTGGAGTACGCCCTGCGCTGAGCCGCCACCCCTCGCCCGGTGGCGGAGATTCGTCGGTCGGCCCTGGCTCGGGCATGGTGGAGTATTGATGCCGGCGGACCGTCGGGCATTCTTCCGCACGCCTGGGCGTTACCCTTTGCGAGGGCTGGGCGTATCGTGCGGTGCACGACGATGCCCGCGACATTTACGACAAATGGGATGCTGATCAGTGTTTGACACCTTGAGCGACCGCCTCTCCGGGATTTTTTCCAAGCTCCGCGGCAAGGGGCGCCTGACCGACGCCGACATCGACGCCACCGCGCGGGAGATCCGCCTGGCGCTGCTGGAGGCGGACGTTGCCCTGCCGGTGGTCAAGGGGTTCATCGCCAATGTCAAGGAGCGGGCGCGCGGCGCCGAGGTCTCGCAGGCGCTCAACCCGGCCCAGCAGATCATCAAGATCGTCCACGAGGAACTGATCAGCGTTCTCGGGGGTGAGGCCCGCCGGCTGCAGTTCGCCAAGCACCCCCCCACCGTGATCATGCTGGCCGGCCTGCAGGGGTCCGGAAAGACCACGCTCGCCGGTAAACTCGCCCGCTGGCTCAAGGCGCAGGGGCACCAGCCGATGCTGGTCGCCGCCGACCTGCAGCGCCCCAACGCCGTCGGCCAACTCCAGGTACTCGGCGGGCGCGCCGGCGTCGAGGTCTTCGCACCGGAGCCCGGCAACGGCGTGGGTGACCCGGTGCAGGTGGCCAAGGCGTCGATCGAGCACGCGCGGCGCGCCGCCCGTGATGTGGTCATCGTCGACACCGCCGGTCGACTGGGCATTGACACGGAGATGATGGCCCAGGCCTCGGCGATCCGTGACGCGGTCAACCCCGACGAGGTCATCTTCGTCATCGACGCGATGGTCGGCCAGGACGCGGTCCGCACCGCCGAGGCCTTCCGCGACGGCGTCGGCATCACCGGCGTCGTGCTCGCCAAGCTCGATGGTGACGCCCGCGGTGGTGCCGCCCTGTCGGTGCGGCACGTCACCGGCCAACCCATCCTCTTCGCCTCCACCGGCGAGAAGCTGGAGGACTTCGACCTCTTCCACCCGGACCGGATGGCCAGCCGGATCCTGGGGATGGGAGACGTGCTGACTCTGATCGAGCAGGCCGAGCAGGCCTTCGACACCGATCAGAAGGAGAAGATGGCCGCCAAGCTCATGGGCGGCGAGCAGTTCACCCTCGAAGACTTCCTCGACCAGTTGATCGCCGTACGGCGGATGGGCCCAATCGCTAACGTGCTGGCCATGATGCCCGGCATGGGGCAGATGAAGGATCAACTCGCCGAGGTGGACGACACGCACTTCGACCGGGTGACGGCGATCATCCGGTCGATGACCCCGGGCGAGCGCACCAACCCCAAGATAATCAATGGTTCTCGGCGGGCCCGCATCGCCAACGGCTCGGGCGTCACCGTGATGGACGTCAACCAACTGCTCAACCGCTTCGTCGAGGCGCAGAAGATGATGAAGCAGATGGGCGGCATGATGGGCCTGCCCGGCACCCGGCGCAAGGCGACCAAGTCGCCGAAGAACAAGCGGAAGGGCGCCAAGGGTGGCCGCTCGCGCAGTGGCGGCGCGGCGCGCAGCGGTGGCGCAGTGCGCGGCGGTGGCGGCTTCCCGGGCGGGATGCCGCAGTTGCCGCCGGGCCTGGACCCGAGCGCGCTGCAGGGCGGTCAAGGCCTCCCGCCGGGCTTCAAGCTCCCCAATCTCGACTTCAACAAGCTGACCCGCCGCCAGGGCGAACAGGACAAGTGAGCGCAGAAGTCACGGCGTCAGCAGTGATCGGGGCCCGACCGCACATGGTCGGGCCCCGATCCGTCACCGGCTAGAGCCTCAGGTCCGGCCGGTCAACCACCCGCAGGCCGTTGAGGATGGGGTTGCCGAAGCCCTTGTGCGTCACGAACCGCACGTTGAGCTGGCCGTCAGTCACCCGCACCGTGAAGGTCTTCGTCAGAGCGGCGAAGCTACCCACCTCACCGGCCACATCCAGTGCCGGCAGCACCTGCTCACCCTCGATCAGCACGTCGAAGATGCGCCGGTTGGGGTCCTGGCGCCGCAGCTCGGCGAAGTCCAGCTCGACGGTGTAGTACCCGTCCGCCAGCCCATCGACGCGGTACTCGTGCATCCCCTCGCGCTGATCACGGAACCGCTGCGGATCGTTGCTTCCCGTGATCGGGCTCTGAGTGAACCGTGCGTGGGAGTTACCCAGATAACCGGCGCCACCGGGGACGTGGGACCGGTCCGGCGACCATCCCTGCCCCTCGATGTCGGTGTGCTCGGCCGTGGCGCCGATGTCGATCGCCAGGGTGTAGCTCGGCACCACCAGAGTGATCGGGATGGTGATCACCGGTTGGCGGCCACTGGTCGAGGCGACCTGCAGTTTGGCGTGGTGGTACGTACCGGGGATGAGCCCGGCCGTCGTCACCGTCACCTCGACCGAGTGCCGGCCACCACTGGGCATGATGCCGGTCGTACCGCTGAGGCTGAGCCAGCTGATGTCCTGCGGCGCACCCTCCGCGTTGAGTTCGGTCACCGTGATGTTGGTGTCGAGTGCCCCCGTATTGCTCAAGCCCACCTGCCGGATGCGGGTCTGATCGACCGGGGCGACCAGCGCCAGCTCCTTCACCGGGGTGGTGACCCGCGCGGTCCGCAACCGTAGCGACCGCGTCTCCACCGATCGCGGGCTGAGCGTGAGCGAGGAGGAACCGCTTTCGTAATGCTCCTTCGCCACGCCGAGGGCGACGGCGCCCGCCGGGGCCTGGATGCCGTAGGAGCCGTCCTCGTCGGTGGTGTCGGTCAGCAGTTGATCGCCGACCTCTGCGGTCACCGTGACGCCGGCCACCGGCAGACCGTCATTGGCGTCGGTGATCACGCCGGTGATTAGGCCATGCTTGGTGGGGTGGAGAATGATGGCGGTGCCGTCGCTGACGGCCGCCTCGTTATAGGAGTACTGGAAGGCGTCGGTGCCGTCACCGTTCTCCAGGCCGATGGTGGCCGACGTGCCGGCCTCCACCCCGTTGCCGTCGACGTCGCGGTAGCGGTAGGTGATCGAGCCGTCCTCGCTGATCGCCGCGGTGAAGGTCAGCCGCACATTGCGGTCGCTGAAGGTGGTGATATTGCGCCACTCCACCACGAAGCTCCGGTGTGGACGGGTCCCGGCCGTGGTGGTGTAGACACCGGAGCTGGCGTCGACGTAGAGGTCATCCCAGAACGGGTACAGGGCGAGGTTCGGCAGGCCCGCCGAGGGGATTGCGGTGTTGCTCCAGGCGGTCGAGGTTGACCCGAAGCCCATGATGCCGTTCGTGCTGATCCAACCCGTCCGGTACGACTTGCCGTAGAACGGGAAGCCGAAGGGCAGGGTGACCGCCGCAGTGACGTCGTCTCCGCTCAGGTTCACCCGGTCCACTCCGGACACGAAGGAACCGGAGGCCGCCCCGCAGGAGTAGCCGAAGTTATCTGTGCGGTCCGGCAGCGAGATGTCCAGCGTGGTGTCACCGGTGACCGAAACCGGCTCGGTCACCGTGCCGGCGCACCGGTAGGCGTGCTCAGCCCGGACATCGTAATCGCCGTGCGGGATGCTGACCGTGTAGCCGCCCTGCTCATCGGTGGTCACCGCCAACGGGGTGTTGAGCACGGTGATCTTCGCCCCGGCCGCTGGCCCGGTGGAGGTGCTCACCGTGCCGCTGAGCGTGCCTGAGGGGGCCTGCTCGACGGTGATGTCCTGGGTTACGGTCTGGTCCTCCGCAATGGTGACCGATGTGGTGGCGGTGACATAGCCGAACTTGCTGACCGTGACGGTGTAATCGCCCACCATCAGCCGGTCCATGGCGTACGACCCGTCCGCCGCCGTGCTGGCCGTCCGGTTCATCGGGCCGGCGACCGTGACGGCGGCTCCATCCAACGGGGCGCTGCCGGAGGTGACCTGCCCGGCGAGTGCGCCGAGCGCGCCACGCGGCGTCGCCTCCACCGCCGCGTACGCGTCCAACCGCCCCTCACCGAAGACGTTGTTCTTCTCCGGGGTGCCGCCGCATGTCGTGTTGTCGACGTCGATCGCGGTTTCGTCGAGGAGGCGTCGGGTCTCGGCGATGTCCCCCTGCAGCGCCGGGGCGGCCGACCACATCAGAGCCACCGCCGCGGCTGTGTGCGGCGACGCCATCGAGGTGCCGTTGAAGGAGGCGTAGCCACCCCGGACCGCCGAGCGGACATTGACGCCCGGGGCGGCGATGTCCGGCTTGATGGCACCGTTCTCACCGGCACCGCGGCTGGAGAAGCTGGCGATCGCGTTGTTGATGTCAAACGCGCCGGAGCTGTAGCTGATCGCGTAACGGCCGGGTACGCCCGCGGTGTTGCAGCCCGGACCACTGTTGCCGTTGGAGAATGCCGGAAAGATGCCGGCGGCCACCCATGCGGAGACTGTCTCGTGATACCAGGGGTCGTCGGCGCTGCCGCCACCCCAGGAGTTGTTCACGATGTCCGGGGCCAGGTCGGGGCGCGGGTTGGCGCCGTTCAGATCGGTCGGGGCGAGAATCCACTGGCCGCTGGCGAGCAGCGACTCCCGCGAGCAGGTGCTGAACTCGCAGCCCTTGACCCCGATCCACTTCGCGCCCGGAGCAACACCGATCACGTTCGCGCCGTCCAGACCCACCATGGTCCCCATGGTGTGGGTGCCATGGTCGTTGTTATCGCAGGGCGCGGCGGTCGGGCAGATCTGGGCCGGATCGAACCAGTTGTAGTTGTGGTCGACGGTGCCGTCGCCGTTGCGGCCCCGGTAGCTCTCGACCAGTGCCGGGTGATCGAACTGGACACCGGAGTCGATGTTAGCCACCACGATGCCCTCGCCGCGTACGCCGAAGTCGTTCCAGACCTGTGGCGCGTTGACCCGGTCGATGTTCCACTCGGTGGCGTTGACGGTGGGCAGGGTCTTGCCGGGCATCGGCTCGGGCAGCGGCACCGGCTCGTCGGCACGGATCTCCGACACGTCGGGTCGGAGGGCGATCTGGGCGAGCAGTTCGGCGTCACCGGTCACCCGGACCGTGTTGACCAGCCAGAACGGGGTGAAGTCGGCGCCTTCACGCTTGAGTAGCCCCCGCAGCCCGGCCTGGGTCCGGTTGGCGTGCTCGGTCTTGGTCCGGTAGACGTGCGAGGCCTTGGCGGCCTTGTTGTGGAGCTTCTTCGCCCCGGACAGGTCGGCCTTGCTGGACAGGAGCACCCAGAAGGTTGACTTTCCGTTCTTGGTGATCTCCGCGGTGACCTTCTGGTCGGCTTTCGCGGCAATCGTTGTGGTGGGATCGGGGGTGGGCTGGGCTGCGGCCGGCTGTGTGGCGGTACCGAGTGGGACGGTGAGGCCGGCCGCGAGGCCGACCAGCGCCAGACGCCATCGTTGTGGTGTCACGGTCTCGACGCTCCATTCTGTGGTTTGGCGAGAACTGCGAGAACCGGGGCGATCTGAACCCGCGGTGGTCTCACCGATGCATCCTGTCCCTGGATGGCGCTGTCGATCAATATGAATGCAAATGAGGAAATATTGCTATTGAAGGCTTGATGAGGGTCGGGGTTATGGGTTAGATGTCCGAACTAGGCCAGTTGGAGCCGCCAGGCAGGGTGAAAACGATCACCGAACCGGCCAGGGAGAATGGCAGGCGGATCACCCCGAACCGAGACGGAGGGATGCATGGCCTGGCATATCCGCGGAGTCGTCCTGCCCGACGACGAAGTCCGTGACCTCTGGCTGGTAGGAGACCGGGTCAGCACGACCCCGGTGCCCGGCGCGACGACCGTGAGTAGCGGCGGGTTCATCCTGCCGGGTCTGGTCGACGCGCACTGCCACATCGGTATCGCGCCCGGTGGAGCGCCCGTGGAGTCGCTGGACCAGGCCCGGGAGTTGGCCGCCCTCGACCGGGACGCGGGGGTGTTGGCGATTCGCGATGCCGGCTCGCCCTACCCGTACCCGGAACTCGACGATGACCCCGACGTGCCCCGCCTGGCCCGTGCGGGCCGGCATGTCGCGCCACCGCGGCGCTACCTGCGGGACATCGGTGTGGAGGTCTCCGCCCCCGATGTCGCCGCGACCGTGGCCGAGCAGGCCCGGGCCGGCAACGGCTGGGTCAAGCTGGTCGGGGACTGGATCGACCGCGACGCCGGTGATCTCGCCCCGGCCTGGGACGAAGCCACCATGATTCAGGCGGTCGCCGCGGCGCACGCCGAGGGGGCCCGCATCGCCGTCCACACCTTCTCCGAGAGCGCCGTCGACATCATGGTGCGGGCCGGGGTCGACTCGGTCGAGCATGGCACCGGACTGAGCCTCGACCTGGTCGACCAAATGGCGCGGCAGGGAACGGCGCTGGTACCCACGATGATCAATATTGCGACGTTCGGTGGGATCGCGGACCGGGCGCGGGAGAAGTTCCCCGGGTACGCCAAGCACATGCTCGCTCTGCGCGACGGCTTCCCCGATGTCGTCGCCGCCGCGTACGAGGCGGGGGTCCGCATCTATGTCGGTACCGACGCCGGCGGTGGGATCAGTCACGGGCTGGCCGCCCGCGAGATGATGCTGCTGCATGAGCGGGCCGGGATGTCCCGGGAGGATGTGCTGCGGGCCGCGTCGTGGGGGGCCCGGGAATGGCTCGGGTTCCCCGGCCTGGTCGAAGGCGGACTGGCGGACCTGGTGGTGTACGAGGTCGACCCGCGCACCGACCTGCGGGTGGTACAGGCCCCCAGCCGCATCATCCTGCGGGGCCGGATCGTCCGCTGAGCTCCTCTCCCAACTGCCCCGGGCCCCACCCTCCTGCTGAGTTGATCATAAAGTTATCGATGTTTGGGTGCTCTTTCCGTGAGGCAACTTCATGATCAACAGGGGTTGGGTGGCGGTGGGTCCGGGAAGGAGATGGGGCTACGCCTAGGATTGGCGGTCATGGCACGCGTGCTCACTCCCAGGGCGGAGGACTTTCCCCGCTGGTACCAGGATCTGATCGCCAAGGCGCAGCTCGCCGACAACGGACCGGTGCGGGGCACCATGGTCATCCGACCGGCCGGCTACGCCATCTGGGAGCGGATGCAGGCCGAGATGGATGCCCGGATCAAGGTAGCCGGCGCGGAGAACGCATACTTCCCGCTCTTCATCCCCGAAAGCTACCTGCGGCGAGAGGCCGAGCACGTCGAGGGCTTCGCACCGGAGCTGGCCGTGGTGACCCACGGCGGCGGCAAGCAGTTGGCCGAACCGGTGGTGGTGCGCCCCACGTCGGAGACCGTCATCGGCGAATTCATGGCCAAGTGGATCGACTCCTACCGCGACCTGCCGCTGCTGCTCAACCAGTGGGCCAACGTGGTGCGCTGGGAGCTGCGGCCCCGAGTCTTCCTGCGGACCAGCGAGTTCCTCTGGCAGGAGGGGCACACCGCGCATGCCACCGAGACCGACGCCCGCGACTACGCCCGCAAGATCCTGCACGAGGTCTACGAGGACTTCATGGTCGGCGTGCTCGGCATCCCGGTGCTGGTCGGCCGCAAAACCGCACGGGAGCGGTTCGCCGGTGCCACCAACACCATGACCCTCGAAGGCATGATGGGTGACGGCAAGGCGCTGCAGATGGGCACCTCGCACGAGTTGGGGCAGAACTTCGCCAAGGCCTTCGACATCACCTACTCGTCGGCATCCGGCAGCATCGAGCAGGCCTGGACCACGTCCTGGGGTACCTCCACCCGGATGCTCGGCGGCCTGATCATGTGCCACGGTGACGACAACGGCCTGCGGGTGCCGCCCCGGCTGGCCCCGGTGCAGGCGTACCTGATGGTGGTCAGGGCCGGTGACGGGGTGGGCGAGGCAGCCGCCAAGCTGGTTGACGCGCTGCGTGACGCGGGGGTGCGGGTCGCCTTCGACGACCGGACCGACATCCCGTTCGGCCGGCGGGCCGTCGACGCCGAACTCAAGGGCTATCCGGTACGCATCGAGGTCGGCCCCCGGGACCTGGCCGCTGGCAAGGCCGTCGTGGTGCGGCGTACCGCCGGCTCGAAAACCCCGGTCGGGCTCGATGCGGTGGTCTCGACGGTGCTCGCTGCGCTCTCCGAGGACCAGCAGGTCCTCTACGACGAGGCGCTGGCACTGCGCGAGTCACGGACCGTCTCGGTGGATTCGCTGGAGGCTGCGATCGAGGCGTCGGCGACCGGTTGGGCCCGCGTGCCGTGGGCGGTGGTGGGCACGGCCGGTGAGGCCGAGGCCAATGCTCGAGGAGTCAGTGTCCGCTGCCTGATCCGGCCCGACGGCTCGGTGCCCGACTCCGAGGACGAGCCCGACCTGGTCGCCATCCTGGCCCGCGCCTACTGATCTGTTCCCTACCCCGCCTTCCCGCCCTTTCCCGTCGATCAAGGACTTTTGGTTGTGGATGATCTCCGTTCCGCAGCAACAATCCCTTGATCGACGGGAAGGGCCTTGATCGAGAGCGGCGGTTAAGGTCTACCCGTGCGCTTCGAACCTGGACGGTTGATCGTTCATCGCAACGTGCGACGAGGTCGGATCGGCTGGGTACGGCCGGCCCGGGTGGTCAGCGACGACGAACGCGGCCTGTTGATCTGGATCGAGCGGAACACCCCGATCGCCAGCGAGGTGACCGATGACGGCCGTGGCATGCGGACCATGCCCTTCGCCGAGTGGATCACCCGCTCCTACCGACTGAAGTCGGGGCGCTGGAGCGGCCCCGCCGTGCTCAAGTTTCTGCCCGCCGGTGCGGCGCACTCGGTCTGGTGGTTCCGGGACGAAGCGGACCATTTCGTCGATTGGTACGTCAACCTGGAAGAGCCTGGGATCCGCTGGGACGACGGGCCGTTGGCCGGCGTCGACATCATCGATCAGGATCTTGACGTGCTGGTCCGGCGGGACCTTTCCTGGCAGTGGAAGGACGAGGGAGAGTTCCTCGAACGGCTCGCCTTCCCGGGGCACTACTGGGTCACGGACGAGGCGGCGGTCCGTGCCGAGGGCGAGCGGGTGATCAAGCTGGCGGAGGCGGGGGAATTCCCGTTCGACGGGACGTGGTGTCACTTCACTCCTGATCCGCACTGGGCGGCGCCAGCGGCTCTCCCTGCGGGCTGGGACCGACCGCCGGCCCGATCATGATCTTCGATCCGGGCCGTATGCTGCTGTGGCGCTACTGGCGGGGCGGCCGGATCAGCGTTCTGCAGATCACCAGGGTCATCGCTGACGACGAGTGCGGGCTGCGGCTGTTCCTCCCGGCAGCTCACCTGGTGGAGCACGAACGTGCTGATTTGGATGTTGGCCGGGCAGCCGTACTCGGTCTGGTGGTTCTGGGACGCCCGGGCCGGCGGCTTCCAGGGCTGGTGCGGCAACCTTGAGGAGCCGTACGCATCGATCGAGGCATATGCCGCCGATCAAGGGCTAAATGTTGCGCTTGGAGATCAAAGCACGACAACAATCCCTTGATCGACGGGGTTGGGCGGTGTGCCGACGGGGTTGGGCGGTTGATCGACGGGGGTGGGCGGTGCGTTGACGGAGGTGGTGCGGGGAGAGGGCGGGGTCGGGTTATTCCTTGGTCCGGGGTGAGGTGGCCGTGTCCGGTCTGGCACAATGGGTCGTTGGTATCCGGCACGCGTACGGCCGCCCTCTACTCCGACGCGCTGCCAGTCCATCGAGCAGTCGCCGGCTCAACCCCACTGTGCCGGTCGGCGCTTACCCACGCACAACCGCCCGCCGGGTGGTAAGGATCGCAACAGGAGCGAACACACGTGGCCGTAAAGATCCGGCTTCTGCGGATGGGTAAGATCCGCAACCCGCAATACCGCATCGTCGTCGCTGACTCGCGCACCAAGCGCGATGGTCGGGCGATCGAATTCGTCGGGATCTACCAGCCGAAGAAAGAGCCGTCGGTGATCCAGGTCAAGTCGGACCGGGTCCAGTACTGGCTCTCCGTCGGTGCCCAGCCGAGTGAGGCTGTCCAGCGCCTGCTGGAGAAGACCGGCGACTGGCAGCAGTTCAAGGGGCTACCCGCCCCCGAGCCGCTGAAGGTCGCGCCGGAGCGTGAGGACCGCAAGGCGGCCTACGAGGCCGAGGCCAAGGCGACTGCCGGGGTGGCTGAGACCCCGGCGAAGCCGGTGAAGAAGGCCGCAGAGAAGAAGGCGGCGAAGAAGGCCGAGCCGGCACCCGCCGAGGCAGCCGCAGCGACCGAGGAGCAGGCTGGTGCGGCCGCCGGCGAGCAGGCCTGAGGGCCCGATCCGGCCGGCCCTGGAGCATCTGGTCAAGGGCATCGTCGACTACCCGGACGACGTGCGTGTCCGGCTGATCGACTCCCGGCGCGGCACGCGGCTTGAGGTGCGCGTGCACCCCGAGGACCTGGGTACGGTCATCGGGCGCGGCGGGCGTACGGCCAAGGCCCTGCGTCAGGTGATCGGCTCCATCGGTGGCCGCGGTGTGCGGGTCGACATCGTCGACTCATACTGATGCTTCTCATCGTCGGGCGGATCATCCGGCCGCATGGCATTCGCGGCGAGGTCGTCGTCGACGTGCGGACCGATGAGCCGGAAATCCGTTTCGCCGTCGGGTCGGTGCTGATCACCGATCCGGCGGCGTCCGCCGGTCAACGGCCCGCCGCCGCGTCGGCACCGCCGAACGAGCGGGCCGAGATGGTGCGAGTTCCCGAACGCCTCACCGTCGAGTCGGCCCGATGGCACCAGAACCGGATGTTGGTCGTCTTCGAGAACTTCTACGACCGTAACTTCGCCGAGGTGCTGCGGGGGATTCTCCTTTACGTCGACAGCGCGCAGGTGCCACCGCCGGGGGATCCGGACGAGTTCAACGATTTCCAGTTGGTCGGCCTGACCGCGGTGAGCACGGCCGGTGAGGTCCTGGGTGAGGTCACGCGGATCGACCACGCGCCCGCATCGGACCTGCTGGTGCTGCGTCGACCCGACGGCCGTACCGCGCTGATCCCGTTCGTCAAGGCGATCGTGCCCGAGGTCGACCTGGCCGGTGGCCGCGTCGTGGTCGACCCGCCCAGCGGGCTGCTGGATCTGTGACATGCGCGTCGACATCGTCTCGATCTTTCCGGAGTACTTCGCCCCACTGGACCTGTCGCTGATCGGCCGGGCGCGGGGCGCCGGGATGCTCACGGTGTCCGTACACGATCTGCGGACCTGGACCCGCGACGTGCACCGCACCGTTGACGACACGCCCTACGGGGGTGGTCCGGGCATGGTGATGCGCCCCGAGCCGTGGGGGGAAGCGCTCGATGCGCTGGTCCCCCCTGGTACGGAGCCTGCGCCGCGGCTGGTCGTGCCAACCCCGGTTGGGAGGCGGTTCTCCCAGAAAATGGCGCATGAGCTGGCCGGCGAACCGCAGCTGATCTTCGCCTGCGGACGGTACGAGGGCATCGACCAGCGGGTGCTGAAGGATGCAGCCACCCGGATGCCGGTGACCGAGGTCTCGCTCGGTGACTATGTCCTCTTCGGCGGTGAGGTGGCGGTCATCGCGATCATGGAGGCGGTGGTCCGGCTACTGCCCGGGGTACTCGGCAACGCCGAGTCGCTCGCCGAGGAATCGCATGCCCACGGCCTGCTCGAAGCGCCGGTCTACACCAAGCCGGCGACCTGGCGGGGATACGAGGTGCCGGAGGTCCTGCGCTCCGGGGACCATGGGCGCATCGCCCGGTGGCGGCGGGACCAGTCGTTGCTGCGTACCGCCCGCCGTCGCCCCGACCTGCTTGCCGCGGTGCCCGCAGAGAGCCTGGACCGGCGGGACGTGGCAACGCTGACGGGGGCCGGATTTCCGGTCCCGGACAGCGATGTGGCAAAGTAGTGAGGTTGCCGCAGCCGCCCGTGCCACGGACGGTTGCGAGGATCTTCAGCCCCGGGGCGTTGCCGGATCTTGAAGATCAGAACCACCCATCCGCGCACCGAGGACCGGTGCGCCGTGAACTTTACAAGGGATGCAGCCATGAACACCCTGGATGTGCTTGACGTTCAGTCAATGCGAGCCGACGTCCCGGATTTCCGGGCCGGCGACACCGTCAAGGTGCACGCCCGGGTCGTTGAGGGGAACCGGTCCCGGGTCCAGATCTTCCAGGGTGTGGTCATCCGGCGGCAGGGTGCGGGCCTGCGCGAGACCTTCACGGTCCGCAAAATGAGCTTCGCGGTCGGTGTCGAACGGACCTACCCGGTGAACAGCCCATCCATCGACCGAGTGGAGGTCGTCAGCCGCGGCGAGGTCCGGCGGGCCAAGCTCTACTACCTCCGGGAGTTGCGCGGCAAGAAGGCGAAGATCCGGGAGAAGCGCGAAAAGCCGGCCGGCTGACCGGCGTCCGTCGGCCCGTCCCATTCGTCGAGAGGTGCCCTCCGGCTCTGTGGCCACTACGCTGACGCGATGACTGGTGGATTAGGTCATCGCAACAACGGCTGGCGCGACGGTGAGACACTACTGCGCTACCGCTCGCGGATCTGCGGTGCAGGCACCGCGGGCGGTAGCGCTGTATCACGGGACCGGGAAGATGCATAGCGTAGATCAGGCGGACGGGATCGACCCATGGCCGGGGGCAACCCGGGCCCGGCGCCGGCGGATGCCGCTGTGGCAGGAGCTGCCGCTGCTGCTCGTCGTGGCTTTCTGCCTCGCGGTGCTGATCCGTACCTTTCTGCTGCAAGTGTTCTTCATCCCCTCCAGTTCGATGGAAGACACGCTCCTTGTGGGCGACCGGGTGCTGGTCAACAAGGTCGTTTACGACGTGCGCACCCCGGAACGCGGTGAGGTGGTGGTTTTTCAGGGCACCGCGGCCTGGGCGCCGGCGTTGACCGCAGAGGCGGATCCAGGGTTCTTCGCAAAGGTCGGTAACACCCTGGCTGACCTGGTGGGGGTGAGCCAGCCGGGGGAGAAGGACTTCATCAAGCGGGTCATTGGTCTACCCGGTGACCGGGTGATGTGCTGCGATGAGCAGGGGCGGGTGACCGTCAACGGGGTCGCGCTCGACGAGCCGTACGTGCTGCGCGACTCGCCATCAGAGGTGCCGCCCGACGTCAAGGACTGCCAGTCGCGACGGTTCCATGAGGTCGAGGTGCCACCGGGCCATCTCTTCCTGATGGGGGATCATCGGCGCCGCTCCCTGGATTCCCGATGCCAGGGGACCGTACCGATCGAGAATGTGATCGGGCGGGCATTCGTGATCGTCTGGCCGCAGGCCCGCTGGGCTTCGTTGTCGGCGCCGGACATCTTCGGTGATCTGCCGAGCCCTACGGCCGCTCCCGCCATCCTCGGGCCCCATCCGGTTGATCCTGAACCCGGTGTCGGTATCGCCCTCGTCCTGCCGCTTCTGGCGCCCCTCCTTGTGCCGGCTCGGCGTACCTCTGCGCGGTGCCCGCGGCCACGCCACTCCTCGCACCGTAGGCTCCTCACGTGATTGACGAGCAGACCGACAAGCGGCCCAGTTCCTTCTGGAAAGAACTCCCCATCCTGCTGGGTGTGGCGCTCCTCGTCGCCTTCCTGGTGCGCACCTTCGTGCTGCAGACCTTCTACATCCCCTCCGAGTCGATGCAGCCGACCCTTGAGCTCAACGACCGTGTGCTGGTGAACAAGCTGGTCTACAACTTCCGGTCGCCGCAGCGGGGCGAGATCGTGGTTTTTCAAGCCCCGTTCGAGTGGACCCACAACCCGGAGGGTGAGGACTACATCAAGCGCATCATCGGAGTGGGCGGTGACACGGTGAAGTGCTGCGACGAACAGCAGCGGCTGCTCGTCAACGGCCGTTCCATCGATGAGCCGTACCTGCTCGGACCGGCGGCTACGGCCGATTTCGAGATCACGGTGCCGGAGGGGCGCCTGTGGGTGCTGGGGGACAACCGCGCATCGTCGCAGGACTCATTGCATCACTGGCGGAGCAGTAACGAGGACATCACCCTGGCCACGGTGCCGGAGGAGCGGGTGGTGGGGCGGGCCTTTGCCATCTTCTGGCCCTTCGACCGCAGCACCTGGCTGTCGGTTCCAGAGTCGTATGAAGCGGTACCGGATCCCTAGTCAAAGGGGCGGTTGCCACCTGGACCGGGTGGCGGGTGGTGTCCCGGCGGCCTAACCAGCAGAGGGTGCCGAACCAGGTCGTAAGCTGGTCGGGTGCCAGTCTTCACCCACCGGCGGGCCGCTCGCGTGCTTCTTGTCGACGGCGACAACCGGTTGCTGATGTTCCGGGGCTGGGATCCGGCCCGGCCCGAACACCGCTACTGGTTTACGCCCGGAGGTGGCTTGGACGGCGATGAGCCTGCTGCCGTGGCTGCCGCACGGGAGTTGGCGGAGGAGACCGGGCTGCAGATTTCCTCGGCCGAGTGCGGTGCGCCGGTCTGGCGGGACGTCACCGAGTTTCCCTTCGACGGGCGGTGGTACCGCCAGGAGCAGGAGTTCTTTCTGGTCCGGGTGCCGTACTGGGAGGTCGACACCGCGGGATTCAACGAGGTGGAGCAGGGGTGCATCGACGCGTTCCGTTGGTGGCGGATGGATGAGTTGGAGCGTTCCGAAGAGCGCTTCTACCCGGTGCAACTGTTGGAGCTTTTTCGTCGGGTGCTGGTGGGTGGGGCGTGCTGACGCCGCCACGTACGGTGGTGCGGCAGGAGGGCGGCCTGTACGCGCTGGAGCGCGCGCTGCAACGCCGCGGCTTCCGCTACGTCGCTGGCGCTGATGAGGCCGGCCGGGGCGCGTGCGCTGGGCCGCTGGTCGCCGCGGCGGTGGTCCTGCCCGGGGGGCGTCGGGGCGAGGTCGACGGTCTTGCCGATTCCAAGCTGCTGACCTCGGCCGCGCGGGAGCGGGTCTATGACGAGGTGGTGGCTCGGTCGTTGGCGTACGCGGTGGTGGTGATCCCGGCGCAGGAGGTCGATGCCCGTGGGCTGCATCCCTCGAACCTCGCTGCCCTGCGCCGTGCGTTGGCCTCGCTGTCGGTTCGGCCCGAGTATGTGTTGACGGATGGATTCGGCGTGGATGGTCTGGGGGTTCCGGGCCTCGCGGTGTGGAAGGGGGACCAGGTGGCGGCCTGTGTCGCCGCCGCCAGTGTGTTGGCCAAGGTCACCCGGGACCGGATCATGATCGAGCTGGATGAGCGGTTTCCAGGGTACGGCTTCGCTGACCACAAGGGGTATGTCACCGGGGAGCACAGTGCTGCGCTGCAGCGGCACGGCCCGTGCCCAGAGCACCGCTTCTCGTATGCGAACGTGGCCGCAGTGTCGGGGCGCGAGGCACGTCCGCCGCGTTCCCGCCGCCCGTCCCACCTCGGCGGACGTGCTCCGCTGGGGCAGTTGGAACTGGTACCGGGTACCGTCGGCGTGGCGTTGGGCGACCGGCTTCGGTCGCCCGTGTCCGTGGGGGAAGATGTGGCCATGGAAGGCGGAGTGTGATGAGCGCCGAAGATCTCGAGAAGTACGAGACCGAGATGGAGCTTCAGCTCTACCGGGAGTACCGCGACATCGTCCGCCAGTTCTCCTATGTAGTCGAGACCGAGCGGCGGTTCTATCTGGCGAACCAGGTTGACCTGCATGTCCGCAACTCGGATGGCGAGGTTTATTTCGAGGTGGAGATGAATGACGCCTGGGTGTGGGACATGTACCGCCCAGCGCGTTTCGTGAAGAATGTCCGGGTAATGACGTTTAAGGATGTCAACGTCGAGGAGTTGGAGAAACCGGATATCTCGCTGCCGACCGATTCCGGCTTCGGTCGCTGACCCAGCCTCCCTGGGGGCGGGCCTTCTCCCATAGCAGATCAACTCCCCACACGGAACATCATCCACAGCGGGCTTCCTTCTCCACAGCGCCGGCTTTTCTCCCTTGCGCCCCGCGCGCCGGGCTCGGACCCTGCGGTTATGGGAACGGACGTGGGAACGCGCGGTGAGGCCGTCAGTCGGGCGTGGCGACCGAGGGGTAGAAACCGGCGGGCCCTCCTGCTGGCGGGGCTGGTGCTTGGCGGCGTCGTCGTAGCGCCGCTGGTCGCGGCCGCATCGCCTGGGCCTCCGGTCGTCGTGGGGTTGGCGGTGTCCGGGTCGGCGGTGGCGCAGGCCGTGACCGAGCCGGCGCCGATGGGGAAATTTCAGTGGCCGCTGGTGGAACCGCCCCGGGTCGTCCGCCGTTTCGATCCGCCGCCGCAGCCCTGGCTGCCCGGCCACCGCGGTGTGGATCTGGCGGCCTCCCCCGGGGCGGTGGTGCTGGCCGCCGGTGCCGGCGTGGTGCACTTCGCCGGCAGGATCGTCGACCGTGGGGTGGTGAGTGTGGCCCACCCCAATGGGCTGCGCACCACCTACGAGCCGTTGGAGCCGATGGTTGCGGTGGGCGACCGAGTGGGGGTGGGAGAGCCGATCGGCGTGTTGGTGACCGGTCACCCGGGCTGTTTCGCGCCCGCGTGCCTGCACTGGGGGCTGCGCCGCGGTGAGGAGTACCGGGATCCGCTCTCGCTGCTTGGGCTTGGCCGGGTGCGGCTGCTGCCGGCACTCCGGCAGCGCCCGAGCCGCAGAGGCCGGCTGACCGCCGGTTGTGGGATCGACCGCGATCGGTGGCGGAGAATTCTCCATCGTGATTCCGATTATTGATCTTTTCTGGCCGACCCAAAGCGATCAGCGGTTGCGCGTCGAGATCCACCGGGTGCTGCATGCGGTGGCTGAGAGCGGAGGGGCCATCGGGTACGCCGTACCGCCAACGCGGGACGAAACCGACAGCTGGCTGGATGGCATCCTCGACCTGGTCGCCCGCGGTGACGCGGCGCTCGTGCTCGCGAGGGTGAACGACCGGGTGGAAGCCTGCGGTCTCTGGCGGCGGGGGGCCAAACCGTTCTTCGCGCATTATGCGGTATGACTCCGCCCATCCATCCGGATCGGGCCGCAGCAGGGGTGCCGCTCCGGATCAGGCCCGAGGGTGGGCTTGATGGTAGGCGGCGCGCAGCCGCTCGACTGACACGTGCGTGTAGATCTGCGTGCTGGACAGTGAAGCGTGCCCGAGTAACTCCTGCACCGCCCGCAGGTCGGCGCCGCCCTCCAACAGGTGGGTCGCGGCGGAATGCCGCAGACCGTGCGGGCTGGTGTGGGGCAGATTGGCGGCTCGCGCGTAGCCGCTGACGAGGCGGCGGGCGACGGTCGGTTGCAGCCGGCCGCCCCGGGCCCCTAGCAGTAGCGCCTCTTCGCTGGCCGGCCCGGCCAGCGACGGTCGACCGCGGTGCAGCCAGTCGTCAACAGCCGCTGCTGCCGGTATGCCGAAGGGGACCATGCGTTCCTTGCCGCCCTTGCCGAGCACTCGGATCACTCGCCGGTCACGGTTGACATCCCCCAGGTTGAGGCCGCAGAGTTCGCCGATCCGTACCCCGGTGGCGTAGAGGAGCTCCAGCAGCGCCCGATCACGCAGCAGCGCCGGAGACGCCTCCCCTTCCGGAGCCTGAAGGAGGCGGGCGGCCTGGTCGGCGCGGAGGACGGTGGGCAGCGTCCGACCCGTCCTGGGGCTGGCCAGTACGGCGCCGACGTCGGTGCCGAGCCGCCCCGTCCGGTGCGCCCAGGTGCTGAAGGCGCGGGCCGCGGCGGCTCGCCGGGCCAGTGAACTCCGAGCGGCCCCCAGGGTCCGTAGCTTGGCGAGCCAACTCCGCAGCACCGCGATATCCAGGTCCGCCGGATCGGCATGCCCCCGGCGCCACGCATGATCGAAAAGGGAGACGATGTCGGCGACGTAGGCCCGGACCGTGTGCGCGGAGCGATCCTCTATATGCGACAGATGTCGGGCGAATTCGTCGACCGCCTCCCGCATCGCTGCCGGCAGTTTCTCGTGGCGGGCCCGGGTGCTATTGCTGCGTTTGTGTCGGCTCACACCCGCGACCGTGGACGGGTGGTCGGGGCAGGTCAAGCTGGCACGCCGTGGTTGGGGACCGGCCACGCCGGTACGGCCGTCGCTGTTTGGCCACCGGCGTTTCTACCGCTTGCTTCCGTTCGGTGCCGGGGGCAGGGCGTATCCGTCGTCACGTCGGACGAGCAGGCCGAGCTCCTCCAGCAGGGAGAGTTTGCGTAGCGCGGTCCGGATGTCCACCCCGGTGCGGGCGGCGAGTTCGTCCGGTCCGAGTGTGCCGCGCCGCGGCACCGATTCGAGGATCAGTGCTGATTCGTCGTCGAGCAGGTCGCGCGGGTGTTGTGGCCCCCGGACGGGGGGAGCCAGCTCCGCGCCGAGTCGTCCGATTTCCTCCAGGACGTGTGGGACCCCGGTAACAAGGCGGGCCTGCGGGTATTCGCGGAGCAGTTCGTGGCACCCGACCGACATCGCGGAGGTGACCGGCCCGGGTACCACCATCGTCGGACGGTGGATGCCGAGCGCCCGCCGCAGTGTCTGGGTTGCTCCGCTGCGGGCGGCCGCCTCGATCAGGACCGTGCCCGCGGTCGCCGCGGCGATGACCCGGTTGCGGATCAGGAACCGGGGGCGGAGCGGTTCGGCGCCGGGCGCCCACTCGCTGACCAGCAGTCCGGTCTCAGCTATGCGGTCGAAGAGCGCCGTGTTACCGACGGGGTAGGGCCGGTCGATGCCGCACGCCAGTACCGCCACGGTCAGCCCTCCGGCGGTAAGCGCGCCGCGGTGGGCCGCGGCGTCGATCCCGTAGGCGCCTCCGGAGACGACCGTCCATTCCCGTTCGGCCAGCCCGTAGCCGAGTTCCGTGGCGACATGGTTGCCGTACGAGGTGGCAGCCCGGGCCCCCACGATGGAGACGGATTGGCGCAGCGCCTCGGCCAGCGGCCAGGAGCCCCGCACGAATAGGCAGAGCGGTGGCGCGGTCTCCTGGTCGACCTTCCGGTCGGAGTTGGTCAGCCTGAGCCGGATCAGGTCTTCCACCTGTGTCGGCCATTCCTCGTCTTCGGGCACCACCAAACGGGCGCCGAGCCGGTCTGCCCGGGCGAGCGCGACCTCTGCGCAGCGGCGTGGGTCCCCGGCAGCCACCCGGGCCGCCACCATCGCACGTAGCTGGCGCTGTGGAACCTCGCCGGCGAGCAGCCGCTGCAGGGCCGCGACGGGTCCATCGCTCTCGACCAGATCGTAAACCGCTCGGGTGCCGGGCTCGGCGAGCCAGGTCAGCGCCGTCCGGGCCAGTCGGATTTCGCCCATTTCGGGTGTCGGGGTGTCGTGGCGGGTCACGAGGCATCTCCCGTCCGGAGTTGGGCTGCCTCAGCGATGTCGCCGGCATCGGGGCGGTCGCGGCCGTCGAGGTCAGCGATCGTCCAGGCCAGCCGGATGATCCGATCGAAGCCACGAGCCGACAGCGCGCCGCTGTCCAGCCGCCTCCGTAACGCCTGCGTGACGTGGGCGGGCAGGCGCCACGGCAGGTCGCGTAGCCGCGGACCGGGCACCTCGGCGTTGACCTTCCAGCCGTCAGCGGCCCAGCGCACGGCAGCCGCCGCCCGGGCGCTCGCTACCCGTTCGGCGACGACCGCCGAGGGTTCGGGCGGTGGGCCGGCGGCCATCAGTTCGGCGGACCGCAGCGGGGTCAGTTTCACCTGGATGTCGATGCGGTCGAGCAGCGGGCCGGAGAGCCGTCCCACGTAGCGGCGGCGCGCCAGCGGGGTGCATTCGCAGTAGGCGTCGCCGGCCGGTTTTGCACAGGGGCAGGGGTTGGCGGCGAGCACGAGTTGGACCCGCGCGGGATATTCGGTGCAGCCCTGGGTGCGGGTGATCCGTACGGCGCCGTGCTCCAGCGGCTGGCGCAGCGACTCCAGGGCGCGGGTGCTGAATTCAGCGGCTTCGTCGAGGAAGAGGACACCGCGGTGGGCCAGGGAGACCGCCCCGGGGCGGGCCAACCCCGAACCGCCGCCGACCAGGGATGGCACCGTGGCCGTGTGGTGGGGGGCCTGGAACGGTGGCCGGCGCAGCAGTTGCCCACCCGGGGGCAGGAGTCCGGCGATCGAATGCAACGCGGTGACTTCCAGCGCCGTTTCGTCGTCGAGTTCCGGTAGCAGGGACGGCAGCCGTTCGGCGAGCATGGTCTTGCCCGCTCCGGGTGGTCCCAGCAGCGCCAGGTGGTGCCCGCCCGCGGCGGCAACCTCCACCGCGCGTCGCCCCAATCCCTGTCCGGCGACCTCGGCGAGGTCCGGTCCCGGCGCCGGTGCGGCCGGGCTCGGCGTCGGTGGGTCCAGCAGGGGGGCACCGTCGCGGATGAACGCCACGAGCCGGTGCAGATGATCCACCGCTTTGACCCGTATACCGGGCACCACGGCCGCCTCGGCGGTGTTGGCGAGCGGTACGACGACATGCCTTATCCCGGCCCGGGCCGCCGCCGCCACCATGGGCAGCACGCCGCGTACGGGGCGGACCGTCCCGTCCAGCCCCAGTTCGCCGAGGGCCACCACGCCGTCCAGCGGTGCCAGGGGTAGCTCGCCGGACCCGCCGAGCAGCGCAGCCGCGATGGCCAGGTCGAACGATGAGCCGTGTTTGGGTAGGTCCGCGGGGAGGAGATTGATCGTGATCCGGCGGTTGGGCCAGCGCTGCCCGGAGTTGACGATGGCGGCGCGGACCCGGTCGCGGGCCTCATTGAGGGAGGTGTCCGGCAGACCGGAGAGCACCACGGTGGGCAGGCCGGCGGAGAGGTCGGCCTCCACTTCAACAAGGTGTCCGGTCACCCCGACCAGGCCGACGCAGAGGACCTTCGCGTAACTCATCCGTGTGCCTCCCTGCGGCGGGCGGCAGTTCGTCCGCCCCGCCGCGATGCGAGCCCCACGACGGGGGGCTCCGGAGTTTGCTCGACGCCGGAACGGCCCGGCATCTCTCTGACCGTCATGATGGAGACGGTGACGCAATGACGACCGGGAGCGGGTGCCTGCCCGCTTCGGCTGTGGATAACCGGGTGTCCTGTGGACGGCCGGACGATCAAGCTGTTGATCTGCTATGTGGGCCGGGGCCGGGCCTGGAATCCCGGTCAGAAGGCCCCTTCGAGGTGATGGATGCGTGCTACGCCGCTGGTGGGCAACTGCACCTCGACGACGTCGAAGCGAACTTCGCGCGGATTCGCCCCGCTGGTCTCCAACCACTGGGCGGCGAGGCGGCGCAGTCTCCGCACTTTCGCCGGGACCACCGCCTCGGCCGGGGTGCCGAAGCGGGTGCCCCGCCTCGTCTTCACCTCGCAGAACACCAGGACTTCCCCGTCCCAGGCGATGATGTCGATTTCGCAGAGGGGGCAGCGCCAGTTGCGCTCCACCACTCGCAGTCCGGCATCGGTCAGATACCGCGCCGCCCGCCGTTCGCCGTAGTCGCCGATGGCCTGCCGCTGTCTGTTCATGGCGCAGACGGTGGTGGGTGAACCCCTCGGGCAGAAGGCCACCCGTGGGCGGCTGTGGATGAACCGACCCCCTGTGGAAGCCCGGACGATCATGCCCGTGCTGTGGTATGGGCAGGCTAGGCAACTGCCTTTCCTGCATGAAACTCGGCATATCGGGTCGGTCGTTTGGCGGGGGGCGCGCGAGTCGCCTACGGTGCGGATCCGTGGACGGACAACGCAGCTTCGCGGACGATCAAAAGAGCCGTTGGTATGCCAGCGAGCGTGACTACGCCGAGTCGGGATGGCGGGGCGCCGCTGACGAGCGCTACCCGGGTGAGGGCTACCAGGGGCCGACGCCGCGGAGCCGGGACGTGGAGGATGTCCGGTACGACCCGGGGGGCGACCACTACACCGATGAGCGCTATGACGCCGTGGGAGATCGCTACACCGATGAGCGTTATGACACGGAAAGTGACCACTACGCCGATGAGCGGTTCGGTGGAGAGAATCTCAGGGGCGGGGACCGGTTCGGTAGCGACCGGTACGGCGAACCGGAGTCCTGGCGGGCTGCCGACAAGGCGCGGCGCGCCTCTTTGGAGGGGCGGGCTATGGAACTCACCCGACCGGCGCACTCCGAGTTGCCGATGGTCACCCCTGCGGCACCGGTGAGTCCGGCGGTGCCGGCGGACGCGGAGCGGAGGAGCGGGGCCCGGGAGGTGCCGCCGGTCGACCATCGCCACCTGGAAACCGCGCCAGGACGCGCCCCGGAACGGGCGATGGAGGCACCGACCGGCCCGATGCCTCCGGTTGATCTGCCTCCGGTCAACACCGTGCCCCCATTGGCGGAGGCACGGCTGCATTCGGAGCCGATCGACCGGGCGGCCCTCCCCAGGACGGCCAGAAGCGAGCCGGTGGGGGATGGCATCTATCGGACCCGCAGGCCGATGGTGGCCGTGCTCTTCACGGTGCTGACTCTCGCCTTCGAGGTGCTGGCTCTGCGGGTGCTGCTGCACTCTGCGACGGGCACCCTCTCCGTCGCCGGCGTCATCGCCGGAACTTTCCTCGTGCTCGGCCTGCCAATCTTCGCCCGGGGCCTCTACGGACTCTTCTCCTGGGGCGGGGGCCACGCCAATCCGGCTCAGCTCTGGCTCCGCCCGCCGATGGCATATCTCACGGTCGGGCTTGTTCTCTTTCTCGCCGCCGCCCTCGCCATCGGGTGACGGCCGCCCGCTCCCCTGCGGGACCGGGGCGGGGGAGTATGCGCACCGGAGGGGCGGGCGGGGCGTACACTGGTCAGCCAGCGACCGCCTCGCGCGGTCGACTTCGCGCGTCTTCTCCGCGTATTTCCGTGGGGCGACGGTCCCCTGGTCCCGATCTTGGTCGGGCCCACCATGACCGGCGACGGGCGCCAGGCTGTCCAGCTGTCCCGGCCGGACAGGACAACCAGGGACTCTTGAAGGAGCATCACCATGGCCGTTGTGACCATGCGGCAGTTGCTGGAGAGCGGTGTCCACTTCGGGCATCAGACCCGCCGCTGGAACCCGAAGATGAAGCGCTTCATTTTCACGGAGCGTAACGGCATCTACATCATCGACCTGCGTCAGACTCTCGACTACATCGAGAAGGCCTACGACTACGTGCGGAGCACGGTGGCCGAGGGGGGCGCGATCCTCTTCGTCGGCACCAAGAAGCAGGCTCAGGTGGCCATCTCCGAGCAGGCCTCGCGGGTCGGCATGCCCTACGTCAACCACCGCTGGCTGGGCGGCATGCTCACCAACTTCCAGACGGTGCACAAGCGGCTGCAGCGGATGAAGGAGCTGGAGGCGCTCGGCGATCTCAGCGGCACCGCCGAGGGCTACACGAAGAAGGAGACGCTGCAGCTGGCGCGGGAGAAGGACAAGCTCAGCCGCACCCTGGGTGGCCTGCGCGACATGCAGCGGTTGCCGGCCGCGATCTGGGTGGTCGACACCAAGAAGGAGCACATCGCCGTGGATGAGGCCCGCAAGCTGGGCATCCCGGTGATCGCGGTGCTCGACACCAACTGCGACCCCGACGAGGTCGACTTCCCGATCCCGGGTAACGACGACGCCATCCGCTCGGCCGAACTGCTGACCAAGGTCGTCGCGGCTGCGGTGGCGGACGGCCTGATCGCCCGTTCCGGACGGCAGCGTGGTACTGACGAGAAGCCCGAGCCGGGTGCGATCGCCGCGGACCAGCCGCTCGCCGAGTGGGAGCGCGAGCTGCTCGAGGCCCCCGAGAAGGCCGAACAGCCGGCCACGGCCACCGCAGAGTGAGCTTGCCCCGGGTTTTCCGGTCCTGCCGATCGGCGGGGCCGGAAAACCCGGGGCTGTACGACGATACGGCGCGCCCGGAACCGGGTAGTCCGTAGAACGACCACATCCGCCGCCTCAACCCACCGAAGAGAGAGTTATGTCCAACTTCACTGCCGCGGACGTCAAGAAGCTCCGCGACCTTACTGGCGCCGGCATGATGGACTGCAAGAAGGCGCTCACCGAGGCCGAGGGCGACGTCGACAAGGCCGTCGAGCTCCTGCGTATCAAGGGGGCCAAGGACGTCGGCAAGCGCGCCGGGCGCGCTGCCTCCAACGGCCTGATCGCGCACTCCGGCACGGCGCTGCTCGAGCTCAACTGCGAGACCGACTTCGTCGCCAAGAACACCGATTTCATCGCGTTCGCCCAGCAGTTGGTCGAGCACGGTGAGCAGGCCAAGGCCACCAATGCCGAGGAGCTGCTCTCCTCGTCGCTGCCCGACGGACGCACCGTCGCGGACCTGGTTCAGGAGCAGTCGGCGAAGACGGGCGAGAAGCTCGTCCTCAACCGCTTCGCGATGCTCGACGGTAAGGTCGCCGTCTACCTGCACCGCAAGAGCCAGGATCTCCCGCCGCAGGTGGGTGTCCTGGTGGAGTACCGGGCCAGTGCCGGTGCGAGCGCGGGGCAGGCGGACGCGGACGACGAGGCGGCTCTCTCGGACGTCCGCGGCGTAGCGATGCAGATCGCGGCGATGCGGCCGAGGTACGTCACCCGCGACGAGGTGCCGGCGGAGACCATCGAGACCGAGCGCCGTATCGCGGAACAGACGGCACGCGAGGAGGGGAAGCCGGAGGCGGCCCTACCCAAGATCGTTGAGGGTCGGGTAAACGCCTTCTTCAAGGACTTTGTCCTGGTTGAGCAGGCCTCGGTCGTCGACAACAAGAAGACGGTCAAGCAGCTCCTAGCCGAGGCGGGCCTTGATGTCATTCGATTTGTCCGATTTGAGGTCGGGCAGGACTGAATCCGGTCCGGCCCGTCGGTTTTCCCATGGATAACCGGCGGATCCGGCGGGGAAAGCAACCCGGGGAGGTCATCGGTGTACGCCAAGATGCACCGCGGCCTCCCCGTCACATAGGGTGAGCAGCGGCGCGATGGGCAACGCAGTGTGCGCCGGGCCCACGAAGGAGAGGCGGGGCGGATGACGCAACTGGTGAGTGACCGGACCTCGGCCACGGAAGACCCGACCGCTCCGCCACCCGGGCGCACCCGGCGGGTAGTGCTCAAACTCTCCGGGGAGGTCTTCGGGGGAGGCCGGGTCGGAGTTGACCCCGATGTCGTGCAGGCCGTCGCCCGGCAGATCGCCACGGTGGCGCAGCGCGGCATCCAGGTCGCGGTGGTCGTCGGCGGGGGCAACTTCTTCCGGGGCGCGGAGCTGCAGAAACGTGGTATGGACCGGGCGCGCGCCGACTACATGGGCATGCTCGGCACCGTTATGAACTGCCTGGCGCTGCAGGACTTCCTCGAGAAGGAAGGCGTCGAGACGCGGGTGCAGTCCGCCATCACGATGGCTCAGGTAGCTGAGCCGTACATTCCGCTGCGCGCGATCCGGCACCTGGAGAAGGGGCGGGTGGTGATCTTCGGGGCAGGCGCGGGGATGCCGTACTTCTCCACCGATACCGTCGCCGCTCAACGGGCCCTGGAGATCCGCGCCGATGTGGTACTGATGAGCAAGAACGGCGTGGATGGCGTCTATACCGCCGATCCGAACACCGACCCGAGCGCCAGCAAACTCGACGCCATCACGTTCGCCGAGGCGCTGCGCCGCGGATTGCGGGTCGCTGACGCGGCCGCATTCAGCCTGTGCATGGAGAACGGCCTGCCGATGCTGGTATTTGGCGCCGAGGGAGAAGACACGATTGTGCGAGCCGTAGGCGGCGAGCGCATCGGGACCTTGATCACGGCGTGATCCCTATTTCGACGAGCACCAGAAGGAGGCGACGGAGCCGGTGATCGACGATACGCTCCTCGAAGCCGAAGAGAAGATGGATCGTGCGATCGAGCACGCCAAGGAGGAGTTCGGCGCGATCCGCACCGGACGAGCCAACCCGGCGATGTTCTCCAAGATCCACATTGACTATTACGGCACCCCCACGCCGTTGACCCAGATGGCCTCCGTCGGCATCCCCGAGCCACGGATGGTGATCATCAAGCCATACGACACGTCACAGATCAACGCCATGGAGAAGGCGATCCGTGACTCCGACCTCGGCGTCAACCCGAACAACGAGGGCAACCAGCTGCGAATCTTCCTGCCCCCCATGACCGAGGAGCGGCGGCGGGAGATGATCAAGGTGGCTCGCAACAAGGGGGAGGAAGCCAAGGTCGCGGTCCGGAACCTCCGCCGACGGGCCAAGGAAGAATTCGACCGCATGGTCAAGGACGGTGAGGTGGGCGAGGACGAGGGGCGCCGCGCCGAGAAGGGGCTCGACGACCTGACGCAGCGGTACGTGGCGCACATCGACGAGCTGGTCAAGCACAAGGAAGCCGAGTTGCTCGAGGTCTGATGTCCCATCCCGACCCGTACGGCGGTGCCGGGCCTCGCGGTCGGGGCCGGCAGAGCGATCCCTACCACTGGGAGCGCCCCGACCGAGACAACGACATCCGGGTTCGGGCGCGGCATACCGATGCCGCGCCCGACACCTATCCCCGGCACACCGGCCGCGACCCCGCCCACGTCGACCGTGGCTCTCCCTCTGCGCCGCTCAACGGGCATCCTGGGACGCAGGAGCTCTACCCCGGCCCGGTGACGGGCAGCAGCCGGCGACGCGGACCCGGCCGCCGACGCGCCGGCAAACGGCGCGCCAAGCGTCGGGCCGGACGCAACCTGCCCGCAGCGATCGGTGTCGGCCTGGGGCTGGCCGCCATCATCCTGGTACCGCTCTTCCTGTTCCCGCCCGCCTTCATCGCCGTGATCGCTGTCGCGGTGAGCATCGGGATCTGGGAGATGGTGCGTGCCGTGCGGGGCACGGAAGCCCAGGCACCCATGGTCCCGTTGTTGGCGGGTGGCCTGCTCATGACCGGTCTGGCGTGGCGGGCCGGCCTCGACGGGCTCAGCCTCGGCCTGTTGGTCACGGTGCTGGCCGCCCTGGTCTGGCGGCTCGCCGACGGACCGGCCGGCTATCAGCGGGACCTGGCCGCCGCCACGCTCATCGCGGTCTACGTGCCGTTCCTCGCCGGTTTCGCCGTGCTGCTCGCGGTGTCGCCCGACGGGCACTGGCGGGTACTGGTCACGTTGGCCGCGGTCGTTCTCTCCGACACCGGGGGGTACGCGGTCGGGGTGCTCTTCGGTAAGCATCCGATGGCCCCGTCGGTGAGCCCCAAGAAATCATGGGAGGGTTTCGCCGGGTCGGTCGGATCGTCTGCGCTCGGCAGCGCCCTGCTGCTCAACGTCGCACTGGATGTCGATGTCTGGCGGGGGGCCCTGTTCGGATTGGCCGTCTCGGTGGCGGCGGTGGTCGGTGACCTCTGCGAATCGATGATCAAGAGAGACCTCGGCGTCAAGGATATGAGTCAGCTGTTGCCCGGGCACGGCGGGCTGATGGACCGGCTGGACTCGATCCTGTTCGCGGTGCCGGTGGCGTATCTGCTCCTGACGATCCTCGCACCGGCAGGTTAGGGAGTTTCCGTGAACGCGACGGGTTCCCGACTGAAGCTGGCGGATCCGTCCGTGGCGGCGGCGCCAACCACGCACGCTGACGGTTTGGCCGGAGCGTGGGAGACTAGACGGGCCATGACCACTCTCCCCGTGATTTCCGTCAGTCCACTGGCCTCCCGAAGCACCGGTAAACGCCCCGTGCCCCGGCCCCCCCGGCATCTCGCCGACCTCGACCTCGCTGGCCGGGTTGAGCTGGTCGCCGCGGCCGGTGAGGCCGGGTTCCGTGCCAAGCAGGTATCCACCCACTATTTCGGACGGCTGGTCCGGGATCCGGCGCAGATGACCGACCTTCCCGCCACGACCCGGGCCCGGCTGGCCGAAGAGTTGCTGCCGACGTTGCTCACCCCGGTCCGCGAGGTGGCCTGCGACGAGGGCGCCACCCGGAAGACCGTGTGGCGGCTGTACGACGGCTCGCTGGTCGAAAGTGTGTTGATGGGATATCCGGACCGGATCACCGTCTGCCTCTCCAGCCAGGCGGGGTGCGGCATGGGATGCCCGTTCTGCGCGACCGGCCAGGCCGGGCTGACCAGGAACCTCTCCACCGCCGAGATCGTCGATCAGGCGGTCTACCTCGCGCAGGTGGCGGCTTCGGGAGCCGTCTCCGATTCCCCGCCGCGCCTGTCCCATGTGGTGTTCATGGGGATGGGGGAGCCGCTGGCCAACTATGCCCGGGTGATTCCCGCGATCCGTCGGCTGACCGCCCCACCCCCGGAGGGGCTGGGACTCTCCCAACGCCACATCACGGTCTCCACCGTCGGTCTGGTTCCGGCGATGCGCCGGTTGACGGGCGAAGGACTGGCGGTGACTCTTGCACTGTCGCTACACGCCCCCGATGATGATCTGCGCGACGAACTTGTGCCGGTCAATCAGCGCTGGAAGGTGGCTGAGGTGCTGGACGCGGCGTGGGAGTACGCGGACCGTACGGGGCGCCGCGTGTCCATTGAATACGCGATGATCAAAGACGTGAACGACCAGCCGTGGCGGGCCGACCTGCTGGGGCGGCTGCTGGCCGGGCGGCTGGTTCATGTGAACCTCATTCCCCTCAATCCGACGCCCGGCAGCCGGTGGGACGCGAGCCCCAAGCCGGTGGAGCGCGAGTTTGTCCGACGGCTACGCCAGGCCGGGATCTCCACCACCGTCCGGGATACCCGGGGCCGGGAGATCGACGGCGCCTGCGGACAGCTTGCCGCCGTAGAAGTGGCACATGAGCGAGCGTAGCGAGCGAACCAGGAGACAACGTGGCTAGTCAAGGTCAACGTTTCCGACGCAAGGCTCTCCGTCGGGGCTACAAGGTCGACGAAGTGGACGAGTTTTTGGACCGGGTCGAGGCCACCCTTGCGGGGGAGCCGATCGGCCAGCCGGTCACCGCGCAGGAAGTCCACGACGTCGTTTTCCGGGTCCGGTTCGGTGGCTACGACGAGTGGCAGGTCGATCTGCACCTCGACCGGGTTGAACGCCAGGTGGCCGAACTGGCGGAGCAGGGCGAACTGGGTCGCCCCGAACCCCGGTCCGCTGAGCGGCTGGGGCCGCCGGATCGGATGGGGCCACCACCCCACGAGGAGCGGGTGCCACCGTCCGGGCCGCCGATGCCGCCGCGGCCGATGCCCGCTCAGGCCGGACCACCCCGCGAGCCGTACGGCGGCTACGACGAACCCACCGGGGTTTTCGCTAGCGGTTACGACGGCCGGCACCGGGGGTATGAGGGGCCGCGCGGCGGCTACGATGCGCCCCCTGGCCCGGATGGTCCTGCCCCGGGTGGCCGTGGCCCGGGCGACCCCGTTGGGCCGAGGCCCGGCGCCTTCGGTCCTCCGGGACGGGGAGGTGATCCGGGCGGGCCCGGTGGGTTCGGCGGGCCGGCGGGGCCGGCGGGGCCGGGTGGGTTCGGCGGGCCGGCGGGGCCGGCGGGGCCGGGTGGCTTCACGGGCCCGGGTGGCCCCGGTGGTCCTGGGCCGGGCGCTTTCGGTCCTCCGGGACGGGGAGGCGACCCGGTCGGCCCGGCGGCTCCCGGGGGGTTCGGTGGCCCGGGCGGGCCCGGCGGCTACGATCCCGACGAGCCCTTCGACGGTTTCGCTCCGGGTCGGCACGGCCGGCCGGATATGACCACCGAGTTGCGGATGCCCGAGCGGGACCGTGGGCCGGGGTGGGGGCCCGGGAGGCAGGGTGGGCCGATGGCGGGGCCGCCGCCGGGGCCGCCGGGGGCCGGCGACGGGGATCTGCACTTCGTCGACCAGCTCCGGCGCGGATTTCAGGTGCGGCGGTTCGGCAGCGGTTACCATCCCGGGCAGGTCGAACGGCTGTTTGAGGACATCCTCACCGCCATGGCCGGTCGGGGTCCGATGCCGGTGAGCCCGGCCGAACTCGACTCTCCCCGCTTCGATTTGGTGCCCGGTGGCTACTACGAAGCCGAGGTCGATGACGCCCTACGGCAGGTCAAGGACATCCTGCGTCGACGTTGAGTCACGCATGACGAGGGCCCGTCCGCAGCCGCGGTCCGGGCCCTCGTCAAGGGGCGCTGCCGGTTTGTTACGAACGCAGCCCCATGCGGCGTAGCACGGCGTCGCCGATGATGATCGCCAGCAGACCCCCCGAGATGCCGATCAGCCAGAGCCGCTCCAACCAGCTGATCTCGTTCTCGGTGATCATTATCAGGAGCAGCACCGCAGCGGTGAAAATCGCCGCGAAGCGCCACGCCTTACGGTTCACCGGCTTGTGCTGGTCGGGCGAGGTTACCGGCTCACTTTCTGCCACGTTCGGTCCCTTCCCTTTGGGCGCCGGTTGGTCAACCAGACCCGTTGACCGGGACGCAGCCCGGTGACGACCGCTTCATCTGATCGCCGCCGGATTTCGTCCCTCGACGGATGGTTCACCAACAGGTTCGTAGTCTGATCTGCGGTTAGTCTGGCACGCGCCGCTGGATGCCGTCGGCACGGGGCCGATCGACGCGGTCGGGCCGCCGTTCCTCGGGCGTCGGGGGCTGGCCTCGGTGTCCGCTCCGGTAGCGTCTGGACGTACGTGTCTGAACATTGGCGAGCGAGGGGGACGGTGCGGTGCAACTGACCGGTACGGGGCACGCGAGTATGCGGATCGACACCGCTGCGGGCAGCATCTTGTGCGACCCGTGGGTCAATCCGGCCTATTTCGCATCGTGGTTCCCCTTCCCCGACAACTCCCAGCTTGACTGGGAGTCCCTCGGGCAGGTCGACTACCTCTACGTCTCACACCTGCACCGGGACCACTTCGACGCCGATCACCTGCGCCGCTTCATCTCCAAGAAGGCCACCGTCCTGCTGCCGGATTTCCCCACCTCGGAGCTGGA
Organism: Micromonospora sp.; assembly: GCA_036278255.1. Classification (GTDB taxonomy): domain Bacteria; phylum Actinomycetota; class Actinomycetes; order Mycobacteriales; family Micromonosporaceae; genus DASULK01. The sequence continues at coordinate 35,149 of DASULK010000157.1, forward strand.
GGACGAGCTCCGCGACCTGGGGTTCACCCGTTTCCTGCGGACCAGGTCCGACGAGGTGATGGAGCTTGACGGCGGACTCAAGGTGATGATCCAGGCGCTGACGTCCCCCACCGACGGTCCCATCGGTGACTCCTCCCTCTGGGTGGAGTACGACGGCGTACGCCTGCTCAACCAGAACGATGCCCGCCCCTCCGACCTGAGCGTCTTTGCCGAGCTCGGCCACGTGCACGCCCACCTGCTGCAGTTCTCCGGGGCGATCTGGTACCCGATGGTCTACGAGCTGCCGCAGACGGCGAAGAGCGCGTTCGGCAAGCAGAAGCGGGAGCGGCAGTTCGACCGTACCTTCCGCTACATCGATGACCTCCACGCCTCCTGGGTCTTCCCGATCGCGGGTCCGCCCTGTTTCCTCGACGAGGAGCTGTGGCAGTTCAACGACATCTTCGGCGAGGAAGGAAACATCTTCCCCGACCAGCAGGAGTTCGTGCGGGAGTACGCGAAGGTGGGTGGCAGCAACGCGGTGGTGCTGGTGCCGGGCACCGTGGCGCAGATCTCCGCGGATGCGTGCGAGGTGGAGCAGCCGGTCGACGATGTGGCGGCGTTCTTCGCCAACAAGGAGGAGCACCTGCGGGCGTACCAGGAGCGCCAGCGGCCGGTGATCGAGGCGGCGAAGGCGTCCTGGCGGCGTCCGGAGGTCGATGTCCTCAAGGAGATGAAGCGCCGCATCGAGCCGTTGCTGGAGATGTCGACCTACATGGCGCAGGGGGTGGGCGGTCCGGTCCGGTTCGACCTGGTCGGCTACGACGGGGAGAGCGTCGAGTCGATCGTGGTGGACTTCCCGGCCAAGGAGGTGCGCTCTTACGCCGATGAGAAGGTGCGTTACCGCTTCCGCACGGAGCGGGCGCTGGTCGAGCAGTTGCTGCACTCCGGTGAGGTCGACTGGGTCAACTCGCTCTTCCTCTCCTGCCGGTTCTCGGCGGCGCGCATCGGCCAGTACAACGAGTTCATCTACTCGTTCTTCAAGTGCCTGTCTCCTGAACGGCTGCAGTACGCCGAGGGCTGGTACGACGAGCACGAACGGGCTACGCACGCCGAGGACATCACCCTCGGCGACTGGCTGGTGCAACGGCGTTGCCCGCACCTGAAGGCCGATCTGTCGCGGTTCGGGATCATCGAGGACAACCAGCTCACCTGCCAACTGCACGGCTGGCGGTGGGACCTGACCACCGGTCGTTGCCTGACCAGCGCCGGGCACAAGCTGCGGGCCCGCCCCGCCGGCAGCCCCGCTCCCGAGACCGACTCCTGACCGTCCCGCTCGGGGGTTGGGGGCAGCCCGACCGTTCAGGGCGGTCAGGCTTTCCCTTCGCCGGTCGGGCTGCCCCCAACCCCCACTTGCGTGGCGTCCCGTGCGGGTTCTTATCGGCCCAGGTCAGCGAGGATGCGCCGGGCGGCGTTGTGGCCGGCAGCGCCGATGACGCTGCCCGCCGGGTGGCAGCCGGCACTGCCGGCGTAGAGGCCCTCCACTCCGGTGGCGTACGGCATCCGGTCGGTGAAGGAGACCGTGTTGTCGACGTGGTGGATGTGCCCGTCGCTGATGCCGAAGTGGGCCCCGATCCCGGGCGGCGGCAGCGGCACCGCGTCGACGACCAGGTCGGAGGTGCCCGGGGCGTAGCGGTCGCAGATCGCCAGCAGCCGCTCCACGTAGGCGGGCATCACTTCATCCCAGGTGGAGCCGGCCGGGGTATATGGCACGGACTGCACGAAGAGCGCCGACGAGTGGTGCCCCGCCGTGTCCTGCAGTGAGGGGTCGACGGTGGTGTGCAGGTACCACTCGATGGTCGGTTCGTCAGGCAGCCGGCCTGCCTGTACCTCGGCCCACATGGCCCGAAGCGCGGCCATCGGTGGTGTCGAGCCGCCACCGGTGAGTGAGGCCGAACCTGGCAGCAGGTGGATCGTCGAGCCGAAGGGGCTGGGGGAGTCGTCGGGCAGGCAGGTGAAGCGGGGCAGTCCGGAAAGTGCCAGGTTGAGCTTGAGCGTGCTGCCGGGGCGGCGCACCGCCGCCATCCGTGCCGTTAGCGGAGCGGGGAGGGCGCCGTCGGGTACCAGGTCGATCAGCCGGTACGGGTCGCAGGCGCCGAGCACCACCGGTGCCGCCACGGCCCGGCCGTCGGGGGTGGCCACCCCGCTCACCGCACCCGCATCGAGGGTGACCGCGCTGACCGGCGTACCGGTGAAGATCTTGGCGCCGGCGGCGTGGGCGGCCTGCGCGAACCGCTGCGCCACCGTGCCCATGCCGCCGGCGGCGATCATCCAGGTCCCGTCCGCCCCCGGCAGGCGGCACATGTTGTGCACCAGGAAGTTATGCCCGGTGCCGGGGTCGTCCGGGCCGGCGTTGAGGCCGGAGAGGCCGTCGGTGACCGCGTACATGGAGACCAGCAGTTCGGAGCGGAAGTCGAAGCGGGCCAGGTAGTCGGCGACCGAGCCGCGGACCAGGTCCACGAACGCCGAGCGCAGCGCCGGGCGTACGTAGCGGTCGGCGGTCTCCTCCACCGGTAGCGGCTCGGCCAGCCAGGCGGGGGCGAGGTCGGTGCGGAGTGCGGCCAGTTCGGCCTGCATCGCCTCGTCGGCGGCGATGTCGGCCGGGGAGAAGAATCTGACCATCTGGGCCTGGGTCGCGCTCCGGTCGGAGCCGAACAGCAGGTACGGCGAGCCGGAGCCGCCCGGGGTGGGGAGGAAGTAGTGGGGGTCGCGGCGCAGCACCGGGATCTCTACGTCGAGCAGCGCGAGCAGTTCGGGCGGGATGAGACCGAGCAGGTAGGAGCCGGTGGAGTGCCCGAGGCCCGGCACCTTGGCGAACGGACGTTCGGTGCGGGTTGCGCCACCGATTATCTCGGCGGCTTCGAGCACGACGACGTCCAGGCCGGCTCGGGCGAGCAGGATGGCGGAGACCAGTCCGTTGTGGCCGGATCCGATGATCACCACATCGGCCCGGGCGGGCAGTTGCGCACTCATCCCGGCAGGGTAGCGGGTCAGCGTCCGGCGGTGAGTTGCTGGAGGAGGTTGCGGATCTCGGCTTCGAAGAGGGCCTTCGGTTCGGTGACCGCCCAGCCAAGGTGTTCGTTGACCTCTATCGAGATCAGGCCGTAGAGCCGTACCCATCCGGAGAGAAAGGTGTAGGCGACTTCGAGGGGCATGTCGCCCTGGTTCTGTTTGAGTGGCTGTAGCGCGTCCCCCAGCCGTTCCCGGAGCACTTCGGAGGGGGGAGTGGGCCAGGGGGCCTGTCGCCACAGCTGTAGCAGGGCCTGCGTGAACAATGCCCCGAAGGCGGCGGCGGGATGCTCGGTGTGGGCGCAGTCGTCGTCGAAGGTCGAGATGCCGGGCACCGGGGCCCCGAACACCAGCGCGAACTCTGCGGGGTGGGCCACCGACCACTGCCGGAAGCTGCGGGCCATCTCGGCGAGTTGCTGTGCCGGGTCGTCCCCGGCGGCCTCCCGCGCCGTTTCGAGAGTCTGGCGCACTTCGTCGAAGAGGTCCCTGGTCAGTTGGATAACGAGGGCGTCGAGGCTGGGGAAGTATCGGTAGATGGCGGGGGCGGTCATCCCCATCTCGTGGGCGATGGCGCGCAGGGAGATCGCCTGTGGGCCGCCGCCGGTTAGCCTAGCCGGCGCGGGGGAGGAGAGAGCGAATGTTCGCTTGGGGCAGGGCCATCGTCCGGCTACGATGGGCGGTGCTCGCCACGGCCGTGGTGCTGGTTGGCGTGGGTGCCACCTGGGGGGCCGGTGTCTTCGGGGCGCTGACCGGCGGAGGGTTCGAGGATCCGACCAGCGAATCGAGCCGGGCCCGGGAGCGGATCACCGCCGAGCTGGGCAGGCAGGATTTCCACCTGCTCGTGCTCTACTCCAGCGACACGGCCACCGTCGACCAGCCGGCCTTCCGCGATCCGGTCACCACCACCCTGCAGCAACTCCGCCAGCGGCCCGAGGTCGAGGCCGTAACGAGCTGGTACGAGACGCCGGCGCCGGCGTTGGTCTCCGCCGACCGGCACGCCACCTATGCCGCCGTACGTCTGCGGGGCACCGACGAAGACGAGCTGACCTCCGCTTTCCGAGCATTGCGCCCGGCTCTGGAGGCACCCGGGCTCCGCACCGAGGTCGGAGGCTTCGTCCCGCTGCTGCAGGCAGCCAACGAGCAGACCACCGAGGACATCACCCGGGCCGAACTGCTGTCGATGCCGGTCCTGCTGGTCCTGCTCATCGTGATCTTCGGTGGTCTGGTGGCCGCGACGACGCCGCTGCTCATCGGCGGTCTGGCGATCCTCGGCGCCTTCGTCGCCGTCCGACTGCTCAACCAGTTCACCGAGGTGTCGATCTTCGCCATCAACATCATCACCCTCATCGGCCTGGGAATGGCGATCGACTACGCGCTCTTCGTGGTCAGCCGGTTCCGGGAGGAGTTCGCCGCCGGACATGACACCGGTGCCGCGATCGCCCGCACCATGGCCACCGCGGGCCGTACCGTGCTGATCTCCGGCCTCACCATCGCCATCGCGCTGGCCAGTCTTTTGATCTACCCGCAGGTGTTTCTCCGCTCCATGGGGCTGGGGGGCATGGCCGCCGTCCTGGTCGCGATGCTCGGTTCGCTGACCGTCCTCCCCGCCCTGCTGGCCGTGCTCGGGCCGCGGATCAACGCGCTGCGCGTACCGCTGCCCTGGCGGCGGCGCAGAAAGGCGGTGTCGGCGCAGCCGGTACCCAGCGGGGCGTGGGCGCGGATCGCCCGCAGCGTGATGCGTCGCCCGGTGCTCTATGCGGGTGGGGTGACCGCCCTGCTCGTCGTGCTGGCCCTGCCGTTCCTGCGGATCGAGTTCGGCGGTTTCGACGAGCGGGTCCTGCCGGCCGGGTCGGAGGTGCGGGTGGTCAGTGAGCGGATCGCCGAGGACTTCCCCGGCGGCATGGTCAGCCCGATCGAGGTCCTGATCTCCGGCGCCACCAGCGACCAGGTTGAGCACTTCGCCGACGAGGTGGCGCAGGTGAGTGAGGTGACCGGCGTGCAGGTGGCCGCAGACCGGGGGGACTCGACCCTGCTGTCGGTGGCCTATCCGGGCGAGCCGACCGGGGAGCCCGCACGCAATGTCGTCCGTGCGATCCGTGATCTCCCGGCACCGGATGGGGCCGAGGTGCTCGTCGGTGGCCGGTCGGCCGGGGATCTCGATCTGCTCGACAGCCTCTGGGAGCGGCTCCCCTGGATGGCGTTGATGATGGCGGCGGCGACTCTGGTGCTACTCTTCTTCGCTTTCGGCTCCGTGGTGCTTCCCGTCAAAGCCGTGCTGATGAACCTGGTCTCTATCGGGGCATCCTTTGGCGTGATCGTCTGGGTGTTCCAGGACGGACACTTCGCCGACTGGCTTGGGTTCACCCCCACCGGATTCATCGAGCCCACCAATCCGATCCTGATGCTGGCCGTGCTCTTCGGGCTCGCCACCGACTACGAGGTCTTCCTGCTCTCCCGGGTCCGGGAGGAATGGGACCGGCTGGGCGACAACACCGCCTCCGTGGCGGCGGGGCTGCAGCACACCGGGCGGATCATCACCGCCGCGGCCCTGCTGCTGATGGTGGTGGTCTCCGGGTTCGCCACCGGGGGCATCTCGATCATCAAGCTGATCGGGGTCGGCATGATCGTGGCGATCATCGTGGACGCGACTCTGGTCCGGGTGCTGCTCGTGCCGGCCACCATGCGACTGCTCGGCCGGTGGAACTGGTGGGCGCCCGGCCCGTTGGCCAAGGTCTACCGCCGGTACGGCATCCGCGAGTCCCTCGCGGAGAGTGAGTCGGGAAAGTCACTCGCCGCCAGATCCCCCCGTTGACGCCAGGCCCGCCGGGCGACCTGGAACGACCGGGTCAGGGCTGCGGCGGCGGAAAGGCGGGCAGGCTCCCAGCGGACGTCCAGGATCGCTGCGGGAGAATGGACGAGTGACCGCACCTCGTGACGCGGCAGACCGCCGTGACGTCGTCCTCCTCGGCTCCACCGGCTCGATCGGCACCCAGGCCATCGATATCGTTCGGCGCAACCCCGACCGGTTCCGGGTGGTGGCGCTCGGCGCCGGTGGCGGTAACGTCGATCTCCTCGCCGCCCAGGCACTGGAGCTCGGAGTGGAGGCGGTCGGTGTTGCGAAGGCTTCTGCCGCCCAGGACCTGCAGCTGGCCTTCTACACCGAGGCAGCCAAGCGGGGCTACCCGACGGGCGGATTCCGCATCCCGAAGATCCTCGCCGGGCCGGATGCGATGACCGAACTGGCGCAGTGGCCCTGCCACGTCGTCCTCAACGGGGTGGTCGGCTCGCTCGGGCTGCCGCCGACCCTGGCGGCCCTGCGCGTCGGCCGTACCCTGGCCCTGGCCAACAAGGAGTCCCTCGTCGCCGGCGGCCCGCTGGTCAGGGCCGCGGCGACGCGGCCGGGGCAGATCGTGCCGGTCGACTCGGAGCACTCAGCGCTGGCGCAGTGTCTGCGTGGGGGTGCGCGGGCTGAGGTGCGGCGACTGGTGCTGACCGCCAGCGGGGGGCCGTTCCGGGGCCGCGGCCGGGCTGAGCTGACCGAGGTTACGCCGGAGCAGGCGTTGGCCCACCCCACCTGGAACATGGGGCCGGTGGTCACGATCAACAGCGCCACCCTGGTCAACAAGGCCCTCGAGGTGATCGAGGCACACGAGCTGTTCGACGTGTCGTACGCCGACATCGAGGTGATGGTGCACCCCCAGTCGGTGATCCATTCGATGGTGGAGTTCGTGGATGGGTCGACCATCGCGCAGGCCAGCCCGCCGGACATGCGGCTGCCGATCGCGCTGGCGCTCGGCTGGCCGGACCGGGTCCCCGATGCCGCCCCCGGGGTCGACTGGACGAAGGCCCACACCTGGGAGTTTGCGCCCCTGGACGACGTGGCGTTTCCCGCCGTACGGCTGGCCAAGCAGGCAGGCGAGGCAGGGTGCTGCCGGCCCGCGATCTACAACGCCGCCAACGAGGAGTGCGTGGCCGCCTTCCAGGCCGGCCGGCTGCCCTTCCTCGGGATCGTCGACACGCTGAAGCGGGTCCTGGACGATGCGCCCGACTTCACCGAACCAGGTACCG
>DASULK010000158.1:0-2598 GCA_036278255.1 Micromonospora sp.
AGGCCAGCGACGATCAGGATCGGCTCCGAGTGGATCTTCCACGTGACGGAGCCGGGGCCGAAGAGTCCGAGATCGTTGTCGCGCTCCATGGGCTCAAGGGTGCCACGAAGAGCGGCGGGCGACGACAGGTCAGCGTTCGGCTGCCCGCCGTGCCTGGCAGTCGGGGCAGAGGCCCCAGAACGTTACTTCGGCTTCGTCGACTTCATAGCCGTGGGCGGTGTTGGGGTCGAGGCAGGGGGCAGCCCCTACGGCGCAGTCGATGTCGGCGACTTCACCGCAGCCGCGGCAGACGATGTGGTGGTGGTTGTCGCCGACCCGGGCTTCGTAGCGGGCGGGGCTTCCGGCCGGTTCGATGCGTCGGGCCAGGCTGGCGCGGGAGAGCGCGCCGAGGACGTCGTAGATCGCCTGGGTGGAAACCGAATTGAGCCGGAGGCGCACCTGCCGGGTGATCTCGTCGACCCCGAGGTGGCCGCCGCCGGCCAGCACTTCCAGGACGGCGATCCGGGGCTGGGTGACGCGCAGGCCCCGTGATCGGAGTAGGTCTGCGGCAGGCATGAATCCATGAGAGCACGTTTGCCCTGGCTGTTAGCCCTGGGGCGGAGGGTCGTGGTGTCGACCACAGGGCTTTTGGCCTGCTCTTCGGCCGCCGTGCGGAACCGGATTGACCGAGGTGGGACTTGTTCGTAGGCGTAACCTGTCGTCCCTACCCCTCAAGGAGGCGTCGGTGCTGAACGAGTTTCTGGGTGTCCCCGCGCATCCGCTGGTGGTGCACGCCGCCGTGGTGTTCGTGCCGTTGCTGGTGCTGGCCGGGCTGCTCTACGCCCTGGTTCCGGCGTTGCGTGCCCGGCTGGGCTGGGTGGCGGCCCTGCTGGCGGTCTTCGCTCCGGTGTCGGCGTTTGTCGCGAAGCGCTCCGGTGACGAGTTGGCGCAGGTGCTGATCGCTAAGCACTATCCGCCGCAGATCCTGGACCAGGTGGCCGAGCATCAGAGGTACGGCGATCTGACGCTGTGGTTCAGCCTCGGGCTGGGGGTGGCGACCGGTTTGCTGATTTTCGTGACCAGTGGTCGCCGGAGTGGCGCTCGTCTGCCGGCGGTGCTGCGTTACGGCTTGGCCGTCCTGGTGGTGCTGCTTGGTGCGTTCACCGCGGTCTATGTCGTGCTGGCCGGGCACACCGGCTCCCAGGCCGTCTGGGCCGGGCTGCTGTGATCGCCGGAGCCGCTCAGATGAGGATCCGCGAGCAGAGCAGGCAGATCACGACCAGCAGCACGACGCCCGCGGCGGCGCCGATCCCGTAGGTGATGGTGCGGGCGGTGCGTTCCTCCGCGGCCATCCGGGCAAGGTCTTGGGCGGGTAGTTGCCGCGGCGGCGGTGGTTGCACGAAGACCGGCGGGCGCCAGCCAGGTCTGAGGGTGGGCGCGACCGGCGGGCCGGGGTACGCCGGTGCCGGCTCACCGGCCGCACGGCCCAGCGTTGATGGCGGTGCCGGCTCCTCCGGCTGGGCCGGTCGGCGCCAGAAGTCGTCGTCGGTAGCCCCGTCGCTCCGCGTGGTCACGTCGGATGACGCTACCAAGCTGCGGGCCGCTCCGTCGCCGGTGCGGGAGACACGGCGCCGCGCTGGCCGGCCCCCGGCGGCCGGTGGGCGGTAGGGTACGGCTCGTGAAGAGGCTGGACGGAGCGCGGCTGCCCCGGGACGGCGCCGATGGCGAGCGAGTGGTCGACCTCGCCGATGGCGACGATCTCGCTGTGCTGCCGGATCAGACGCTGGACGACACCGACCGGGGCTGGGGGGAGCACACCGCCTCCAACGACGACTTCCTGCTCGCCGAACGCCCGCCGCACTGGGGCTGGTGAAGGACTCTAGCGGTAGTCGCGGCAGATTCTTACCGTCTGGCTCTGGTCGTGGTTGACCGGCCAGTGGGGACGGTCGCTGGTTCGGGGCTGGATGTTGCGGCAGGTGGTGGCGTGTTCGGTCTGCCATTGGCGCAGGTGGCGCTTGATGTGGTCGGTTTCGGCGTAGGCGCGGGCGAGTTGCCGGTGTAGGTGCAGGACTTCGTCGGCCACCCGTCCGAGATATTCCTGCACGACGGTGGGGTCGTAGCCCCGCCACCGCCGGATCAGGGGGAAACGCGTGCTGCGGATGCGGTGGGCGGTGAGCCGGCGCAGTAGTGCCTGGTTGGTGACGGCCTCGGCCGGGTCGGGTTGTGGTGTCGTGCGTTTGCGGATACGGAGCAGGTTGCGCATGAGTTGAGTCCTTTCTGGAGTCTGGGTCAGGTCGGTCGGGACGGTTGGCTGGGGATGGGGGCGTGCTGCGGCACGACCACGTGCGGGTCGCCGCCCACGACCAGGGCGTCGATCTCCGACTCCGACAACCCCCACGCGGCCAGCACCCGGCGGCCCCACCAGCTGGTGCGGCAGGGGAACGGCGCATGACAGTTCCGGCACGACGTGCCGGCCGGCCAGCGTTCCCCGATGTGTACGACCACGGTCCGCACCGCGAACCGCACATCCTCGGCTGTGACCACCTGCGGCAACGGAATCTCTCGAAGCATGTCCTCCCCCTTGAATTGGAAGGCCCGGAGCGGGCGGGGTCGGCCATC
>DASULK010000159.1:0-5422 GCA_036278255.1 Micromonospora sp.
CACGGCGTAGCGGGGGAACGCCAAGGCCGCGACCCGCTCGGCGACAAACGGGGTACGGAGTTTCACCGCCGCCGGCATCTCCACGAAATACCGCTCTACATAGGAGGCTGTCAGTTCCGCCTGCTCGGGCTGCCAGAAACCGGCCGCGTTCGCCTCGACGAGGCGGTTGGAGAGTGTGGTGTCCCCGACCACCACCCGCCAGGCCTGTTGTTTCGCTGCCGGATCCGACAGCGCTGCCCGGCACCGGGCGGCTCGCTCCGCCCCGGTCGCGCTGCGGTCCGCTGCCAACTCCGCATCGATCTCCGGCGCCCCGATCGCCCCCAGCACCGCCAGTCGCTGCAGCAGCGACCAGCGGAAGTCGACGTCAACAGCCAGCCCGGCCGGCACCCCCGTCCCGGCCAGCCAACCGGCCAACCGGTCGGTGTCGGTGCTGGCACCAACCAAAGCCCGGGCGGCCGCCAACTGCAACGATCCCCCGGGCGCCGCCGCGTCCAGCAGCCGGTCGCAGGCCGCAACGATCTGGGCCAGCGCGGCCAGGCGGGCCGACCCAGCGAGGTAACGGTCGATCAGGGAACGGCTCAGTCGCAGCACGTCCTCCACCACGATGACCTCGGTCTCACGGGGCAGTGCGGCGAGGATCAGCGCCGTCAGCTCGGCGACCGGTCGCTGCCCATCGGTCACCGCATCGATCATCTCGCCCCACAACACCGCCCGGGCCAGCGGGTCCGCCAGCCCCGGCATGATCCGCGGCACCGCTGCGGCGGACCGGGCATCGAGGCGTACCTTGGCGTAGGTCAGATCACCGTCGTTGAGCAGCAGCAGGTCCGCTGCCGGTTCGCCGACCAGTTCGGTCAGCACGGTCCACCCGTTGTCGGCGACCGGATCGAGGTCGACCTCTATGTGGCGGCGGAGCCGGACCTGCGGGCCCTCCCGGTCGTAGAGGCCGACGCCCAGCCGATGTGGACGCAGCACGGGATGGGTCGCCGGCGCCTGCTGGACCACCGCCACCTCCGCATACCGTCCGGCTCCATCCAGCGCGACCTCGGCGTGCAATGTGTTGACCTGGGCTTGGCGCAACCAGACCCGCGCCCACCCCGTCAGGTCCCGGCCGCTCGCGGCGGAGACCGCGGTGAGCAGGTCGGCCAGCGTGGCGTTGCCGAACCGGTGGGCGGCGAAGTAGTCGCGCAGCGCCGCCAGGAAGGCCTTGTCTCCGACCCAGGCCACCAGTTGGCGCAGCACGGCCGCGCCCTTGGCGTACGAGATGCCGTCGAAGTTGAGCAGCGCCGCTGCGCCGTCGACCACCTCGTGTGGCGCCACCGGATGGGTGGACGGCCGCTGGTCGGCGGCGTATCCCCACGCCTTGCGGAGCATCGCGAACGTGGTCCAGGCCCCGCTGAAGCGGGTCGCCTCGGCGGTCACTCGGGTGCCCAGGTACTCGGCGAACGACTCGTTCAGCCACAGGTCGTCCCACCAGCGCATGGTGACCAGGTCACCGAACCACATGTGCGCCATCTCGTGCGCGATGGTGGTGGCCCGCAGTTCCCTCTCGGTGTCGGTGACCGCCGAACGGAAGACGTAGTCGTCGCGCAGGGTCACCAGGCCCGGGTTCTCCATCGCACCCGCGTTGAACTCGGGCACGAAAGCCTGGTCGTACTTCCCGAAGGGGTAGCGGACGTCGAAAAGTCCGTGGAACTGGTCGAGGCACCGCTTGGTGATAGTGAAGATCTCCTCGGCGTCCCGGTCGAGATGCGGGGCGAGGGAACGCCGGCAGTACAGGCCGAGGGGAATGCCGTCATGCTCATCCCGCAGCACGTGATACGGCCCGGCGATCAGCGACACGAAGTAGGTGGCCAATGGCGGGGTGGGGGCGAACTCCCACCGGCCGGGAGTGCCGGTGTCGACCCGCTCCCCGTTGGCGGCCACCATCCACTGCGGCGGAGCCGCCACCGAGAGGGTGACCGGGGCCTTCAGATCGGGCTGGTCGAAGGCGGCAAAGATCCGCTGCGCATTGTCCAGGAAGGACATCGTGTAGAGGTAGGTCTCACCGTCCGCCGGGTCCACGAAGCGGTGCAGGCCCTCCCCCGTGTTGGAGTACGCCATCTCCGCCGTCACGGTCAACGTGTTGTCGGCGCGCAGCCCGACGAGGGGGAAACGGTTTTCGTCGAGCAACGCCGGATCCAGCGCCACCCCGTTGAGGCGTACCCCGGTCAGCTCCGCGGGCCGGACCTCGACGAAGCTCGCCGCTGCGGGTTCGGCCCGGAACCGGATCGTGGTGGTGGAGCGGAACCGCCCATCGGCCCCGGTCAAGTCAAGATCGATCCGGTACGACTCAACGGTGAGCAGGGCGGCGCGTTCGGCGGCCTCGGTGCGGGTCAGACTTGGCATGCCCCCATCCTGCTAGCCTCACCCCGTGACTGACAGCACAGGTACGAAGCCGACGGTGGTCGAACATCCCAAGGGCCGGTTCGACCTGTCTCGGGCGGAGTGGCAGCGGCCCGACGGGGATCCGTCCGAAGGGGCGGTCGAGATCGCCTTCGTTGACGACCTCATCGGGATGCGAAATTCAGCCGACCCCGACGGTCCGGTGCTCGTCTTCACACAGGACGAGTGGGACGCCTTCGTCGGCGGTGTGCAGGACGGCGAGTTCGACCTCGACTGATCTCCTGCCGTAAGCCACGAGCACGCCCTGCCGTCGCAGCATCGCAGGCTGCTACGGTAGAGCGATGCGGATGACGACCAATGGTTGGTGGCGCCCCTGACGGGCGGCCCCGACGCATCCGCGCACCCGAAACCGAAGTGGACGGCCGCCCGACCCGGGCGGCTGCTTCGTTTTTTGGGTCACCCGGTGCCGGGCGATCGACGCGACCCGACAGGAGTCCCGCGATGACCGCAACCCTTGCACCAACCGGTACCACCCTGCGACGACTCACCGCCTTTACCCCCAGCGGTGACCTGCACCTGGGCAGCCTGCTCGGCGCGATCCGGCCGATCATCGGCGGGCAGCATGAGGCCGAGACGATCGTCTTCCTCAGCGACCTGCACGCCCTGACCATCGAGCATGATCCCGCGCTGGTTCGCGCCCGCTCGCTCGAGCAGGCCACCCTGCTGCTCGCGGCCGGACTCAACCCCGGCCGGGCGCTATTCTATGTGCAGTCCCAGGTGCCCGAACACACCGAACTGCACTACCTGCTGGAGTGCGTAACGGGTTACGGCGAGGCCCACCGGATGATCCAGTTCAAGGAGAAGTCCGTCGTCCAGCAGCAGGTCCGGCTCAGCCTGCTCACCTATCCGGTGCTGATGGCCGCCGACATTCTGCTGCACGACACCGAGGAGGTGCCGGTCGGTGACGACCAGCGGCAGCACGTCGAACTGGCCCGCGATATCGCCAACCGCTTCAACTCGCGCTACGGGCCGACGTTCACCGTGCCCCGGGCGGTGCACCCGCCGGTCGCCGCTCGGGTGATGGACCTGAGTGATCCGACCGTGAAGATGAGCAAGTCCAGTGCGGCCGACGCCGGACGGCTCGGCCTGCTCGATCCGCCAGAGGTGATCCGCCGCAAGGTGCTGCGCGCGGTAACCGACTCAGGCACCGATGTCGCGTACGAGCCGCAGCAGCGCCCGGGGGTGGCCAACCTCCTGGAGATCCTGGCCGCCTGTACGGGCGGCTCCCCGGCAGCCCTCGCCGAGCAGTTCGCCTCGTACGGCGCACTCAAGAGCGCGGTGGCCGAGGCGGTCGTCGCGACGCTAGAGCCGATCCAGGTCCGCCATGCCGAACTTGCCCGCGACCCCGGCTACGTCCAGCGGGTGCTGGCCGAGGGAGCCGAACGGGCCCGGGACCGGACGACCCATACGCTGCGGCGGGCCAAGGCTGCGGTCGGCCTGCTCGACTGAGAGCGGGGCCGGATCACGCCGGACAACCGAGCTGATCAGGGAGTTGGTGGGGTGGCACGCCGCTCGACACGCGCGCGAACTCCCTGATCAACTCGACGGGCTGGGCTCGTCGAGATCGGCTACGTCTTCTGTGCGCTGTCGGCGGGCCTTACGGGCGGCCAGCCGCTGCGCGGCGGTGGCCCGCATTGGCCGGTCCTCCACCCGCACATCCGTGCCTCGAGCACCCGGCACGAACTCGGCGTACTGAGTGGGATACCAGTCGAACTCGCGGTCGCCGATCCGGACCAGGCTGCCCGGCTCCGCACCTGCCTTGGCAAGCTGGTCCTCCACGCCGAGGCGAGCCAGCCGGTCCGCCAGGTAGCCCACCGCCTCGTCATTGGCGAAGTTGGTCTGGCGTACCCACCGTTCTGGCCGCACGCCCCGCACCACGTAGGCACCGTCGGCCGCCTGCTCGACGGTGAAGCCGGTTTCGTCCACCGCCGCCGGCCGCAGCACGATCCGGGTCGGCTCGGGCTCGGGCGCGGCGGCCCGCGCCTGCTCGACCAACTCCGCCATGGCGTACGTCAACTCCCGCAGCCCTTCACGGGTGACCGCCGACACCTCGAAAACCCGCAGGCCGCGGGCTTCGATGTCCGGCCGGACAATCTCCGCCAGGTCTCGGCCGTCTGGGACGTCGACCTTGTTGAGCACGACCAGGCGGGGCCGGTCGGCCAGCCCCCCGTACTCGGCCAGCTCCGCTTCGATCGCGTCGATGTCGGCGACCGGATCCCGGCCCGGCTCCAGAGTTGCCGTGTCGACCACGTGCGCCAGCACCGCGCAGCGCTCAATGTGCCGGAGGAACTCCAGGCCGAGCCCCTTGCCGAGGGCCGCACCCGGGATGAGCCCGGGCACGTCGGCGATGGTGAAGGTATGGTCGTCAATCCGGACCACACCGAGGTTGGGCACCAGCGTGGTGAACGGGTAGTCGGCGATCTTCGGCTTGGCTGCCGACAGGACCGAGATCAGCGACGACTTGCCGGCCGAGGGGAAACCGACGAGGCCGACATCGGCCACGCTCTTGAGTTCGAGCACCACGTCGCAGCGCTCGCCCGGCTCGCCCAGTTCGGCGAAGCCGGGGGCCTTGCGCCGGGCATTGGCCAGTGCCGCGTTGCCTCGGCCGCCTCGACCACCGCGCGCGATCTCGAGGGTGGTGCCGGCCCCCACCAGGTCGGCGAGGACCTCACCGTCGAGGGCCTGCACGACGGTGCCGTTTGGTACCGGCAGTACCAGGCTGGCGCCGCGGGCCCCGTCGCGGTTGGAGCCGGAGCCCCCCTTACCGTTCTCGGCTTTGATGTGCGGCCGGAAGTGAAAGTCCAGCAGCGTGTGCACCTGCGGGTCCACGACGAGGGAGACGCTGCCGCCGGGCCCGCCGTTGCCGCCGTCCGGTCCGCCGAGCGGTTTGAACTTCTCCCGGTGGATCGAGACACAGCCGTGCCCGCCATCCCCGGCCTGCACGTGCAGGACGACCCGGTCAACGAACGTAGTCATGCCA
>DASULK010000160.1:0-17810 GCA_036278255.1 Micromonospora sp.
GGCCACCACGTGCACACCGTAGGCCAGGCCCCGGGTGGCGATGTCGGTGATGACCGGCTCCAGATCGTCGTAATCGGTACGGAGCGTTCCCCAACCGTCAACGACGAGAAAGACGTCGCCGAACGGGTCACCCGCCCCGCCACCGGCGGCCCGCCGCTTGCGGTAGGCCGACATCGAGTCGACGCCTAACTCTGCGAAGCGGCGCTCCCGGTCGGTCAGCAGGGCCGCGACCTCCCCGACGGTTCGGCGTACCTGCGCCGCGTCGAGGCGCCCGGCGACCCCGCCGACGTGGGGAAGGTCGCGGAGGGTGGCCAGTGCCCCGCCCCCGAAATCGAGGCAGTAGATCTGCACCTCCGCCGGGGTGTGCGTGAGCGCCAGACCGCAGATCAGGGTACGCAGCACGGTGGATTTCCCGCTCTGCGGCCGGCCGGCGACGGCGACGTGCCCCGCCGCTGTCTCCAGCGAGAGCCACAGCAGGTCACGCCGCTGCTCGAACGGCTTGTCGATGAGCGCCACCGGCACCTGCAGCCTGCCGTGGAGTTCGGGGTTGCCGACCGTCAGGCCCCGCACCGGATCGTGGGCCACCGGGCCGAGCAGTTCGTCCAGCGCGGGCGCCTGGGACAGCGGCGGCAGCCAGACCTGGTGGGCCGGGGGCCCCTGCCCGGCCAGACGGTCGACCATGAGGTCGAGGAGGCTGGCCCCCTCGGCGGCTGGCGCCGGATCCGGCTCCGGTCGCGGCTCCGCGACGATCGGGGGGATGAAATGGGTTGAGTACGGCAGCACCTGTGAGCTGGCCGGACCGCCGTTGGCGGCCGACCAGTCGGAGCCGGGCCGACGGTAGACGCCGGAGACGTACGCCGCCTTGAACCGTTGCAGCGGCTCCGTGCCGAACTTCAGGTAGCCGTGCCCCGGGGAGCGGGGCAGTTCGTAGGCGTCGGGCACCCCGAGCACCGCCCGGGACTCCAGCGCGGAGAAGGTCCGCAACCCGATCCGGTACGACAGGTGGGTGTCCAACCCGCGCAGCCGCCCCTCCTCCAGCCGCTGAGAGGCGAGCAGCAGATGGACGCCGAGCGAGCGGCCCACCCGTCCGATCTGAACGAAGAGATCGATGAAGTCGGGTTTGGCAGAGAGGAGTTCGGAGAACTCGTCGCAGATGATCAACAGTGAGGGGAGCGGGGTGAGCGCCGCCCCACCCTCCCGGGCCTTCTCGTAATCGCGCAGGCTGGCGTAGTTCCCGGCGCGGCGCAGCAGTTCCTGCCGACGGATCAGTTCGCCGTTGATCGCATCCACCATCCGATCGACGAGCGGAAGTTCCTCGGCGAGGTTGGTGATCACCGCGGCGGTGTGCGGTAACCGGTCCAGCGACGCGAAAGTCGCTCCGCCCTTGAAATCCACCAGCACGAAGTTGAGCACCTCGGAGGAGTGGGCCGCAGCCAGCCCGAGGACCAGGGTGCGCAGCAGTTCAGACTTACCCGAGCCGGTGGCGCCGATGAGCAGCCCGTGCGGCCCCATGCCGTCCTGCGCCGACTCTTTGAGGTCCAGTTCGACGCCGCTGCCGTCGACCCCGACCCCGATCGGCACCCGCAGGCGGTCCCGGTTCGGTCGAGGGGCCCAGCCCTGCTCCACGCTGAAGTTGTCGGGGTCGTCGACCCCCAGCAGTTCCCTGAGGCCCAACTCGCCGGCGAGCGGCGTGTCGGTGCCCTTGGTGGCGGCCAGACGCAGGGGGGCGAGCCGGCGGGCTACCGCTTCGGCCTCGGCGACCCCGAGGCCGTCGGGGCGGCCGACCTCGGCCCGCCCCTCCATCGAGACGGTTTCGAGTCTCCTGTCGCGCACTTCCAGCACCAGCATGCTGCGGTCGAGAAGCCGGGGTGGTGCCGTGTCCAGGTCGAGCAGGGTCACCCCGTCGATACCGTTGTCGGTGGTCAGATGACTGGCCCCGGTCAGGTCGCCGCCGTCGAAGAGCACCACCACGTGGGGGCCGTCGGCGGTGGGGCTGGCCGGGTGGAACCGCGGCCGGTTGCCGATCACATCGCCGAGGAGCTCCTCCAGTTCGGGGGCGGAGTTGGCAACCAGGCGTACCGCGCCGAGCGCATCGGTTCTGCTCCGATGCCGGGCATGTGGCAGCCACTTGACCCAGTCCCAATCGGACCGGCGTTCCGGTCCGGCGCAGACAGCGATGATCAGGTCGTCCGAGGCGTGAAAGACGGCGAGTTGGGTGAGCATGGCCCGGGCCAGCGCCCGGGTGACGTCACCGCCGTCGCCGCCCTGCTCGCCGATACCCAGTGCGTCGTCGGCGGCGGGTTGGTGGAGAAAGACCCGGGCGAAGCCCCGCAGCGCGAGGGCCACCGGCAGGTCGGGTACAACCGAGTAGGTGTCGAGGAAACGGCGCAGCGCGCCAGCGGTCATGGGTTCCAGGTCTTCCAGGGGACCGGTGACCGGCGGGGCGAGCGGGGTTGCGAGGGTCTGCGGGCCGACCGCGACCCGTACCACCGCGAAGTCCGGGTCGGTGGAGCGGCGCTCCCACAACCGATGACTCTCGACGGTGGACCACAGTTGGTGGGGGTCGGGGTGGCGGTAGAAGAGGCCGGTGCGTTGCTGCACCGCGCTCTGCCGCACCCGGCGCCGTAGACCGGCCAGGTGGCGCAGGTATTCGCGGCGGGCCGCCATCATCTCCGCCTTCTTCGGCGAGCCCGCTGCGTTGCCCCATGAGACGGCGAGCATCGCGAGGGCGGAGATGCCGAACATCGCCCCGACAAGATAGGAGTAGGCGCCGCCACCTCGACCGAACATCATCGCCATGGCGACGGAGCCGCCAAGCATCGGCAGCACCATCAGCAGTTGCTGCCACCGCCCACCGGCCGGTTGCGGAATCTGCGGCGGCGCCTCGACGACGACCTCCCCGGCCGGGATCTCCGGTGCCGGTCGGCGGGGCGACCGCTTGAGGATGACCGTGCTCACCGGACCGCCTCGCTCTCCACCGTGGCTCTCCTCGCTTCATCGCCCGCCGGGCACCTTCGCTGGGTAGTCCGAGCGCAACACATGGTAGGTAAAGTGCGGTCGTCCGCGCAGCCGCGGCTGCCTACCGAGTGGAGGACCGCCGATGAGTACCGGGCTCGCCCGTATCACGATCAGCGGGCCGCAGCGGCGGGTCGATGTCGCCCTGCCGGAGCAGGTGCCCCTCGCCGATCTCCTGCCCGAGCTGCTCCGGCACGCTGGCGAGGGCCTGGCTGATGACGGGGAGCAGCACGGCGGCTGGGTGCTGCGCCGCACCGACGGCTGTGCCCTCTCGAGCGGCCAGCCGCTGCAGAGCCAGGGGGTCCGCGACGGGGAACTGCTGCACCTCGTGCCCGCCCGGGTGCAGTGGCCGGAGCTGGAATACGACGACGTCGTGGAGGCGATCGCGGACGCCGCCCGACAGAGTGGCGCGACCTGGTCAGGGCGGGCGACCCGAGTTGCCACCCTCGCCGGGGCCGGCGTCTTGCTCGCGGTCGGGCTGCTCAGCGTCCTGCGCGGTGGCCCCGCCTGGGCGGCGGGGCCGTTCCTTGCGCTCGGCACCGCCGCGCTCCTCATCCTCGCTGCGGTGATCGCCTCCAGGGCGTACGGGGACGGTCCCGCCGGTGCCACACTCGGCGGCTGGGCCATGCCCTACGCCTTCACCGGCGCGGCGCTGCTGGTGGCATCCGGTGATCCGGCCGGGGTGATCGGGCCCGTCGGCTGGCTCGGCGCGCCGGAGGCGCTGGCCGGATCGGTGGCGCTGCTGCTCGCGGCAGTGCTCGGTGCGGTCGGCGTCGCCGCGGGGCTCCGGGTCTTCGCGGCCGGGGTGAGCGTCGGGCTTCTCGGCGCGGTCGCCTCCCTGGTCGGGTTCGTGGTCTCCGCCGCCGGTGCCGCCGCGATCCTCATCTCGGTGCTGGTCTGCGGCATCGGACTGCTGCCCCTCCTGGCGATCAGGTTCGGTAAGTTGCCGATGCCTGCGATCACGCTGCCCTTGGAGACGGACGGAGCCGAGAGCTCCTCCACCTCGCCAGCGGGAGGATCGCCGGCTGCTCGACAGCACACCGTCCCGAATCGGGTCTTCGCGGCGGTGGCCCGCAGCGAAGAGTTGCTCACCGGCATGCTGATCGGGCATGCGCTGCTCGCCGCTGTGGCGGCCCTGCTGCTGGTGGCTGCCGGCGGGTCGTCCGGGCGGCTGCTCGCCGCCGTCGGCGCGGCGGCCCTGCTGCTGCGCGCACGTCTCTTCGTCACCCTGCGTCAGCGGGTGCCGCTGGTGGCCGGGGGGCTGGTCGGCCTCGGGGTGCTCGGGCTGGGGGTGGCCGAATCCGCCGGGCCGGCGGGGAGACTCGGACTCGTCGTCGGCGGGCTCCTGCTCGCCGTGGTGGCCGTGGCGGCCGGGCTCACCTACTCCCGGCGCCCACCAACGCCGTATCTGGCCCGCATCGCGGACATCGTCGACACCGTGGCGGTGGTGTCGGTGGTCCCGGTGGCCTGCGCCGTACTCGGCCTCTACGCCCGCGCCCGCGGCCTGCTCGGTTAGGGGTATCCGGGTGGCCCTCCTGAACGGGGCCGTCGCCGATCAGCGGGGCTGCCGGGAGGCATCAGCCCGGTCAGCCGGTGACGTCGGGGATCTCCAGGGTCTGCAGGTGCCGGCGGATCGAGGCGCGGATCTCGGTCTCCGCTTCGGTCCGGCCGACCCAGGTCGCCCCCTCCACCGACTTGCCGGGCTCCAGATCCTTGTAGACCTCGAAGAAATGCTGGATCTCCAGCCGGTCGAACTCGCCGAGGTGGTGGATGTCGCGCAGGTGTTCCTGTCGCGGGTCTTCGTAGGGAACGCAGAGGACCTTGTCGTCGCGGCCCTTCTCATCCGTCATCCGGAACATGCCGATGGCGCGGCACCGGATGAGGCAACCTGGAAAGGTCGGCTCGGGCACGAGTACCAGGGCGTCGAGAGGATCCCCGTCTTCACCGAGGGTGTCTTCGATGAAGCCGTAGTCCGCCGGATACTGCGTAGAGGTGAAGAGGGTGCGGTCCAGTCGGATCCGGCCGGTTTTGTGATCCACCTCGTACTTGTTGCGTTGGCCTTTCGGGATCTCAACCGTCACGTCGAAATCCATCTCACGTCCCCCTCGTCGCCGAAGTGCGCCAATAAATGAAACGGCGCCAGGTGGAACGAGCGATGCTGCTCGGTCGCTCCGGACGCCGCAGTGTACAAATCCGGAGTAGTGTCGCGTAGTCCGGTTGGGGAACGGTGAGGAGGGGGTCCATGGGGAGGGAAGACTCACAATTCGATTCAAAGAATGGTTCACCGCCCCCCGGTGAACCGTCGACCAATGAATCGTCGACCGACTCGGCGTTCCCATCCGCGCGTTCGCGCCGCCGTGTCACGCTGGTCATGGCGGTGGCCCTGGTGGTTGCGGTAGCCGTCGTGATCGCCGGCGCCCTGGTCGGCCGGCCTGTCCCGCTGGCGAAATGGGTCGGCGCTGACGATCCGGGACCCGGGCGCAGCCCCTCGGCCAGCCCCGCTCCGCCGCCGGTGCTGGCCGACGTCTCGGGCACCGCGCCGATGCCCACCGCCGCCGGCGTGCATGCCGCGATCGACGCCCTGGTCGCGGAGGCCGGGCTGGGAGATCGTCTCCACGTCTCGGTGCGTGACGTCATCAGCGGTGACCGGCTGTACGAGCGCGGGGCCGAGACCGGAACCGTGCCCGCGTCGACGACGAAACTGGTCACCGCGGCGGCGGTACTGGCCGCCCGGGGGCCGGGACACCGGATCCCGACCCGGGTCGTGGCCGGGGCGAGCCCGGGCGAGGTGGTGATCGTCGGAGGCGGTGATCCGACACTGGCCGAGGGCGCCAAGGGCGCCTATGTCGGTGCAGCCCGCATGGATCGGCTCGCGGCGCAGGTACGCAAGGCCCTCGGCGACGTGACGGTGACGAAGATCACCGCCGACTCCTCCCTCTTCGAGGGCGCGGCCTACGGTCCGGGCTGGGACAAGGACATCTCCGACGGTTGCTCCGCTGCGATCACCGCGCTGATGGTCGACGGCGCCTGGGTCGATCCGAAGACTCGGGGCTGCAGCAAGCGGCACCCCAAGCCCGAACTCATCGCCGGCCAGGCCTTCGCCCGGGCCCTCGGGGTGCCGGCCGACGTGGTCAAAACTGTCAGCACCGGCACTGCTCCGGCGACCAGCACTACCCCGGCCAGCAGCACCCCGGAGCAGGCACCCACCCCCGGTGCCGAACTGGGCCGGGTCGAGTCACCGCCGATGATCCGCCTCGTGGAGGTCATGCTCAGCGCGAGCGACAACACCCTGGCCGAGGCCCTCGCCCGGCAGGTGGCGCTCGCCCGGGGCCAGCCGGCCTCCTTCGCCGGAGCTGCGACAGCCATGGCGGAGGTACTCAAGGAGCTCGGGCTGGACCCCGCGCAGGCGAAGCTCGCGGACGGCAGCGGGTTGTCGCGGCAGAACCGGATCAGTCCCGCGCTCCTCACCGATCTGCTGGTCCTGGCAGCGGACGGCTCCCGGCCGGAGTTGGCCGCCCTCTTCTCCGGCCTGCCGGTCGGCGGCTGGTCGGGCACCCTGACCAACCGCTACGCCGGCCCGGCGTCAACCGACAGCGCACCCGGGTTGGGTGTGGTCCGGGCCAAGACTGGCACGCTGACCGGTGTCTACTCCCTCTCCGGCCTGGTCACGACGGCGGACGGGAGACCGCTCGCCTTCGCGCTCCTCTCTGACGAGGTGCCGGTCGGATTTTGGGCGGCCGAGCAGGCGCTGGACCGGATCGCCGCGACGCTGGCCAGCTGCGGCTGCCGCTGACCACGGCCGCACCCCCGGTCGCCGAGCCTGAGGTGCGGGTGTACGAGCGCGGGTACGGTAGGGGCATGGCGCAGTTCGTGGATTGGGACTTGGCCGCCGCCACCGCCGGCGCGCTCGGCAAAGCCGGCCCGAAAGTCTCCTATGCTGAGGCGGCCGAGGCCGTCACCGAACTGCGGACCTTGACCGACGAGGCTGCGGAGCACGTGGCCGCCTTCACCGGGCTGCAGCCCCAGGTCGCCCATCCGCCGGTGCGGGTGGTCGACCGGCGGGACTGGGCGGCCATCAACATCGCCGGACTCCGCGACGTCATCATGCCGCTGGTCACCCGCCTGGCCAAGGACAAGGAGCCCGGGGCGCTGATCGACGCGGTCGGCTCGCGGTTGACCGGCCTCCAGGCCGGCACCGTGCTCGCCTACCTCTCCGGCCGGGTGCTCGGCCAGTACGAGGTCTTCTCCAGCGACCCCGGCCAACTGCTTCTGGTCGCGCCGAACATCGTCGAGGTGGAGCGGAAGCTCGACGCCAATCCCCGCGATTTCCGGCTCTGGGTCT
This sequence comes from Micromonospora sp., assembly GCA_036278255.1. Lineage (GTDB taxonomy): Bacteria > Actinomycetota > Actinomycetes > Mycobacteriales > Micromonosporaceae > DASULK01. Next base: position 7,358 of record DASULK010000160.1, read on the forward strand.
GTCTGCACGAGGTCACCCACCGCACCCAGTTCACCGCGGTGCCGTGGATGCGGGCCCACTTCCTCGGCGAAGTTCAAGCCTTCGTGGACGCCTCCCAGGCCGGTGAGGAGCACTTCCTGCAGCGGCTGCGTCGGGCGGTCGCCGCCGCCGCCGATGTGATCCGCAACCCCGACAGCCGCACCAGCGTGCTCGACATCGTGCAGACCCCCGGCCAGCGTGCCGTACTCGACCGGCTCACCGCGCTGATGACCCTGCTGGAAGGGCACGCCGAGTTCGTCATGGACGGGGTCGGCCCCGAAGTGATTCCCAGCGTCGAGGCGATCCGGGCCAAATTCAACCGCCGCCGCGAGGCGGGTAACCCGCTGGAGAGGGCGCTCCGCAGACTGCTGGGCATCGACGTGAAACTGCGCCAGTACGCCGAAGGGCGTAAGTTCGTCCACGCCGTGGTCGACCGGGTCGGCATGGCGGGTTTCAACAAGGTGTTCAGTTCACCGCTGACCCTGCCGCGGTTGTCGGAACTCACCGACCCCGACGCCTGGGTCGAGCGGGTGCACGGGCCGGTCGGCCCGGTGCCCGACGTGGGCTGAGCCCGGCCATGGCCGTGATCGCCGCACCGGTCGCCGCTGTGCGGGTCGCGGTCCGGCGAGCGTTGACCGCCCTGTCCCGCGATGCCCTGGTCCTGGTCGCCTGCTCCGGTGGGGCTGATTCGTTGGCGTTGGCCACGGCAACCGCCTTCGTGGCACCGCGACACGGCCTCCGGGCGGGGCTGGTGACGGTCGACCACGGCCTGCAGCCCGGCTCGGCGGAGCGTGGTCGGGCGGTCGCCCGGTGGGCCGTGTCGGTGGGCTTCGACCCGGTCGAGGTGGCGACCGTGACCGTGGCCGGACGGCCAGGGGGCCCCGAGGCGGCTGCCCGGCAGGCCCGGTACGAGGCGTTGACCGAAGTCGCGCGGACCCGTGGTGCTGCCGCGGTCCTGCTCGGTCACACCCGTGACGAGCAGGCCGAGACGGTGCTGCTGGCCCTCGCCCGGGGAGCGGGGCCGCGTGGCCTGGCCGGGATGCCGGCGGTCCGGGAGGTCGACGGGGTGACGCTGCTGCGCCCGTTGCTCAACGTGACCCGTGAGCAGACCCGCGCGGCCTGCACGGCACTGGGCCTGACGCCATGGGACGACCCGCACAACGTCGACCCGGCCTACGCCCGTTCCCGGGTACGGAACGAGGTGCTGCCCACATTGGTCAAGGCCCTCGGAGCGGGAGTGGTCGACAACCTCGCCCGGACCGCGAAACTGCTCGCCGCCGACACGGCCGCGCTGGACGCGATTGCCCGTACCGCCCTGGCCACCGCCCGGGTGGCACCGGAGGGCTTGGCTGTCGCTGCATTGACCGACCTCCCCGCCGCGGTGCGCACCCGCGTCCTGCACGCCTGGTCCCGTGAAATCGGCGCCCCGCCCGGCGCGCTGTCCCACCGCCATGTCGTGGCATTGGACGCGTTGGTTACCGAATGGCGGGGCCAGGGCCCGGTCCACCTGCCCGGAAACATCCGGGTGGCCCGCCAGGCCGGCAATCTCGTCATCGCATAGCGAGCGTTTCTTCGGCCGGTAATTCGACGGGCAATCTGCTCTTTATCGACATGAGACGGTCTACCGCTCTGTTCATCGGCCGGATCCCATGTCACGATGCCCGGGGACATCGGGCTGTTTGGACCTGCTGCCGGCACCATCAATCCGGCCACAGATAAAAGCAGCGCCACTCTCAACCAGCGAGAGGAAGACGGATGCAATCTCCTAGGTGGCTGCGCGCCGGAATCGCCGCCACTCTCCTGCCACCGGTGGCCTTGGTCGCCTGGGCCAGCCCAACTGCGGCTGCGCCATCGGCAACCTTCACCGCTGAACCGATCGAGGTCGTTTCGCGAGAGGCGGCTATCAAGGCTCCAACGAGCCGCTTGGCCGAAACGGACCCCGCTCTGCTGGGCCGCAAGGACACCGAGCCGATCCCGGTGCTGGTCAAACTCGCCAATGATCCGGTGGCCACCTATACCGGTGGCGTCGCCGGGTTCACCGCCACCAGCCCGGCCGTGACCGGGCGGAAGCTGAGCGGCGCCCCGGCTGAGCGCAGCTACGAGAACTACCTGGCCGGGCAGGAGCAGACCTTCGCCGCAGAGTTGGCCCGACGGATACCGGGCGCCAAGGTGAAGCAACGGCTCCGTACCGTCTATGGTGGAGTCTCCACGGTGGTGCCGGCCAACCGGGTGGCTGATCTGCTGAAGATCGACGGCGTGGTCGCGGTACAGAAGGACGAACTCCGCCAACCGCTGACCGACTCCAGCAGCGGCTTCATCGGCGCCGACACCCTGGACTCCGACCTCGGCGGTGCGCGGAACGCCGGCCAAGGGGTCATTTTCGGCGTGCTGGACACCGGGGCCTGGCCGGAGCACCCCTCCTTCGCCGACCAGGGCAACCTGCCACCGCCGCCCGGACCAGCCCGGGTCTGCAACTTCGGTGACAACCCGTTGACCCCTGAAGTCGACGTCTTCCAGTGCAACAACAAGCTGATTGCCGGACAGCCCTTCATCGACACCTACAACGCGGTGCTCGGCGGCGAGGTCTACGGCGACTCGGCGCGGGACAGCAACGGCCACGGCACCCACACCGGCAGCACCGCCGCCGGCAACGTGGTCGACTCGGCCGAGGTCTTCGGCGTGCAGCGGGGCCCGGCGCGGGGCGTCGCTCCCGGTGCCTGGGTGTCGGTCTACAAGGTCTGCGGTATGGAGGGCTGCTACCCCTCCGACTCCGCCGCTGCGGTTGCCCAGGCCGTGATCGACGGCGTCAACGTCATCAACTTCTCCATCTCCGGTGGCACGAACCCCTTCACCGACCCGGTGGAGCTGGCCTTCCTGGACGCGTACGCCGCCGGTGTCTTCGTCGTCGCCTCGGCCGGCAACAGCGGGCCGACCGCAGCCACCGTCAACCACGTCTCCCCCTGGGTGACCACGGTGGCGGCCTCCACGCAGACCCGTGAGTTCAGCTCGACGCTGACGTTGAAGTCGGGCACGGACACCCTGGTGCTCAAGGGTGCCTCCGTCACCGCCGGAGTCAACGCCGACACCCCGGTCGTCCGGGCCTCCGCGGCGCCGTACAACGACCCGCTCTGCCAGAACCCGGCACCCGCCGGCCTCTTCACCGGTAAGATCGTCATCTGTGAGCGGGGCGTGACCAGCCGGGTGAGCAAGGGCTACAACGTCGCCCAGGGCGGTGCGGCGGGCATGATCCTCTACAACCCGACGCTGGCCGACACCAACACCGACAACCACTGGCTGCCGGTGGTGCACCTGGCCGACGGTGCCGAGCTGCTCGCCTTCCTGGGCAGCCGTACCGGGATCACCGCCACCTTCACGGCGGGGGAGAAGAGCAACGGCAAGGGCGATGTGATGGCCGCCTTCTCCTCGCGTGGTCCGGGCGGGTTCGGCATCAAGCCGGACATCACCGCGCCGGGCGTGCAGATCCTCGCCGGGCAAACCCCGACCCCGGACACCAGTGACGGTGGCCCGCCCGGGGAGTACTTCCAGGCGATCGCCGGCACCTCGATGTCCGGGCCGCACATCGCCGGCGCCGGCATCCTGGTGAAGGCACTGCACCCGGACTGGACGCCGGGCCAGATCAAGTCCGCGCTGATGACGACGGCGAAGACCGACGTGGTCAAGGAGAACCTGACCACGCCTGCCGACCCGTTCGACTACGGCAGCGGGCGGGTGGATCTGACCAGGGCGGACAACCCGGGGCTGACCTTCGACGAGACCCCGGCGCGGATGCTCGCTCTGGGGAACGACTCGATCAACGCCGTGCACCTCAACCTGCCGTCGGTGAATGCCCCGTTGATGCCGGGCAAGCTCACCACGGTCCGGACGGCGAAGAACGTGACGAGCCGGCCCCAGACCTACCAGGTGAGCACCACCGCACCGGGCCAGAGCAAGATCACCGTTTCGCCGAACAAGTTCACGCTTCCGGCGGGCAAGTCTGTCGACCTGAAGATCACCATCTCGTCGACGGCCCCCACCAAGCAACTGTTCGGCGAGATCAAGCTGACGCCGACGCGGGCCGGCCTGCCCACGCTGCACCTGCCGGTGGCCTTCGTGCCGCAGCAGGGAAGTGTGACGCTGACCAGCGAATGTGGGGCCGAGCGCATCACCTGGTTCGGTAACACCACCTGCACCATCACCGCCACCAACAACTCGTTCGGTGACGCCACCATCGACCTCAAGTCGACCAGCAACGCCCACCTGCTGGTGACCGGAGCCACCGACGCCAACCAGAAGAACCCGTTCACGGTGGAGAAGAAGAACGTCACGCTCGCCGGAGCGGTGCCGGGTGCGCCGTCGTTGAGTCCGGGCACCATCGCCGGATACCTGCCGCTGGCTGGGTTCGGCATCACGCCGACGGCGGTCGGCGACGAGGAAATCCTCAACTACAACGTGCCTGGCTTCGTCTACGGCGGGGAGACGTACACCCGGTTGGGGATCACCTCCAACGGCTACCTGGTGGTTGGCGGTGGCACCGCTCAGGATGTCGTGTGGAATCCGCTGCCGATTCCACACCCGAGCCGGCCCAACAACGTCCTCGCCCCGTTCTGGACCGACCTGACGGGGGTGGGCGCCCAGGGCATCCGGATCGCATCCCTCACCGACGGAGTCGACAGCTGGTTGGTGGTCGAGTGGCAGCTGAACATCTGGGGCACCACCTTCAACCGGCACTTCCAGGCCTGGATCGGGACCAACGGCACCGAGGACATCGTCTTCGCCTACGACCCGGGCGCGCTGCCGGCGCTCCCCGCGGATCAGGCGACGGTGATCGGTGCGGAGAACTCCACCGGCACCGGCGGGGAGCAGCTGCCCACCGGTGTCGCACCCAGCCAGGATCTGCGGATCACCAGCAGTGCTCCGCAGCCCGGCTCGTCGGTCTCGTACACGGTGCAGGTGAATGGCCTGCTGCCGGGCGCCGGTGTGCTGACCAGCGAGATGACGGCCGCCACGCTGCCGGGAGCGACCGTGGTGAGCTCGTCGGTCGAGGTCGGGTCACGCCGTTGATCGGTAACCGGCCCTGATGCGGCGCCCCGTCACCGGAACCTGGTGGCGGGGCGCCGCGCTTTACGAGCACATGACCATCGGGCGAACCGGCGGCCCCGACGACGTCGGCCAACCGGCGTACGGCAGGCTTGACTCATGGCTGAGGGCTCCTGGTACGACGCCGATATCGACCACGTGATCATTTCCGAGGAACAGATTCGTGAAAAAACCGCAGAACTGGCTAAACAGGTCGCTGCCGACTATGCGTCGGTGACCGAGGGACTCCTCCTGGTCTGCGTGCTCAAGGGCGCGGTCATGTTCATGGCGGACTTCGCCCGGGCGTTGGGCCGCCACGGCCCGCCCGTCGAGTTGGAGTTCATGGCCGTCTCCTCGTACGGGCAGGGGACCAGCTCCTCCGGGGTGGTGCGCATCCTGAAGGATCTCGACCGCGACATCGCCGGCCGGCACGTGGTGGTGGTCGAAGACATCGTCGACTCCGGGCTGACCCTCTCCTGGCTGCTGAAATACCTCGAATCGCGCTCCGCGGCCAGCATCGAGGTGGTCGCCCTCTTCCGTAAGCCCGATTCGGTCAAGGTTCCCGTACCGGTGAAGTACGTCGGTTTCGACATCCCCAGCGAGTTCGTGGTCGGGTACGGCCTGGACTTCGCCGAGCGTTACCGCGAAGTGCCGTACGTGGGCGTCCTCAAGCCTGAGGTGTACGCTCGTCCCTGACCGAGTTGCCGGGACTGTCGGGATAGTTCTAGATCGTCCCGGTCGCGGTGGTCGACATCCTGGGGCCAGTGCGGGAAATTCTCATTTTGCACACAGGCCATTCACAGGAAGTGCGGATATGATAACTATCAGTGCACCCTGAGGGCTGGGAGAGCCAACTCGCGCTCCGGTACGTCCGGTTCAGGCCCAGTTGCTGCCAAAATGTGAGTTGCGAAATTCGGTGCAACCGAGGCCAGACCTGGCCGCCCCGAAACGTTCGCTCCTCGCCCTGACGGTGTACCTTCGAATGACCGTGGCGCGGCAAATGCCCGCTCCGTGGTCGAGGCCGGCCCGCCCGCCGGCCACGGCCGCCGCTCCCCGCGGCGACCAGTCAACCCAGACGGTCAAGACGTCGATCAGGAGGATCCGGGCGCTACCGCGCTCGATAACAGTATGGAACGTACCCGTTTCTTCCGCCGCCCGGTGGTCTGGATCATCCTGGTGGTTATCGGGGCGCTGGCGCTCACCTCTTTCTTCACCGGCGGCCCGAGCTACCACAAGGTCGAGACATCGGTCGCGCTTGAACAGCTCAACAAGGGCGGCATCAAGGAAGCCGTCTACCAGGACAAGGAGCAGACGCTCCTGCTGGAACTAGAGAAGAAGGCCAAGTTCGGCAATACCGAGACCGACCGGATCAAGACACAGGTCCCGTATGAGGTCAGCGGCGACGTCTGGAACAAGGTTCTCGACGCCAAGGCCGCCGACCGGATCAGTGGTCCGGCCGACACGGAAGTCTCGGAAGACAACGTCTTCTTCGCCATCCTGGTCAACCTGCTGCCGATCGTGCTGCTCGTCTTCCTGCTGCTGTTCTTCATGTCCCAGATGCAGGGCGGCGGCTCCCGAGTTCTCAACTTCGGCAAGTCCAAGGCCAAGATGATCACCAAGGACACGCCGAAAACCACTTTCGCCGACGTCGCCGGCTCCGAGGAGGCGGTCGAGGAGCTGCAGGAAATCAAGGACTTCCTGCAGAACCCGGCGAAGTACCAGGCACTCGGCGCCAAGATCCCCAAGGGCGTGCTGCTCTTCGGCCCGCCCGGCACCGGTAAGACCCTGCTGGCCCGTGCCGTGGCCGGCGAGGCCGGTGTGCCCTTCTACACCATCTCCGGCTCCGACTTCGTCGAGATGTTCGTCGGTGTCGGCGCCAGCCGGGTCCGCGACCTCTTCGAGCAGGCCAAGGCCAACGCCCCAGCGATCGTCTTCGTCGACGAGATCGACGCGGTCGGCCGGCACCGGGGTGCCGGTATGGGTGGCGGCCACGACGAGCGTGAGCAGACGCTCAACCAGCTGCTCGTCGAGATGGACGGCTTCGACACCAAGGGCGGCGTCATCCTGATCGCCGCGACCAACCGGCCGGACATCCTCGACCCGGCGCTGCTGCGCCCGGGCCGCTTCGACCGGCAGATCGCCGTCGACACCCCCGACATGGAGGGGCGCAAGGCGATCCTGCGGGTGCACGCCAAGGGCAAGCCGTTCTCCCCCGACGTCGATCTCGACTCGGTCGCGCGGCGTACCCCCGGCTTCACCGGTGCGGACCTCGCCAACGTGATCAACGAGGCGGCGCTGCTGACCGCGCGCAGCAACAAGCGGGCGATCGTCAACGACGCGCTCGAGGAGTCGATCGACCGCGTCATCGCCGGACCGCAGCGGCGCACCCGGGTGATGAGCGACAAGGAAAAGAAGATCACCGCCTACCACGAGGCCGGTCACGCACTGGTCGCCTGGGCGCTGCCGCACGCCGCGCCGGTGCACAAGGTGACGATCCTGTCCCGCGGCCGGTCCCTGGGGCACACGCTGATCCTGCCCACCGAGGACAAGTACACCCAGACACGCGCCGAGATGATCGACACCCTGGCGTACGCGCTGGGCGGTCGCGCCGCCGAGGAGCTCGTCTTCCACGAGCCCACCACGGGGGCCGGCAACGACATCGAGAAGGCCAGCCAGTTGGCCCGCGCGATGGTCACCCAGTACGGCATGAGCGCCAAGCTGGGCGCCATCAAGTACGGCAGCACCGGCGACGAGCCGTTCCTGGGCCGCAGCATGGGCCACGAGCGGGACTACTCGGACGCGATCGCCGCGGAGATCGACGGGGAGGTTCGTACCCTGATCGAGCTCGCCCACGACGAGGCCTGGGAGATCCTGGTCGAATACCGTGACGTGCTCGACACCATCGTGCTGGAGCTGATGGAGAAGGAGACCATCTCCACCGCCGACATGGCCCGCATCTGCGAGCGGGTGGTGAAGCGGCCGCCGATGGCACCCTTCAACGGTTTCGGCAAGCGGCAGCCCTCCACCCAGCCTCCCGTGCTCACCCCGGCCGAGAAGGAGGCCCTCAAGGCCCAGGCCGAGGCCGACGGTGCGGAGGCGACACTCGGGGGTGTGTCACCCAACTCGGACGGTGCCCGCTGAGCGCCCCGGTCGACCCGGCCCCCGATCCGACGATCGGGGGCGCGGGTCACGGCGAATCAGCCACGGAGCCGGGCAGCGACGGTGTCCTGGACTACCTCGCCGCCCGACTGGTCAACGGCAAGCTCAACGGTGTACCCGTTGAGCTTGCCGTCGATCTGAAGCGGATCGAGAAGGCTGTCCGCGAGATCCTGATCGCGGTCGGCGAAGACCCGGACCGGGACGGCCTGCTCCAGACCCCGGCCCGGGTGGCGCGCGCCTACGCCGAACTCTTCGCCGGCCTCCGGGTCGACCCGGCCGAGGTGCTCAGCACCACCTTCGAGGCCGACCACCAGGAATTGGTGCTGGTCCGCGACATCGACGTGATCAGCCTCTGCGAACACCATCTCCTGCCCTTCCACGGAGTGGCGCACATCGGCTATGTGCCCGGCCCGGACGGTCGTATCACCGGCCTCTCCAAGCTGGCCCGGCTCGTCGAGGTCTACGCGCGGCGGCCACAGGTGCAGGAGCGGCTCACCGCCCAGGTCGCGGATCTGCTGATGACCAAGCTCGAACCGCGTGGCGTCATCGTGGTGCTGGAGTGCGAGCACATGTGCATGGCGATGCGGGGCATCCAGAAGGCCGGCGCCAAGACCATCACCTCCGCCGTACGGGGCCTGCTGCAGCACGACGCGAAGTCGCGGGCCGAGGCGATGTCGCTGATCATCCGCTCCTGACCCACCCCATGATCTACATCCCGCCAGTCGTAGAACGGAAGCACAGCAGGCGGGACAACGATCGTGCCGGGCAAAGACGGTCTGCCGCTACGGCGGACGTCAAGCGACGATTCGGTAGGCGTCGGCGGAATCAGCAGCGCCCTGCGTCAGGGTCTGCGCCTCGTCGAGGCGCTGCCGCGCCTGCTCCAGACGCGCTACCGCCTCCAGGATGCTGGGGTGCGCCGAGCCGATCGCCGTCAGACGTAGTCGCGCCAACGCCTCATCGAGCTGCTCGCTCGCCCCGCGGATCGTTGCCGCGGCCCGGCCGACCTGGTCGACCGACGCGGCAATCTGCACCTTGACCTCTTCCACGCTGGACATCCGACTCCCATCAGGTAAAGCGGAGCACGACCGCGCCGACACAGGAGAGCACGACCGGCGCAACGACGCAGACGACGACACCGAGGAGAGGCGTCCGGTCGATCCGCCCGCCCGGACCGGGCGGAAACGCCAGCCCGACCGTCACCCATCCCACGGCGAAGGCAGCGGCCGGCATCAGCAGCCCCCACATCACCGCCGAGAACGACACCGAGTCCACGACCAGGTAGAGCACCACCTGGACGACGAGTGCGACCAGGGCGTACGGGCCGTACACCAGCAGATTGCGTAACCAGGGGCGATGGCCCGCGCCTGCCGCCGGCCGCCAGCCGGCCGCGCCGCCCGCCATGAGCGCGGCGTCCGCCGCGTCGGCCGTGACACGGGCCTGCCGCAGCGACGCCAGCACCGCGGCGGGGCCCGCCAACATCCCCTGTGCCGCTGCCTCCACCTCCGTCGCCGACGGCTGAAGCCCCCACTCGGGTACGCCGAGATCCCGCAGCCGGGACTGCTGCGGTGCCAGCCGGGCCCGTACCGCCGTCAGCTCCGCCCCGGCTGCCTCGACCGCCTGAACCAGTTCACTCGCGGCGGTGGCCGCGTTCCGGCGTACGGCGTCCAGTGCCCGCGCGGCGGCCAGGTACTCCTCCCAAGCTGCACCGCTGGTGGCGTTGCCTCCCTCCGCCGCTGCCGGCGGCGAACCTGTCGGGTCGCTGGCTCCACTCACAGCTCACGCTCCGGGCGGACGAACGGGACGATCACGGCGGTACGTCCGGCGTGGCGGTCGTGCAGCAACGCCCGGTTCGGCCGTGGCTGCCAGGCGACGGACTCGCCGAGCAGCAGCGACACGTCGGCGGCGGGAACGTTGAGAAAGACCAGACCGGCGACGTCCTCGCGGGCCGCGCTACCGCCGATCGCCTCGTTGAACCGGCGCAGTCCCCGCCACCAGGAGAGCAGATGCACGCCGCGCCCCGGCCCTTCGCGCAGCAGGCTCCGCAGCTGATCCGCCGGTAACCCGCCCGCACCGACCGCATCCATGCCGAAGACCACCAGGTAGCCGGGCCGGTCCTGGTCCAGGGCCTTCGTCAGCCCGGCCGCGTCGATGGTCTCCACCTCCTGCCGAAGTGCCAGATCGGTGGCGAGCGCCGCCGCCG
>DASULK010000161.1:0-12076 GCA_036278255.1 Micromonospora sp.
CGTCCGCGCAGATCTGCTCGCACGGCTCGGCCGCGTCGACGAAGCCCGGGAGGAGTTCGACCGGGCCGCAGCGCTCACCCGCAACGAGCGGGAACGGGCCCTGCTTCGTGAACGGGCCGCAGCACTGACCGCGGGGTGACCGGCCGGGCGAGCATCGTGGATGCGGTCCTGCCCGGTCGGGCAAGCGCCCCCGCTACGCCCCGGCTGCGATGCCGTGCACGACCCGGCGCAGGTCGGTGATGTCGGACCATTCCCGCGACGGGTGTACCCGGTTGGTGAGCAGGACGACCACCAGTTCCCGGTGGTCGTCAACGACCAGGGAGGTGCCGGTGAAGCCGGTGTGCCCGTAGGCGCGGGTGGCGGCGAGGGGGCCCATCCACTGCGCATCGCCGATGCGGACCCCGAGGCCGTGCCGGAACCCCGGGTCGATGGTGGCGGGCAGTTGGTCCGCCGTCATCTCGGCCACCGTCTCCGGCCGGAGCACGCGGACCCCGTCGACGGCGCCGCCGCCGCGCAGCATCTCGCCGAAGCGGGCCACATCTGCGGCGGTACCGAAGAGCCCGGCGTTGCCGGTCGCGCCCCCCAGCGACCAGCAGTTCTCGTCGTGCACGCTGCCGCGGAGCAGGCCGCGGCCGATCTCGGGCTGGTGTTCGGTCGCCGCGGTACGGGCGGCTCGGCCGGGTCCGGGACGGTAGCCGGTATCGGCCAGCCGCAGTGGCCGGCAGATCCGCTCTTCGACCAGGTCGGGCAGGTAGCGGCCGGCGACCTCTTCGGCCAGGAGCCCGGCGACCAGAAAGCCCATACAGGAGTATGCGAAGACCGTCCCCGGCGGGCTGGTCAACGGGGTCCGCAGCACCGCCCGTACCCGGGATTCACGGTCCGGCCAATCGGTCCAGAGGCGCAGCATCGCTGGCAGCCCGGAGGTGTGGGTGAGCAGGTGGCGCAGGGTGATGCGGCGGCGCTCCCCGTCGCCGAAGGCCGGCAGCCACCGGGCAACGGGCTCGTCCAGGGTGAGCGCCCCCTCCTCAACCAGGGTCATCAGGACGGTGGCCGTGAACAGCTTGGTCAGCGAGGCGAGGTCGAAGACCGTGGACGGCAGGACCGGTTCGCGTGCGGCCGGAGGCAGGGGCGTGCCGGCGGCGTCGAGGTAGCGGACGAGTTCACCGACGCTGGCCGTCTCGGCGGGGCTGCCGGCCTTCCGGACCAGCGCGACGGCCCCGCTGAAGAGTGGCCGGGGAGCCGCCCGGGCGCCGTTCCGCAGGACGTTTTCAAGAGCGGACACAGCACGACTCTGGCATGGGGAGCGAACCTTCCGGTGACCATCGGCCAAGTGGTCGCGTGGCCGGTGGCCGGACCGGTCCGCCGGTCACGGGTACCCATCCGCTGACCGGCATCGCTACCATCACCCACATGGCCGAGAAGGTGACTCTGAGCCTGAGAGCGGACACGCTGGCCCAGGCACGCACGGCCGCACGTCGGGAAGGCATCAGCCTCTCCGCCTGGATCGACCGTGCTGCCCGACGCGAGGCGTTGCGGGACGCCGGCCGCCGGCAGGACGAGTGGCTGGCCGCCAATCCGGAGGTACGGGCCGAACTCGACGGCTTCGACCGCCTCGCCGATCAGCTGGAGTCCGGCTGGTCTGACCTGGCCGACGTCGCGTGAACCAGGGCGAGATCTGGACCATCGGCGACCGTACGGACCTTCGTTACCGCGTAGTCGTCTTGTCCGCTGATGTTCATAATGACCGGCCGAAGTCGTCGCCCTTCTGCGCGCCGGTCGTCCGCCAGCACGGGGCGAGCGACCTGCCGCCGTTCGTCGTGCCGCTGGCCGAAGCCGACCCGCTCTCCGGGGTCGTGGTCGTCAACCGGATGCGACGCATGCGCGCCACCGCGGGGGCCGAACGGATCGGCATGGTGACCGGCGCAAGCATGGCACGGCTCCGGGAAGCGGTGCGGGACCTGTTCGAACTATGACCGATTGACGGCCGGTGCACCTTATGGGCTGGTTTTGTGGCTGCATCCGGCTATGGTGGGCTCATGATCCCCGCCTGTTCGCCCCGCCGCCTCGATGTCACCCAGGTGACATTGGAGCGGGCCGGTGCGGGCGGGGGCAGCCGAATCCCGGCGGTGTGGCGTGGCCTGCCCGTCGCTGGCGCTTCGTTGAAGACCGCGTCTGCCTGGTGGCCGAGTCTGACCCCGCCCGGTCGTAGCCCTCCCCGATAGGTGCTGATCACCGCGTAGCCGCGGCCACTTCGGGCGGAGCTTATCCACAGCTCCGTCCCTTTGTTTTTAAGGAGCCAGAAGATGACGACCACGTACGAGGCTTCCGGGGCCGACTGGATCAAAGACCTGCGCGCCCAACTCGAAGGCGAGTTCGCCAGCCAGACCTCCCAGCTGAACGAACTGACCTCGATTAGCGACGACACCGAGTGGGTGTCGGCGGAGGGGCACACCCGTTCGGCGCTGCTCGCCTCCACCCGGCAGAGCTTGACCGAGGTGACCGCGGCGCTCCAGCGCATCGCCGAGGGCCGCTACGGCCGCTGCGAGAAATGTGATGCCACCATTCCGCGGGAGCGGCTGGAGATCCTGCCGCATGCGCGGACCTGTGTGCCGTGCCGGGAGCGCGAGGGGCGGTAGGGCGTCAGGTCGGGACGGGTCGTCGCGGCGCCACCATCGGCGACCCGCCCCGACGCAACCGGATCGGGGCGGGAGCGATCAGATGAGGCCGTGGGCGAGCATCGCCTCGGCGACCCGGATCGCTCCGTCGATGTTCGCACCGGCCAGATAGTTGCCCGGCAGGCCGTACTCTTCGGCTCGGGAATAGCAGCGGGCGTGGATGTCCCGCATGATCTCGCGCAGTCGTTGTTCAGAGTAGGCGAACGTCCACGAGTCGCGGCTGGCGTTCTGCTGCATCTCCAGTGCGCTGGCGGCCACCCCGCCCGCGTTCGCCGCCTTGCCGGGGGCGAAGTGGATCCCGGCCTGATGGAGGATCCTTACCGCCTCCGGGGTGGTGGGCATGTTCGCTCCCTCGATCACCGCGATGACGCCGTTGGCGAGCAGCGCCGTGGCGTGCTCCCCGCAGAGCTCGTTCTGGGTGGCGCAGGGGATGGCGATCTGGCAGGGCACCTCCCAGACGCTGCGGCCTGGGACGAAGGCGGCATGCGTGCGGTTCTGCACATAGGCGTCGAGCCGGCAGCGCCGGACCTCCTTCAACTGCTTGAGTAGTTCGAGGTCGATGCCTTTTTCGTCCATGAGATAGCCGGAGGAGTCGGAGCAGGCCACCACCGTCCCGCCGAGGTGCTGCACCTTCTCGATGGCGTAGATCGCCACGTTTCCCGAACCGGAGACGATCACCTGTTTGCCGTCCAGGCTGTCGCCGCTCATGTGCAGCATCTCCTCGGCGAAGAAGACGCAGCCGTACCCGGTGGCCTCCCGCCGCACCTGCGCGCCGCCGTAGGCGAGGCCCTTCCCGGTCAGGACGCCGGACTCGTACCGGTTGGTGATTCGTTTGTACTGCCCGAACAGATAGCCGATCTCGCGGGCGCCGACACCGATGTCCCCGGCCGGCACGTCGGTGTATTCGCCGATGTGCCGGTAGAGCTCGGTCATGAAGCTCTGGCAGAAGCGCATTACCTCGCGGTCCGACCGGCCCTTGGGGTCGAAGTCGGATCCGCCTTTGGCGCCGCCGATCGGCATGCCCGTCAGCGCATTTTTGAAGGTCTGTTCAAATCCGAGGAATTTGACGATGCCGAGGTAGACCGAGGGATGGAAGCGCAGCCCGCCTTTGTACGGGCCGAGCGCACTGTTGAATTCCACCCGGAAACCCCGGTTGATGTGCACCTCGCCCCGGTCATCCTCCCAGGGCACCCGGAAGATCACCTGGCGTTCCGGCTCGCAGATCCGTTCGATGATTTTTGCCTCGGCATACTCCGGGTAGGTGGCCAGCGCCGGCTGGATGCTCTCCAGCACTTCGCGAACGGCCTGGTGGAACTCGGTCTCCCCGGGATTGCGCCGTACGACGCTGGCGTAGGTCGCTTCCAGCTTCTCGCGAATCGACACGGGCTCCTCCAGCGTCTGAAATGGGGTCGGCATGGCAACAGGGCGAGTACCCGGTTGCCGCGGCCGTCCACGACGCTGTGGAGCGGAGTTGCAGGCCGCCCCGGATTCATCGGGTGGCGAGATGTCAGGATACCGCCGGACTTGCTGCCCCCGCCCTGCGTGCCAGTCGGATTTGCCACTTCTCGGGGCCCGATTGCAGCCATTCGATCTCGAACTGTCCGGCAAATTTTTGCTCGACTTCGGCCAGCAAAGGCCGCGGCGCGTGCGGTGCGACCAGCACCAGGGCGCCGCCCGGGGCGAGGCCCTCGAGGGCGGAGAGCACGACAGCGTGTCGCTGGCGGGGCGGCAGATCCCGGACATCAAGCCGTGGGTCGATGTTCAGCGCCTGCCCGGACGTAGCGGGCGCCGCGCCATCGCCCCCGCCGCAGCCGCCGGCACCGCAGCCGCAGCCGCCCGCACTTGCATCGGTGGCGATATCGGTCGGGTCAGGCCCGGCTGTGGCCTGCGCGGTGCGGTGGCCCTGCCCGGGCCGGTCAGAGGCGGATGGTGACATGGCACCCTCCCAGGGTTTCACGGGAAATTCTCCTTGTAATGTAATTGACCGTGGATACTCTCCGTGCTGGACCCTCCGGTGAGACGATCGACACCCCCCGGCATCGGGCCCTTGCCTCCCCGGTACGGGTGGTCATCCTGCACCTGGTGCGCCGCTCACCGGCCGGCCTGACCACGGCCGAGGTGGCAGAGGCCACCGGCCGGCACCCCACCACGGTGCGAGAACACCTCGATCAGCTCACCGCGGCCGGACTGCTCCTCCGCGAGCGCAGCGGCAGTGGGTCGCCCGGCCGGCCCGCGTGGCGCTACCGGGCCGGCCAGCCGCCGGAGCCCGCCGCCGGCCCGTACCAGGAACTGGCCGGGGCGCTGGTGGAGCACATCGCGCTGACCGAGGAGGACCCCTGGGCGGCCGGAATGGCTGTCGGCCGCACCTGGGGCCGCAAGCTGATCAGCGACACCGGCACCGGCCCGACGGGTGGCGCACGCGTCGGCGACCGGCTCGTCGCCATCCTGGAACGACTCGGCTTCGCCCCCCGCGTGGTGCAGCGTGCTGCTGCGGAGCCCGCCGAGGTCCACCTGCACAGTTGTCCATTCCTCGGCCTGGTCGACACCAGCCCGGACGTAGTGTGCGGCCTGCACCTCGGGGTGATCCGCGGGGCGCTAGGCGCCGCAGGCGCGGCGGGCACCGATGCCGAACTGGTGCCTTTCGGGGCGGCGACCGCCTGCGTGATACGACTGGCTGCTGCCGTTCACTCCCCAGAACGGGTTGACGACGACCCGACGGACCATCCCGACGAGCCGCAGGAGACCCAGGCGGGGCGACCGTGACCGTACCGCCAGGTTCATCGGAAGCGGCGCGGTCGGCGCCGCTCGCCCCGCCCGCGGTCCCGCGGAACGAACGGGCCGGCTGGCACCGCCGGGTGGCTTGGCTTCCCCTGGCCTATCTGTCGGCGATCGTCGTTGTGGGCATCATCCATCCGTTCCTGTCGGATTGGTACTGGCTGCTTATCCATCTGCTCCTGCTCGGCGCCGCGACCAATGCGATCCTGGTCTGGAGCACACATTTCGCCGGGGCCGTGCTGCGGGTGCCCGCCCCGGCGCATCGCCGCGGTGAAGCGGCCCGACTGGTCGCCCTCAATCTCGGAATCGGCTGCGTGCTGTCCGGCGGTGCCGCCGGACCCGGCTGGCTCGGCGCCGCCGGTGCGGTGGCGGTCTTCGCTGCCGTGCTGGCTCACCTCGTGATTCTGGCCACCCGGTTACGTCGTGCGCTGCCCGCCCGGTTCGCGGTGACCGTCCGGTACTACCTCGCCGCTGCGGTGGCGCTGCTGCTCGGCATTCCGGTGGGTGCCTGGCTCCTCCTCGTCGACGACGAACTGCGACCGCGGCTGGTGCTCGTCCACGCCCACCTCAACGTGCTGGGCTGGATCAGCCTGACCGTGCTGGGCACGCTGCTCACCCTCTGGCCGACGGTGCTGCGGACCCGGATGGCGGAGGGCACGGTCCGTGCGGCGACGCGGGCACTGCCATTGGCCATGTCGGGACTGGCGCTGCTCGGTGTCGGGCTGCTCACCGCGAAACCGGTGGCCGCGGTTCCCGGACTGGTGGCCTTCGCCGCCGCGGTGGTCGTCATCGCCGTGCCAGCCGTCGCGGTCGCCCGGGCGCGGCCACCGGCATCGTTCGCCGCCTGGTCCATCGCCGCCGGGATCGGCTGGCTGCTGATCGCACTGGCCCGCGATGCCGCGACGCTGCTCACCGCCGCAGACCCGGCCGCCGCCCTCGACGGTTTCCACGCGGTACTGCTGCCCCTGCTCGCCGGATTCGTCGCACAGATCCTGATCGGCGCCCTGGCCTACCTACTCCCCGTAGCACTCGGCGGCGGCCCGGGACCGGTACGTGAGCGTACCGCCGCACTGGACCGGCACTGGGCCCAACGGGTCGTGACGGGCAACGTCGCGCTTGCCGTGTTTCTTCTGCCCGTCGGCCCGTATGTGCGGATCACCACCTCCCTGCTTGTTCTCGCCGCGCTGGTGCAGTTCCTGGTGCCGGCCGTCCGCGTCCTGCTCGCCCGCCGGAGGTAGCTGTGTCCGCCCCGCCCACCACACCCACCCAGCCGCTGCGCGGCGTCGCCGTCGGGCTGGCCCTCGTGCTCGTCGCCGTCGTTGTCGGGGTGATCGCGGAGCAGGTCGCCGGACCGGGCGGCGGCAGCACCCCGTTGGCCACCAAGGTGCCGGCGACCGGCCGCACCACCACGGTCACGGTCACCGCCAAAGGGATGCGCTTTCACCCCGACCGGATCGAGGTGCCCGCCGGTGACCGGCTGGTCATCGAGGTGACCAACGTCGACGAACGCCGCCACGATCTGGTGCTGGCGAACGGTGCCCGTACGCCCTCGATCCCGCGCGGCAGCACCGCCCGACTGGACGCCGGGGTGATCGTCGAACGTCTCGACGGTTGGTGCTCGCTGCCCGGCCACCGCCAGCAGGGCATGGTGCTGACCGTGACCGTCACGGGCAGCAGCGGCGACCACGGTGGACACAGCCCGCCCAGTGCTGAGACGCCGGCCCCCGCCGAGGCCCGCATCGACGCGATGGCCGAGCCGGACTCCGCGTTCACGGCCCGGGACGCCGCTTTGCCGCCGGCCACCGACGCCCGGGTGCACCGCATCACCCTGCGCGTGCAAGAGGTCGACCGCGAGGTCGCTCCGGGAGTACGGCAGAAGCTGTGGACGTTCAACGGCACCGCACCGGGCCCGGTGCTGCGCGGGCGGGTCGGTGACGTCTTCGAGGTGACTCTGATCAACGACGGCAGCCTCGACCATGGGATCGACTTCCACGCCGGCGCCCTGGCCCCCGATCGGCCGATGCGCCCCATCGACCCTGGGCAGAGCCTGGTCTACCGGTTCACCGCAACCAAGGCCGGGATCTGGATGTACCACTGTTCGACCATGCCGATGCTGCACCACATCGGAAACGGCATGTTCGGCGTGGTCATCATCGATCCGCCCGATCTACCACCCGCCGACCGGGAGTACGTGCTGGTGCAGTCCGAGCTCTATCTCGGCCCGCAGGGCGAGTCCGGCGACCTGGCGAAGATGCAGGCCGAGCGGCCGGACGCCGTGGTCTTCAACGGTTACGTCGCCCAGTACGCCCACCGCCCGTTGACCGCGCGGGTGGGGGAGCGGGTGCGGTTCTGGCTACTGGATGCCGGACCGAACCGGGCCAGCTCCTTCCACATCGTCGGCGCCCAGTTCGACACCGTTTATCGGGAAGGCCGGTGGGAGTTACGCCCGACCGACCCTGGTGGCGCTCAGGTGCTCAATCTCGCCCCCGCCGCTGGCGGTTTCGTCGAGACCGTCTTCCCGCAGGCCGGAACCTATCCCTTCGTCTCTCACTCGATGGTCGACGCCGAGCAGGGTGCCCGCGGCGCCGTCCACGTCACCACCGGTTAGGAGAGCAGCGTTGACCAACCGTACCGACACCGGGGGAGTGGCCGGCCGGCCACTCGCCCAGACGCGGAGAAGGAATCGCGGGGGACGCTCCGCCGTCCGACCCGTGTGCCTGCACCGCCTACTTCACCGGCACCGCCTTCTACGTCAAGACCATGATCCGCGAGCGGGGCAACCCGTCCTATCGATGGTGGTCGGTCAGATACCACCTTCTGGCACTCTTGGCCAGCTGCTGCTCGTCGCAGCCGCACATGTCTGGGGCTGACCACGGCGTGGTTGAGCGTGGGTCAACCGATGACCCGTAGGCCGACGTACGCGACGGTTGTGACCAGGAGCATCGCGGCCAGCCCGAGGCTCAGACTGTGGCGGCCGGTCCGCAGCAGGGACGCCAGCCGCACCGAACTGCCCAGGCCGAACATGGCCGCGGTCAGCAGCATGGTCTGCAGCGTCCGTGCCGGGCCGAGCAGACCGGCCGGCACCACGCCCAGGCTGCGCAGCCCCATCGCGGCCAGAAAACCGACCACGAAGAGCGGTATGAGGGGTGGAGGTTTCGCGCTCGGCATCCGCACCGCACCCCGGCGCTGCCAGAGGCCCAACGCGAGTAGCAGCGGTGCGAGCAGCGTCACCCGGGTGAGCTTGACGAGTACCGCGGGGGCCAGTGCCGCCGGCCCGACCGCGCCTGCGATCGCGACCACCTGGGCCACCTCCGGCCCGCTGGCCCCGGCCCACACCCCGAATCCCGCCGCATCCAGCCCGGCCATGTCGATCAGCGGCGGCAGCGCCACGATGGCGAGGCTCCCGGCCAGGGTCACCAGGGCGACCGCGGTCATGACATCGTCGTCGTCGCTGTCGGTGGTGGCGGCGACCGCCGCGATGGCTGAGGCACCGCAGATCGAGAAACCGCTCGCCACCAGCAGACTGCGGCCCGTGGAGAGCCCCATCCGCCGGCCGAGCCAGTTGGTGGCCAGAAAAGTCACCGCGGTCACGATCAGGGTGAGCAGCAGAACCGGTGCGCCGAGGGCGAGCATCTGAGCCACGACCAGTTGCAACCCGAGCAGGACGATCCCGGCTCGGAGTAGCCGGCGGGCCGCCACCCGTAGCCCCGGGTGCAGCAACGGGTGGTTGAGACCGAGGTTGGTTATGGCCGCACCGAGGATGAGCCCACCCATCAGGGGGCTCACCGCGGGTAGGAGGTGGTGCACCACCAGTGCCCCGGCCACACCCGCAGCGGTGACCGCCAGGCCCGGTACGGCAGTCCACCGGACGGGCCGCCAGCGGGGTGGGGGCCGACCGCCCGCCCGCCGGTCGGTCACCGCTCCCCGCAACGCCTGGCGGGTGTCCTGCGCGGCGCGGGACGGCAGCCGGCGATCATGCACGGGGCATACGGTAGCCGCCGAACCGGAGGAACCGGCGGCCGGCCCGGCCCGGTTGGTCCGGGATCACCCGGGCGACGAAGGCCGAGGCTCTGCCCCCGGTGCGCCAGCCGCCTGCGGCCGGGCAGCGCTGCTAGAGCCGCACCCCTGCCGGTGCGGCCCTAGCAGATGCAGCCGATGCGTCGGCGGCGATGACTCAGGTCCCCTCCTCCATCTGCAGCCGTTTGGCGAGCATCGCCTTCCCCTGTGCACCAGCCTTCATGTTGTTGTCCTTAATCTTGCGGAACCATTCGGCGAGTTCCTGGTCCCCTTGGCGCTCGGCGTCGGCGATGTAGTGGTCCATCTTCCAGATGTTCTTCAACGACTTGTGCAGAACCGTCACCAGGTCGTAGTTCTTGTCCTTGACCGGACTCGGTGGAGCCTGGACTGACATAGCGCACCTCACCTCATTCCGCGGAGTTACCGGACTGCCAACCGCGTTCCCGCTCGCTGCCGGAGTATGCCGCTGACGTGACTGGTCGGCAGCTCCGTGGCCTAGACGTTCGCTCGCGGTCTTCCGGCCGCTCGTGCCCGGTATCGGCAGCCGGTTTATGGGTAATCGGACGGCGTGGTGGCGATGGAAGAGAAGAAGCGGATGGTGCGACGCCTCGTCCGCGACGGCCGAGGCTTTGCCGAGGAGTTCGGTTTCCGGGTGACCAGCAACGCCGCCAACCTCTTTCAACTGCTCTACCTGTCGATCCTGCTGCGTTCGCAGGGGGATTACCGGCGGGCGGTGCAGGCAGCACTCGCCCTCCGGGATCGGGGCTGGGACACACCGGCCAACCTGGCCCGCTCACCGGAGGAGGAGAGGTTCCGGGTCATCCGGGACGCCAGCCATCGACGGGACGCCCGGCGGGTCGCAGCCACCCTCGGTGAACTCGCGGAGGCGATCCTGCAACGCTACCGGGGTGATCTGCGGCGGCTGCGCAGCGCCGCCCGGAAGGACCCGACCGCCGAGCGTGAGCTGCTCAAGGAATTACCCGGCGTCGACGACGCCGTGGTCGATCTCTTCTTCCGCGACGTACAGATCATCTGGCGTGAAGTGGCGCCGTTTGCGGACCGCCGGGCATTGGCCGCCGCCCGACGCCTGGGGCTCGGCCGCTCCACCGCGGACCTGGCCGCCCTCGCCGGAAGTCCGGAGTCCGAGCGGCTCGGATGGCTGTTCGGCGCGTTGGCCCGCATCGACCTGGAGAACAGATACGACGAATTCCGCGAGGCCACGGGCTGACCGATGCAGCGGTGGATCGAAAGGCGGCGGTGATGAGCGAGGGAACCGCGTCCGAGCGGGCGGTCCTGGAGGCCGTCCGGCAGACGGTACAGGGGATCGGGGCGGACACGGTATTCGGTGAGCCGATCACCCGCGGCGAAACCACGATCATCCCGGTGGCCCGGATCAGCGGCGGTGGAGGCGGTGGCGGAGGCGGCGGCCCGGTACCGGAGAGCCACGGCCGCGGTGGTGGTTCGGGCAGCGGTCTGAAGGTCGGGGCTGAGCCCGCCGGCGTCTTCGTGATCCGGAACGAGCAGGTGCACTGGCGGCCGTCGCTGGACCTCAACAAGGTGATCCTCGGTGCTCAACTAGTGGCCGTCGTCGCGTTGCTGGTCCTGCGCGCAGCACGGCGGAACCAAGGTATGCGGGACCGGATGCCCCGCCCCAACGAGCGGCTCCGACCGGTCCTGCTCCGGCGGCCCTAGAACCACGCAGCGAAGGAGACAGCGATGAAGTACGAGCATTTCCTGGCCAAGGTCGAGCAGCGTGCCTCCATCCCGTCCCAGCAGGCCGAGGAGTGCGTCCGCCTCACCCTTGAGGCACTCGCCGACCGGCTCACCGCCGGTGAGGCGCTGGACCTGGCCGCACAGTTGCCCAAGCCCATGCAGGCCGCGTTACGGTCGAGGACCGAGAGCTCCCAGCGGTTTGGGGCCGAGGAGTTCATCCGCCGGGTCGCCGCCTGCACGGGCGCCGACGAGCGCCGAGCCAAACAGATCGTCCGGAGCGTCTTCGGCACCTTGAGGGAAGCCGTCTCCAGCGGGGAATTCGACGACATCATGGCGCAACTCCCCCGCGACTTCCGTGGCCTCGTCGATCTGGCGCGTACCCCGGTCGATGTGACGCGTTTGCGGTGATCCCCGCTGCGGCAGCGGTTTGCATGGTTGCTGC
Organism: Micromonospora sp.; assembly: GCA_036278255.1. GTDB lineage: Bacteria > Actinomycetota > Actinomycetes > Mycobacteriales > Micromonosporaceae > DASULK01. The sequence goes on from DASULK010000161.1 coordinate 11,623, forward strand.
CGGGGAAGGGGAGGCTATGACCAGACCACGCACTGTGATCGTCGGTGCCGGGTTTGCCGGCTACTACGCTGCCCGGACCCTGTCCAGACTCGCCCGTGGCCGCACCGACATCACGTTGCTCAATCCGACCGACTACTTCCTCTATGTCCCACTGCTGCCGGAGGTCGCCGCCGGGGTGCTGGAACCCACCCGGGTCGCCATCTCGCTCGCCGGGACCCTACCGGGGGTACGGATCGTCATCGGCGAAGCCGACCACGTCGACCTGCGGGGCCGGCGGGTCAGCTTCACAGGGTTGGAGGGCGGTCGCGGCCAGCTCGACTACGACCGGCTCATCCTCGCAGTCGGCAGCGTCAACAAACTGCTGCCCATCCCCGGGGTCACCGAGCACGCCCGTGGATTCCGGGGCCTGCCCGAGGCGCTCTATCTGCACGACCACATCGTGCGGCAGGTCGAA
>DASULK010000162.1:0-3640 GCA_036278255.1 Micromonospora sp.
GTTCCGGCAGAAGTGCTACGCCACCATCGAGCGCCTCCTCTCCGAAGGGCGCACTATGGTGCTCGTGTCGCACAACGAAAGCGATCTCACCCGATTCTGCACGCGTGGTTTCTACCTGAACGGCGGCCAGCTGCTGGTCGACGGAACGGTGAATGACGCGCTCAACGCATACAAGAATGTGGTGGCCACGTGACACTGGCGGTCCTGTTCCCCCCCTCGCCGGCCGCGCCCCTCCTGCTGCACACCGGTGAACCGCTGATCGAACACCTCGCCGAACAGTTGCGGCGTGCCGGCGCCCGTGAGGTGGTGGTCGCCGGTGACCTGCACGACGTGGTCGAGCTGGCCGAGTCCGCCGGGCGGGCCGGCGAGCCGCTGCTGCTCTGCTCCGGCGATCTGGTCGCCCACACCGCCGTACTGCATCACCTGGCCACCCATCCCGCCGCGGCTACTGCCGCGCTGGTCCTGCCCGACGGCCCGCTGGAGCCCGGACACGCCGTCGTTGCCGAAGACCGGGGGCAGGTCGTCGCCGCCGACACCGCTGAGGCGTTGCCGGGCGAACGGTCCGGGACGTTCGGTGGCGCGCTGCGGGTCATGGCCGGGGACCTGCCGGCGCTGGCAGCCGCCGCCCGCCCCGGGGCCGCGGGCAGCGGGGCGACGCTCCCCGCGCTGGACCGGCTGCTCGCTGCGCTCACCCGTGACGGCGTGACGATCATCAGCCACCGGATACGGCTGCTCGTCGCGCGTCGGGTCACCGCCCCGTCCGACGTGGCAGCGGCCGAGGCCGCCGTCGCTGCCGTCGACTCCGACGCCGCCCAGCTGCGGCTCTCGGTGAAGGAGCAGGACGATTTCTTTACCACCTATGCGGTCAGCACGTGGTCGCCGTGGGTCACCCGGCTTGCCGCCCGGATCGGGTTGAGCCCGACCGCGGTGACGGCCGTCTCGGTCCTCTTCGCCTTCGTCGCGGCCGCGCTCTTCGCGTCGGGTGGTGGCCGGGTGGCGTGGGTGGCCGGCGCGGTCCTGCTTTATCTCGGATTTGTCCTGGACTGCGTCGACGGACAGCTCGCCCGCTACACGCGGCACTTCAGCGCCTGGGGCGGCTGGCTGGACACGATGGCGGACCGGGCCAAGGAATACGTGGTCTACGCCGGGCTCGCCGTCGGGATTGAGCGGGCCGGGCTGGGCAGCGGCTGGACGTTGGCGATCGCGGCGATCACGATGCAGACGGTCCGGCACATGACCGACACCTGGTACGGGGTGCTGCACGACGAGGCCGCCCGCCGCAAGCCGGCCGGGAAGGCGTCTGCCGCCGGTGGGCTCGGTGCCCGGCTCAGCCGTGCCTCGACCCGGGTGCAGGCTGACGTCGGCTCCGTCACCTACTGGCTCAAACGCACCGTGGTCTTTCCGATCGGCGAGCGGTGGGCACTGATCGCGGTGACCGTGGCGCTCTTTAACCCCCGGGTGAGTTTGGTGGCCGTACTGGTCTGGGGTGGGCTGGCGTTCGCCTACACCCTGGCGCTGCGGACCCTGCGGGCCCGGTCGATGCGGGTGCCGGTGCTCGCCACCGTCGAGACCCGTCTGCACCGCGACGACGGTGTCGCCGCCGGATGGCTGGCACGCTGGTTCGGCTTCGGTTGGCTGCCGGGCCCGCTGCCGCTGGCCCTGCTTTCGGTGGCGGCCAGCGCCGCGATGCTGGGGGCCGCACTGGCGGGGCGGGGTTCCGCTGCCGGGTGGAGCGGGGCGACGGCGTTGGTGGTGGTGCTCGCCGGCGCGGCCGGTTGCGCGGCGCCGCACGTCGGGGCGTCGGACTGGCTGGTCCCGGCCGCCCTGCGGGCCGCCGAGTACCTCTTCGTGATTGCGTTGGGCCTCTGGTGGCGGGTGCCGCTCCCGCTGGTCTTCGGATTGCTGCTGGTGCTGGCCCTGCACCACTACGACCTGACCGCACGGCAGGAGAAGCGCTCCGGTCCGCCCCCGCTGCACACCGCGATGCTCGGCTGGGACGGACGGGTCATCGTCCTGGCGGGTGTCGCTGCCGCTGGGGCCGCCACCGTCGGCGTCGCTGCGCTGTCGGTGTACCTCTTCCTGGTCTTTCTGATCAGCGCGGTGCGGGGGTGGACCGGAAAGGAGCGGGACGAATCTCAAACTACACAAGGTGAGGTCGCCTACGCTGTGAGTGAGCGCAGTCGACGGTAGACCATGGGGGCGCGGCATGGCTTTGATCAGTTTTGTCGTGCCGGTCTACCAGGTGCAGGGCTACCTGCGCCAGTGCCTCGACTCGATTTTCGGCCAGTCGTCCACTGACTTCGAAGTGATTGCAGTCGATGACTGCTCGCCGGACAGCAGCGGCGAGATCCTCGCCGAGTACGTCGCCCGGGAGCCGCGGCTGCGGGTCATCACGCTGGACCGCAACGAAGGCCAGGGGCCGGCCCGAAACCACGGGCTGGCGGCGGCCACTGGAGAGTACGTCTGGTTCGTTGACAGTGATGACTGGCTCGCCGAAGGGGCCGTGCGGGCGGTGGCGGACCGGCTGCGGGAGACCGGAGCGGAGATGCTGATCGTCGATCACGCCAAGGTCCGCTGGAATCACCGGGTCGCCCGGAGCGGATCGGCCGCGGCCGGCAACCGGCTGAGCCGGGCGCCGCAGGTGTTCGTGCTGCGGGAGTGGCCCGAGGCGATCGAGATCCTCCACGTGCCGTGGAACAAGATCGTCCGGAGGGAGCTGCTGTTGCGGCTCGACTTCCGCTTCCGGCCCGGCTGGTACGAGGACATTCCCTTCACCTACGGGCTGCTGCTCGCCGCCGAGCGCATCTCGACCCTGGACCGCGTCTGCATCTACTACCGCCTGCGGCGCATCGGGGCGGCGACCAGGACGGCCGGCGTCGGACATTTTGCGATCTTCTCCAACTGGGCGCAGGTGTTCGACCTGCTCGACGTGGCCGGCCCGGAGGCAGCCCCGCTGCGGCCGCTGCTGTTCCGGCGGATGGTCAAGCATCTGCTGCAGGTGCGGGGCAACGGTGTCCGGGTGCCGAAGGAGTTGGGCCGTTCCTTCTTCGCCCAGATGACCATGCACTACCAGCGCTACCTGCCACCCGAGGGGTACCCGCTGCCCGGCGGGATGGAAGGGGTCAAGCATCGGTTGGTGGCGGCTGGGCGATACCGCAGCTTTCAGCTGCTCCGGGCCGCTTCCCGGGGCCTGGCGCGGCTGCGGCGCACCATCCGGAGAGTGCGCCGCCGCCTGACCCGGTCAGCCCGCAACGCCGCCCAGCTGGCGCGCAACACCACCTTCCGCGTCTACTACCTGATCCAGCTCCGGCAACCGATCGACCCGTCGCTCGCCGTCTACGCCGCCTACTGGTACCGCGGGTACGCCTGCAACCCGGCCGCCATCTACGAAAAGGCGCGGGAGCTGGCGCCGGGGATCCGGGGGGTCTGGGTGGTCCGCCGCGACCGCCGCGAAGCCATACCCGCGGGAGTTGATCACGTGGTGGCCGGGTCCCTGCGTTACCACCGCGTTCTGGCCCGGGCCAGATGGTTGATCAACAATGTCAACTGGCCCGGGCGGGTGGTGAAACGGCCGGGGGCGGTGCACGTCATGACCCACCACGGCACCCCCGTCAAGGTGATGGGGCTGGACCAGCAGGCC
>DASULK010000163.1:0-2231 GCA_036278255.1 Micromonospora sp.
GCGACCTTCGTGGTGCCGTCCTTGTTGAGGCGCAGCGCGCGGCCGATGTTCTGCACGATCTCCACCTGCGAGCCGCGGGTGTCGGCGAAGCAGACGGCTTCCACGCCCCGTTCGCCGGTGATGTCCACGCCTTCCCCGAGCACGCGACAGCTCGCCAGGAACGCCCGGTGCACCCGGCGGCCGGCCGCGTCGATGCCGTTCGCGAACTGCCGGATCACCTCGCGGCGTTCGGTGACGAGGTGGTCGCCGCACAGCCACGCCGACCACACCCGGTCCGGCGGGACGTGACGTCCGGCCTCCAGCTCGTAGAATTCCGCGTCGATCGACGACTTCGGCATCGCCTCCGCCTTCGCCAGGTCGTCGCCGGTGGCATCGTTGACATACAGCTCGGCTGCGGTCTCGGGCAGCTTGTCCGCGAATGCGGCTGCCTCTTCCACCTTCTGGTGGAACGTCATCACCGTACGTAGGTTGTACGCCGCCGCGTGCTCCAAAAGTGCGGTCTGCAGCAAGGCGAGGCGCCGGCCCCGCAGCGCCTCCTCCGAGAGTCCGAGGACCGGCGAAGGGTCACGGATCTCCAGCACGTCGATCTCGAACCCGGCGAGGATGCCCCGCTCGATCGCCTCCGAGAGTCCGAGCTCGGCCAGCCACGCGCCGTACGGCCCGTCCGGGTCGTCGGCCATGCTCGCGATCTCCAGCTCGCGCCCGTCCGTACCCTTCTGCGGCCGAGGCGAGGCCAGGATGCGCGGGGTCGCGGTCAGGTACAGCCGGAAGTCGGCGGGGATCCGCTGGTTGTCGTGGATCGCCGCCCACGGCCTGCCAAGATCACCTGCGGTTGAGTGAGCCTCGTCCACGATCGCGAGGTCGAAACCGCTCATCTGCTGCCCGTACAGGCGCTCCCCGCCCGCCAGAGCGGCCTCCAAAGGCCCGCGAACCTTCCGCTGACCCATCGGTGCGTCGATGTCCTCGCGGTCCACCAGTGAGGCGTACGTGGCGAACACGACCACCGGCCCCGACCCCGCCCACAACGCGAGCTGGATCGGGTTCGTGGTGGTCCGCACCCCCAGCGACTCGAGCACCGCATCGTTCTCCAGCGAGCACACCGCCACCATCGGCGCCCGGTGGCCCACCAACCGCCACGCCTGAGCGGTCTGCACGAGCAAGTCCAGAGTCGGCACGGTCACCAGGACCCGCCCGCCCGGGAAGCACTCCAGCGCACACGCAGCAGCCGTGAACGTCTTCCCCGAACCGGTCGCGGACACGATCGTCCCCCGCGCCCCCTCCGACGGTACGGACGATCTTGCAGGGAATCCCACCCACCTACGGAAAGCAGCTTTCTGCGCTACCTGGTGTTCCCGAAGCCGAATACCCAGCACTCCCACACTCCTCCCCTGCCTTCTTAACCACTCGCTTCGGAAATCACCAGGACGGCGTGAAGGACGGCACGGACACCGTACCGTCCTCGCCCACCACGATCCGCTCGGCAAGCTGGGCCAGGACCTCAGAGGGACGCAGCCCCGCCCGGCCGGCCACCACCCGAATCAGCTGACTGGACGCGGCGGACAGCCAGACCTCCGCCCGCAGTTCATCCGCTTCCTCCCCCTGCCGTTCCCCGAAGGCGGCCTGTGCCGCAAGAGCACCAGCAAGCCGTTCCTCACGCTCACGAGCCCACACCGAGCCCTGAGCGTCCCGCTCCGGCTCATACACGCTCCAACCGACCGCAGTCATCAAGTCCCTGACGCGCCGCCACTCAGCGTGCTGGGCCAACCAGATGGCAGCCAACCGCTCCCGGTCCATCTCGAACTCGTAGAAGGAACCGTTCCCCCTCAACTGATCCGCGGCTTCCCGCTCACGGACAGCGGCCTCCGCGACCTTTTCCGCAACGGCGGCGACGTCCAGGCCATTCGCCTGACGCCGGACCTGATCCCGCGCCACGTCCTGAGCACTCCACATACGTTTTCCCTTTTCCGAAAGGCGCGGGCATCCGGGCCCGCATCAGGTGGTTGGAGGGTGTCCCGTGTTTCCGCCAACACTACATGCTGCATCAGCCTGATGCAGCATGTACACCGGCACCCGACACGAACGAGCACCCCGACCCCTCGCAGCCAGCCCGGCCCGCGCCAGCGGGCCCCAACAGTCCTGGAGGCGCAGCCGAAAGGACCGCCAGGCGGGGGAGCGCAGCGGACCCGCCGGCCCAGGCTGCAGCGTAGCGGAAGCCTGGTAGCGGGACGCAG
>DASULK010000164.1:0-5871 GCA_036278255.1 Micromonospora sp.
TCGGCGAGTGAGCGATCACCCCGTCGGCCGGGATCCGCCCATGGGTCGGCTTGAACCCGACCACCCCGCAGAACGCCGCCGGCCGGATCATCGACCCGATGGTCTGCGTCCCGATCGCCAACGGCACCATCCCCGCCGCGACGGCGGCAGCCGAACCGCTACTCGAACCGCCCGGCGTGTACGCCGGGTCATGCGGGTTGCGGGTCGGGCCGGGGGCGCTGGCGGCGAACTCAGCGGTCACCGTCTTACCGGCCACCAGCGCGCCGGCCGCCCGCAGCCGCTCCACCACCGACGCCTGCGCCCCGCCCAGCACCTCCGGCGGGAACGCGGACCCCGCGCGGATGGGGAGTCCATCAACCCGCACCACGTCCTTGACCCCGACCGGTACGCCGTACAGGGCCGGCCGGGTCTCGGGCCGGGTCCACCGTGCCGCAACCGACCGTGCCTCCTCGGCCAAGCGCCCCCGCCGATCCGGCTCCGGGACGAATGCCTGCAGCTCCGGGTCGACCTCGTCGATCCGGTCACAGAGCCGGGCTACCTCCACGGACAGGTCACGCTCCCCGCCGCGGAGCGCAGCCACCTCACCAATCAGCGACCTCGGCCGAACCAAGCTGTTCATGACGGCCAGACTACGCAGGTGTCCTGCCCGTCCCGCCGTACCTGATCGGGCGGCCAAGGCTCAAGGGGCCGATACGATCGACCAGTGCACGGGGAGATCACGGTTCGGAGACTGGCCGCCGACGAGTACGCCGCGGCGTGGGAGCTACGCCGGCTCGCCTTCGGTCGACCGGTCACCGATGCACCACCCGACGCCTACGGCCCGGTGCCGGGTACCGTCCGCTACGGTGCCTTCGACGCCCGAGGTCGGCTACTGGGCACCGCACGAGACCTGCACCACGAGCAGTGGTGGTCGGGCCGGCGGGTGGTCGCCGCCGACGTTGCCGGGGTGGCGGTGCTGCCCGAGGCGCGCGGCCGCGGGGTCGCTCGAGCCCTTCTCACCGCACTGCTGCGGGAGGCGTACGAGCGTGGCGCAGCGGTCAGCGCGCTCTTCCCGACGGTGGCGGCACCGTACCGGGCCTGCGGCTGGGAAATCTGCGGAGCGCTACGCACCGTCGACCTGCCCACCGCGCTCCTGCCCCGTCACCGGCCGACATCGAAGCTTTCCGTCCGCCCGGGCAACGCCGCGGACCTGCCCGCCGTGCAGGCCCTCTACGAGCAGGTCGCCAGGGACCGCGCTGGCCTGCTGACCCGGGACGGGGAGCTGTTCACACCGCCGTCCCAGGCCGCGCTACCTGCCAATGTGGATGGGCTGACGCTGGTGGAGGAGGAGGGGCGGCTGCTCAGCTACGCCACCTGGCAACGCGGCCAGGGGTACGACACGAACGCGGTCCTGACCGTCCACGAGGTGCTCGCCGTCACCCCGGAGGCCGCCCGCGAACTGCTTAGCGTGCTGACCAGCTGGCAGAGCGTCACTCCGACGTTGCGGCTGACCCTGTTGGGCGCGGATGCGATCTCCACACAGTTTCCGCTGGAGAGCGCCCGCGAGCACGAGCGGTGGGTGTGGATGCACCGGCCGGTGGATGTAGTGCGCGCGGTGCAGAGCCGGGGTTGGCCGCCGTATGCACGGGGGGTCGTTGATTTCTCCCTCAACGATGTCGCCGCTCCATGGAACAGCGGTTTCTGGCGGCTGGAGGTTGCCGACGGGGATGCCCGGCTGCAGCGCCTGTCGCATGAACCGACGCTACGGCTCTCCGTCCGGGGCTTCGCCCTGCTGTATGCCGGCGCCGCGCAGGCGGAGGCTGTGGCCGAGGCGGGACTGCTGCAGTGCCACGCCGGGGAGGATCCGGCCGCGCTCAACCTGCTCGGCGCGGGACCGCCAGCACAACTGCTCGACTATTTCTGAAGCTGGACGGGTGCCGGCTCTCACTGCCAGTGCTGCAGACCGGGGTACAGGGTCATGCTGCGGAAAAGGCCGTCCAAGCCGTCCGGCAGCTGCCGCGTCGTCGCCGTGTCGTCGGTAGTGAGCTCCAGGTAGAGCCCCTGCACGCCGTACACCTGGAGCGCCTTCCCGCCGTCGGCCATCGACGAGCGGCGGACGGGGTGCCCGTCGAGGGTCCCGTTAGGGTCACCGAAGTTTGCGCCGTCGCCGGTGTCGGACGGCTGGGGTAACGCCATGACGGTCAGCGGCCACTCACCGGAGGTTGTCCGTTCGCCCGGGCCGTACGCCACCCGGGCTTCCCAACTCGGGATACCCATGAACGTACGGGTGCTGACCAATACCGACATCGGGCGCAGCGGGTCCGGCAGCCCGGCGATCCCGAACGGCAGGCGGACCGGCTCGTCCACGCCGTAGCGGAGAGTCTCGGCGATGCGTCGTGCGGTCGCCCGGGCGTCCGCGCCGGCGGCCCCACCACGGACGATCACCTCGGCCCAGGCGTTCGGGGCGTACTCCCAACGCAGCGCGGCCCCCGTGCCGCTGCTCGGCGCCCTGCCGTTCCAGCGCGCGGTACGCCCGTTCACCGCCTCGGCCGACGTCACCCCGGCCCACTCTGTTATCGCCCCCTCCACCGCGAAGTCGCCCATGTCGGCCAGGGCGATGTCGTGCCCGGCGGGCACGATGCGCAGCTCGACACCGGACCGTTCATGGCTCTCGGCGGTCATCGGCTGCCACGCCCCCAGCAGGAGCTGATCCGTGCCGGTTTCGACAAACGAATCGGCCAGGCCGTCGGGCAGCCAACCGAACGCTGCGTAGCGATGCAACGGTTCGAAAGCGGCAGGCGCCCGGGCCGGCATCGGAGGCGGAGAGGCAGTCGGCTCCTGTGCGACCGGGGGGCGGCTGCCATCGGGTGCCTCGCCAGCGACAATGACGGTGATGCCTCCGACCAGGGCAAGTACGGCGCAACTAGCCGCGGCCGCCGAGGCGAGCCGTCGGTGGCGGACCCGACGGCGTCCGGCGACGAGCGCTCGACCGATGTCCACCGCCGACGGGGGCAGCGGTTCGTCGCGCAGCGGCTCCAAGAGACGTTCCATGGTCACTCTCCCTTCCCGGTGATCGCATACGTTCCGTTGCCGAGCAGGCGTCGCAAGTGGGCCAACCCGTGCGAGGTCTGGCTCTTCACCGTCCCCGGCGCGCAGTCCAGGATCTGGGCCACCTCGTCAACCGAACGGTCGTGCAGGAAACGCAGCACCAGCACCGCCCGCTGCCGGGGCGGCACCTGTGCCAGCGCGGCACGGAGCACCGCCCGCTCCTCTGGGTCGCCGGGGGGCCGATCAGCCGCCTCCGGTACGGCGGCGACGAGACGCACCCGCGACCAACTACGCCGCTTCTCGTCGAGAAAGACCCGTACGAGCATGGTGTGCACGTACGCGTCGAGGTTGTCGGCGTTGCGGGCCCGCCGCCAGTGGACGTAGAGGCGGGTGATGGCCTGCTGCGCCACGTCGTCACCGCGGTGGGCATCCCCGGTGAGTTGATATGCGACCCGCCGCAGCACCGGTAGTCGGGCTGTGACGTACTCGATGTACTCCCGCTCCTGCTCTTTCCTCATCCACCCACCCCGCTCGACGCCTCCAACCAGCCGACGGGGTCGGCGGCCCGCGGGGTTGCATGACCGGTCTTACGAAGCATGCCCGTCCCCGCAGAGGGTGGCGGAGGGTGCGGGGTCAGTCCAGCAGCTCCTGCAACGGTGTGGTGGGGTCGGCCAGGGCTGCCAGGTCGATGCGCCGCCCAGCATGACCGGCGCGGACCAGTTGCTGGATCGGTCCGGTCACGTCCCAGATGTTGACGTTCATTCCGGCGAGCACCCGACCGTCGCGGACCCAGAAGGCGATAAACTCCGGCGCCTTGCCCTCCACAATGGATGGGTCACCGCGGAACACCACCCGGTCGTAACCCTTCGGCGCAACCCAGCCGGAATACTCCATTCCCAGGTCGTGCTGGTCGGAGAAGAAGTACGGCACGCGGGCGTACTCGACCAGCTGGCCAAGCATCGACCGGGCCGCGGCCTGGCCACCGTTGAGCGCGTTCGCCCAGTGCTCGACCCGGATGCGGGCCCCGATCAGCGGGTTGAACGAGGCGGCCACATCGCCGCAGGCGTAGACGTGCGGATCGGCGGTGCGCAGGCTGGCGTCAGTGACGACGCCGTTGTCGACCTCCAGCCCCGCCGCCTGTGCGAGTTCGGTGGCCGGTTGAACACCGATGCCCACCACCACCAGTTCGGCGGGGACCTCGCTGCTGTCATCCAGAACCACGCTCAGCCGGTTGCCCATGCTGCCGAATTCGCGTACGCCGGTGCGGAACCGGAAGTCGACGCCGTTGGCTACGTGCAGGTCCCGGAAGATGGCGCCCACCTCGTCGCCGAGCACCTGGCGCAGCGGCAGCTTGTCGACCTCGACCACCGTGACCGGGCAGCCGTGGGCGCGGGCCGCGGCGGCCACCTCCAGGCCGATCCAACCGGCGCCGACGACCGCGACCCGACCGCCGGAGCGCAGCCCGGCGAGCAACGCGTCGGCCTGCTCGATGCTGCGCAGGTAGTGCACCTCGGGCAGTTCAGTGCCCGGCCGGTTGAGCTCGCGTACCCGGGAGCCGGTGGCCAGCAGCAGCTTGTCGTAGCGCAGCGGTTCGACGCCGTCGAGCATCACCGTGCGGGTGTTGAGGTCCAGGCCGGTGGCCCGGCGGCCCAGCATCAGCTCCACCTCGTGTGCGGCGTACCAGCCCTCGTCGTGCACGAAGACCTTGTCCCGTTCCTGCCTGCCCTGCAGGAAGCCTTTGGAGAGCGGTGGACGCTCGTACGGCCGTTCGGTTTCATCACCGATCAGCACCACCCGGCCGGTGAAGCCCTCGGCCCGCAGGGTTTCGGCGGCCTTGGCGCCGGCGAGCGAGGCGCCGACGATGACGAAGGTCGAGGCAGGCTCACTCATGTGATAAGCGTCCTCCCCGATGGTCGGGGAAGCAAGGGCCAGGTGTGCCGTTTCAGCCGCCTACGGAAATGAGTCGAGGCTGGATGTTGGTGCACCGGGGTGGAGGCGCTGGTGCCAGATCACCGCGGCCGGGTCGGTCAGGGACGCCACCTGGTCGATCACCACCCGCAGCCGGGCGACGTCGTTCGGGGCCGCCTTCCACAGTGGGGCGAAGACCGGGTCGAGGGTGTCGGGGGCGCGCATCAACAACCCGTGCACCAGTTCGGTGAGGATCTGCCGCTGCCGCTCGTACCACGCCTCGGCGCCCGGCCGGCGCATCACATACCGCAGGGCCAGCCCTTTGAGCAGCGCGCACTGGGCGCGGATCTCGCGGGGTACGACCAGGTCGGCAGCGTAGCGGCGCAGCGGTCCGACCCCGGAACGGTCCTGGGTGGCTGCGACCGCCGAGGTGACGAACCGTCCGGTCAGCACGCTGGTCATCCCCTTCAGCGCGGCCTGCGCGGCGTGGCTGCCGTCGTAGTGCGCCAGCGGAGCCACCGCCGGATCGTCAAGGAGTTCCACCAGAACCGTGGCCAGGTCGTCGGTGCTTTCGGTCGAGTAGACCGCAGCCACGTCAACGCAGAGCGCGGCGCGCTCCTCCGGGTCGTCGAGCAGGGGCCGCAGCCGGATGTAGCCGCCGTGGATGCCGTCCTCCACGTCGTGCACCGAGTAGGCCACGTCGTCGGCCCAGTCCATCACCTGCGCCTCCAGGCAGCACCGGTCGCCGTCCGGCGAATCCCGCCGCAGCCAGTCGAAGACGTGGACGTCGTCGGCGTACACCCCGAACTTGCGCTGGCCCGGCCGGCGCTGCCACGGGTATTTGCAGGTCGCGTCGAGCGAGGCGCGGGTGAGGTTCAGCCCGGCCGACGCTCCGCCCGGCCCGAACACCTTGGCCTCCAGGCGGGTGAGTACGCG
>DASULK010000165.1:0-16110 GCA_036278255.1 Micromonospora sp.
GGTGCCGAGCACGGTCCCCACGATGTTGGCCGCGATGTTCTCGGCCAGCAGGGTGCGGAACACCCGGGGCCAGACACTCCCGAGCAGGTTGTTGATCCCCAGACAGGCCAGGCCGATGCCGAGGCCGACCGCGTTGAAGAAGAAGTAGAGCAGGTATTCGCGGGCCAGGCCGGAGCGCTCCCGGTTGCGCCAGGTCCAGAACCGATTGCCGATGAAGGCGACGGTGGCGGCCGCCACGGTGGAGAGGATCTTGGCGGGCATCGAGCTCCATTCGAAGCCCACCCTGGAGAAGTTGTACAGTCCAATGTCGACCACGAAGGCGACCACGCCCACCACGCCGAACTTCCCCACCTCCTGGAGAAGGTGGCGGAAGCGGCCGAGCAACGCACCCCACAATCCTTGCCGCAGGCCCGAGGGCGAGGGTTGGCTGCCCGTGACGGTCGCTGGCACGTGTTTGAGCGTAGCGGCTGAGTGGATCTGAAACGCCGTACTCGCTAATTACGCCCCTTCGCCGAGTAATGAGGGGCCAACCAGCGCTTTTGCACGAAGCTGCGCGGTCGAGTGGAGAAAGGGGCGTGTGCGAACAGATGCTTGATGGCTTGTGCAGTTCTTCACAACGGTCCGCGGTGTCCCGCCGGTTCCGGCCGTCTACGCTGAGCGCGACTCCCGGACTTTTATCGCGGCGGGCGGTTAACTGCCTGCCATATCTGGGCATCCCCACGCAGGGTCAGCGTCGACCACGAGGAGATAGGTCATGAGTGCTCCGGCTACTACGACAACACCGGGTCTGGAGAATCCGCCGACGACCAACCGAAAACTGATCGACTGGGTCAAGGAGGTTGCCGAGCTGACCCAGCCGGAGCGGGTGGTGTGGGTAGACGGCTCGGACGAGGAGTGGCAGCGCATTACCGATGAGCTGGTGGAGGCCGGGACGCTCATTCGGTTGAATCCCGAGCGCAAGCCCAACTCCTTCTACGCGCGGACCAACCCGGCGGACGTGGCGCGGGTGGAGGAGCGGACCTTCATCTGCTCCGTTGACGAGGCCGATGCCGGGCCGACCAACAACTGGATGGCCCCGGCCGAGATGAAGCGCACCATGACCGATCTCTACCGGGGGTGCATGCGCGGCCGGACCCTGTATGTCATCCCGTTCTGCATGGGCCCGCTGGAAGCGGAAGCGCCCATGTTCGGCGTGGAGATCACCGACAGCCCGTACGTGGTCGCCTCCATGCGCATCATGACCCGCATGGGCGCCAAGATCCTGGAGGCGATGAGCGACAGCGTCGACTTCGTGCACGCCCTGCATTCGGTCGGGGCCCCGCTGGCCCCCGGTCAGCAGGACGTGCCGTGGCCGTGTAACGACACGAAGTACATCTCGCACTTCCCGGAGACCCGGGAGATCTGGTCCTACGGCTCCGGGTACGGCGGCAACTCCCTGCTCGGCAAGAAGTGCTACTCGTTGCGGATCGCCAGCGTCATGGGACGGGATGAGGGCTGGCTCGCCGAGCACATGCTGATCCTGAAGCTCACCTCGCCCGAGGGAACGGTGCACCACATTGCCGGGGCGTTCCCGTCCGCCTGCGGCAAGACCAACCTGGCGATGCTGGAGCCGACCATCCCGGGCTGGAAGGTCGAGACGATCGGCGACGACATCGCCTGGATGCGGTTCGGCGATGACGGGCGGCTCTACGCCCTCAACCCGGAGTTCGGGTTCTTCGGGGTGGCGCCCGGCACCGACTGGAAGACCAACCCGAACGCGATGCGCACCATCGACCGCGGCAACTCGATCTTCACCAACGTCGCGCTCACTGATGACGGGGACATCTGGTGGGAGGGGATGGGCGAGCCTCCGGCCCACCTGATCGACTGGAAGGGCCGTGACTGGACCCCGGAGAGCGACGAGCTGTCCTCCCACCCGAACAGCCGGTTCTGCACCCCGATCCTGCAGTGCCCGATCGTGGCCCCCGAGTACAACGACCCGCGGGGTGTGCCGATCGACGCGATTCTCTTCGGCGGCCGGCGCAAGGACACCGTCCCGTTGGTCACCGAGGCCCGGGACTGGGTGCACGGGGTGTTCATGGGAGCGACGCTCTCGTCCGAGACGACCGCTGCGGCGGCCGGCAAGGTGGGGGTGGTGCGCCGTGACCCGATGGCGATGCTGCCCTTCATCGGCTACCACGCCGGGGACTACTTCCGCCACTGGATCGAGATGGGCAAGGGGGTTGACGGGGACGCCTCCAAGCTGCCCCGGGTCTTCTACGTCAACTGGTTCCGTCGCAACGCCGAGGGCAAGTTCCTCTGGCCAGGCTTCGGCGAGAACTCCCGCATCCTGAAGTGGATCGTGGAACGCCTCGACGGCCGGGCACAGGCGGTCGAGACGCCGATCGGTCTGGTGCCCACCACCGACTCGCTCGACGTCGGGGGGCTCGGACTCACCCCGGAGCAGCTTGAGATCGCACTCAAGGTGGACCCGGAGGAGTGGCGCAGCGAACTGCCGCTGATTGGTGAATGGTTCGAGAAGATCGGGGAGAAGCTCCCCGGGGTGCTCTGGGCCGAGCTGGATGCGCTGCGCGCCCGGCTGGACGCCGTACAGCAGTAGTAGAGGTACGGCCGGGTGTGGCTGGCACCACCCGCCCCGCAGGGCTGCCGGAACGCGACCAGCGTTCCGGCAGCCCCTGCGCTGCTCCGCCTCCCCCGGTGGTGACCCCTTCTTGTGAAGAGCATCGTTCGGCGGGATGTCCCCCCAAACGCTGAGCGACTGTGGACACCGCACTAATCTTTACAGTGATGACTCTGCGGAACCTTCTCTACTCGCTGTATGAGCGGCGGTTGAAGGCCGACCTGGCTGGAAAACCCGCGCCGCGGCACGTCGGCGTCATGTGTGACGGCAATCGCCGCTGGGCCCGACATATGGGGTTTATCGACCCGAATGACGGCCATCGAGTCGGTGCCGCCAAGATCAAAGACCTGCTGGCCTGGTGTGATGAGGCCGGCATCGGTCATGTCACCCTCTATCTGCTCGCCACCGACAATCTGCGCCGTCCGGCAGCCGAACTCGAACCGCTCCTGGAGATCATCGAAGACGTCGTTGTCGAACTGGCCAAAGAGGGAAACCCGTGGCGGCTGCGCATGGTCGGGGCGCTGGATCTGCTACCGATGCGGACAGCCCGCGCATTGAAGACCGCCGAGGAGTGCACCCTGCACCGGATCGATGGGGCACAGGTCAACATCGCCGTCGGCTACGGGGGCCGGCAGGAGATCGCCGACGCGGTGCGGTCCCTGCTGCAGGAGCACGCGGCAGCCGGAGGGACGATCGAGGAGTTGGCTGAGGCTCTGGAAGCCGACCACATCGCGGAGCATCTCTACACTCGTGGTCAGCCCGACCCCGATCTCGTCATCCGTACCAGCGGCGAACAGCGCCTCTCCGGTTTCCTGCTGTGGCAGTCGGCCCACTCGGAGTTCTACTTCTGTGAGCTCAACTGGCCCGATTTCCGGCGGATCGACTTCCTCCGGGCCCTGCGCTCGTACGCCCATCGTCAGCGTCGGTTCGGGGTCTGAGGGAGCAGGGCAACTAGCCCAGCGTCGCCAGAAAATCGCCGAGGGCCTGCGGGGACGGCAGGGTCAGGTCCGCCGCTCGGGCCACCTCCTGGCCGGTCTCCGGGTTCGCCACGGCCACACAGATGCCAAGAAAGTCGGGGTCGGCCTTCTCGCGGGCCCGCAGGGCTGCAAAAGCCTTCAGGTCGGAGACGTCGTCGCCGAAGTACCAGGCGCAGCGGGCCGTCCCGAGCGCCTCGCTGATGACCATGCCCTTGTCCCGGTCCACCGGCGGTTTGAGTTCGATGACCATGCGGCCGGCTTGCACCCGGAGCCCCAGCCGTTCGGCTTCGGCGTGGCCCCACTCCTCGATGGTGGCGGCCAAGTGCGTGGCGGTGCGGTAGTGCAGGGCCACCGAGAGTCGTTTGTATTCGACCAACGTGTCGCGGGGAAGCGCGGCCCGGGCACGCTCGGCCAACTCGGCCATCACGGGGATCCAGGGCACCGCCGCCGGTTCGGTGACGATGTCACCCGTTCCGTGGTAATGCTCGAGCCCGTAGAGCCCGTAAAGATCGACACTAGTCAGTTCACTGAAGTGGTCGCGGAGAAACTCGACCGGGCGCGCCGAGACGATGGCGACCCGCTGAACCACTGTGGTGAGGGCGTCGATGGCGGCGATCACGTTGGGCACCGGACGCACCGCGGTGGGATCGTCCTGTACCGGCGCGAGTGTGCCGTCGAAATCGAAGAACAGCACGCACTGCCCGGCCCGGTCGACGGTGGCTCGCCACGCCTGCGCCGCGGTCAGCGGCCGGGGGAGGAGTTGCTTCCTGGAGTTGGTGGCCCGCACGGCCGACAGCGTACCCCGGCGTTCACCTCGCCAAACTGGACCGGCCGGCCGGGCCGGGCCCCGTCCCCACGACGCGAGTATCCGCCGAAAGCCCGGCTATCGGCGGATACTCGGCACCCTCAGTCGTCGCCGGTCATCGTCCGCCGGCCGCGGCCGCGCGATCCGATCGGAACCACCGCCGCTTCCTGGTTCTGCCGCAACAGGTAGCCCTCGACGAAACCGGCGTTGCGGTCGCCGGCGTGGGTGTCGAGTTCATTGAGTCGGGCGATCAGAAATTCGGTCAGCGCGGTGATTCGTCGGTTGATGCGGTCGAAAAGGTCCGCGACGACGGCCAGCACCGCACCGATACCGGCGGCGGCGATGGCGACCATGTTGATGACGACCGGGACCTCACGGCCGCTGAGCGCAGTGACCATGACGTTGGCTGTCACACAGAGCGTCACCGACACCGCAGCGACCACGATGGCCATCCACTTCAGGGCCATGGCAGACCCCTCCTCACTGTCCCGCAGGGCTGGTGTTCGGCCTTGTCCCGTCCCCCCGCCGTGACGACGAG
Source organism: Micromonospora sp. (assembly GCA_036278255.1). Lineage (GTDB taxonomy): Bacteria > Actinomycetota > Actinomycetes > Mycobacteriales > Micromonosporaceae > DASULK01. Next base: position 4,941 of record DASULK010000165.1, read on the forward strand.
CCCAAGCAGTACGAAAACGGACGCTAGCGTGCGGAGATGGTGATGGGCGTCCGATCGAGGAGGTTTACGGCGTCTTCTTTCGCCATTTGCGGAACTCACCCTGCCTGTTTGCGCTGTTTCCGCCGCTGTGCTGGCAGCAGCGGCCGGTAGGCCAGGTAGCGGATGGTCTCCCTGATGTGGAACTTCTCGGCTTCGTCGACGTTGGGGTCGACGAGGCGGCGCAGGAGCGCCTCCACGTCCGGGTCCATCGGCGGGGCGGCCGGTGCGGGGCGCGTTGGCGCGCTACGACTCCAGCCGAGCACGCCGAAGGCGAGTGCCGGATTGATGCCCAGCCCTTCGCAGAAGGCGACCACCCGTTCCGCTTCGGGGTCGCTCGCCCAGTCGCCGCGGACCCAGCGGTTCAGCGTCTGGCGGGAGATGCCGGTGCGCCGGGAAACCTCGGTTCCGGTCCAGGCCCGGGTGGTCCGGGCGTCGTCGAGGGCCTTGCGGACGAAGGTGGCGAAGGCGATCTTCCGGCCTGAGGGGGTGGCCGGTGTGGCTCTGGTGAAGCTCCCTGTGTCATTTGTGCGTGACGAAACTTCGTGCTCTTCGGTTAAGGATTCAGTGCTTGTGTTGAGGGGTGTCACCTGGACAGAATAGGTGAACGGGCGTCTGGTGATAATCAGACGAAAAGATGATGCTGTCCCGCATACGGGACGAGCGGGCGCGTGTAACGTGTTTGAGACGTCCGCTCGTGGTGTCACCTCACCGTGACAGGGGGATTCGATGACTGAAGTGGCCACCCGGGGCCAGGCATTCGGTCTGGTGGCCGACGGCGTCGCCGCCGGATTGAGTGCCCCATGGCGGATGTACCTGGCGCACGGCTGCCGCTATCTCTCGCTCGATGTGGCCGACCGGCACGAGTGGAACTCCTGGCGGACATACCTGGGCTGCCCCGATCTGCGGGTGCGGGTCCATGATGCCGATGGGGCGGTCCGCCGGGTCTCCACCGCGGAGACACTTCTCGACGGCTGCCGGATCCGGGTCGAACTGGTCGAGGAAGTCAGCCTGGACGATCCGGACCGCCTACTCGCCGATGACCCGAACCCGTTCGAGTCGGAGGAACGATGATCAAACATGGCAAGCGGACCGCCCCGGGCTGGTGCCGGGGACGGTTCGACCTACTCGTCACGAGGGTCGAGGAGGCCGCATGAGCCCCTTCTTCGCAGTCTTTCTGGTGCTGCTGCTCGGCTCCTCCAGTTACGCGGCCGGGCGGCTCCACGGGCAGCTCAGCTACCGAATCGGTTACCGCTTCGGCTACCGTCAGGGCTACTTCGACGGCGATCGGGGCGCCTGGAACCGCCGGCGTCGGGAGGCGCACACCGCCATCGCCACGGTGTTGGGGGTGCCCCCCGCGGCCGTGACCCATGCACACACCGCCGTGCGACAGGGGACGACGTACACCGGCGCCGCATTCGTGGGAACCACGACCAACGGTGGCCGGAACGCGCCCGACATGCTCGTCGGTCGGAACGGTTGATCGATGTTGTTATCTCAATCGCTCTAGCCGAAGCGGGCTGCCGCCACTAGCGTCTAGGCATGGGCCCGCAGAGTTCAGCCGCCACCGGCGTCCGCGTCGACAATGGTCATCGGTCGACCGGGGCGGCGACCGACGATCCCGCGGAGCCGGTCCCATCCGGCCGCGTCTACGTACTGGACACATCGGTCCTGCTCTCCGACCCGGCGGCGATTCACCGCTTCGCCGAGCACGAGGTTGTGCTGCCGCTGGTGGTCATCTCCGAACTGGAGGGCAAGCGGCGCCATCCGGAACTGGGCTGGTTCGCCCGCCAGTCGCTGCGGCTGCTCGACGACCTCCGGGTCAGGCACGGCCGCCTGGACCATCCGGTGACCGCCAACGATCTGGGGGGCACGCTCCGGGTCGAACTCAACCACTGCGACGAGGCGGTGCTGCCGCTCGGATTCCGGGGTGACTCCAACGATTCCCGGATCCTGTCGGTCGCGCTCAGCCTCGCCGCTGCCGGGCGACTGGTCACCCTGGTGACCAAGGACATGCCGCTGCGGGTCAAGGCGGCTGCCGTCGGGATCGCCGCCGATGACTACCGGCACGGCCAGGCCAGCGATCCGACGTGGACCGGGATGGCGGAACTGGCCCTGACGGAGGAGCAGATCGCCGAACTGTACGAGGGCGGTGCGATCGACCTGGATGAGGCGGCCGGGATGCCGTGCCACACCGGTCTGGTACTGCACTCGCCGCGCGGATCAGCCCTCGGCCGGGTGCAGCCCGACAAGACCGTACGGTTGGTGCGCGGCGACCGTGATGCATGCGGGCTACGCGGCCGCTCCGCCGAGCAGCGGGTGGCGCTTGACCTCCTGCTCGACGAGTCGGTCGGCATCGTCTCGCTGGGCGGTCGGGCCGGTACCGGCAAGTCCGCCCTTGCGCTCTGTGCCGGGCTGGAGGCGGTCATGGAGCGGCGCCGGCACAAGAAGGTGGTGGTCTTCCGGCCGCTCTACGCGGTCGGCGGACAGGAACTGGGCTACCTGCCGGGCACGGAGGCGGAGAAGATGTCGCCCTGGGCGCAGGCGGTCTTCGACACGCTGGGCGCGTTGGTGCACGACAACGTGCTGGAGGAGGTCCTCGCCCGCGGGATGCTCGAGGTGCTGCCGCTGACCCATATCCGGGGCCGCAGCCTGCACGACGCCTTCGTCATCGTCGACGAGGCGCAGTCGCTGGAGCGCGGGGTGCTGCTCACCGTCCTGTCGCGCATCGGTCAGGGGTCGCGGGTGGTGCTGACCCACGATGTGGCGCAGCGCGACAACCTCCGGGTGGGGCGGCACGATGGGGTGGCCGCCGTCATCGAGGCATTGAAGGGACACCCGCTCTTCGCGCACATCACATTGATCCGTTCCGAGCGGTCAGCGATCGCTGAGATGGTGACCGATCTATTGGAAGAAATCCACCGATAGCAGGCGCCATCAGTCGGATAAGGGGAGAATTCGAGAGGTTTATGGTGTGAGTCGCGTCACAGTGCCTCCCGGTGGTTTCATGAACCCCTCGCGGTACGCGAAGGTGTCCGGTGTCCTTGCCATCGATGAAGGGACCACTTCGTGAGTCGGCTGTGGAGCCGGTTCGGTGTCCGGAGCGTCGCCGTCGGGCTGCTTCTCGCCGGCGTTACCGGCGGCTACTTCCTACCTGATGACCGACAGGACCAGCAGCAAGGGATCGAGGCGCGGCTGGCTGCTGAGATCGACCGCGCCGAAGCCGCCTACATCAAAGAGCGGCACGGCCTCTACCTCATCGCCACCGCCCGTTTGCGGGCCGCGGAGTACGAAGCCGTCAGCAAGGCGACTGAGGCCGCCAAGGCGGAGGCGGAACGGGCCCGCCGGGCCGAGGAGGAGGCGAGCCGCAAGAAGCGGGAGGCGGCTCGGCAACCCCCGCCGTACACCGGGCCGATCCCGGCCTCCTGCGAGGAGTACAGCGGGAACCGCAAGATCGGTTGCGCTCTTCTGCTGGAGAGCGGATTCGAACTCGATCAGATGCCCTGTCTCGACAAACTGTGGATGAAGGAGAGCGGCTGGAACCACAAGGCCCGCAACCGATCATCCGGGGCGTACGGCATCCCCCAGTCGCTGCCCGGCAGCAAGATGAGCACCGCCGGCGCTGACTGGGAGATCAATCCGGCCACCCAGATCAAGTGGGGCCTGGGCTACATCAAGGGGCGCTACAGCACCCCGTGCAAGGCCTGGGAACACTCTCAGCGGGTCGGCTGGTACTAACGCAGGTTGCGGCCCACCGCTCGTACCCGCTCCTCGGGTACCTGCGGTGGGCCGCGTTCTTTGAACGGCGGTCCGGCGGGAACGGTGGCGGCCGGCCGCTCGGGGTGATAGGGCATAAGGCGTGAGTTTCAACATGCCTGCCAGCGACGGCGATCCGCGACGCTTCGGCACCGAGGCGTTCTACGCCGCGCTGGGGCGGGCTTTTGTCGCCATGTGCGCGGTCATCCCGGCCCTCTTCGTCATCGAGGGGCTCGACACCTGGCTGGGACCCGGCTTCGACCTGCAGTTCGGTATCGTCCCGCGTCACATCAGTGGTCTGGACGGCATCTTCTTCGGGCCGTTCCTGCACCACGGCTTCATCCACCTCTACAGCAACAGCGCACCGTTGATCCTGCTCGGCACCTTCGTGCTCGCCGCGGGAGCCCGCCGATTCCTCTACTCCACCCTGCTCATCATGCTGATTAGCGGATTGGGGGTGTGGTTCACCGGCTCGCCGCACACGGTCGTCGTGGGGGCCAGCGGGGTCATCTTCGGCTACTTCGGGGTGCTGCTCACCCGCGGCATCGTAGAGCGCAGCTGGTGGAACCTGGCGGTCGTGGTGCTGGTCGGCCTCCTCTACGGCTGGCAACTGCTCGGGGTCCTGCCCACCGACGCGCCGATCTCGTGGCAGGGACACCTGTTCGGACTCCTCGGCGGTATCGTCGCCGCCGTCATCTTCCGCCACCGGGCCACCGGGCCCCGGCCGACGGGACTGACCTGACCCCGGCCCGACCCTGACCCGCATCTCGCCCGGCACAGTGGTGCGGCTCTTTCATCGGAGCATGCCGACGGACCGATGGAAGGCTACGCTGGGTGGATGCGCGAGGTTGACATCGCGATCATCGGGGCCGGTCCCACCGGGCTCTTCGCCGCCTACTACGCCGGCTTCCGAGGCCTGTCGATGGCCGTCGTCGACGCGTTGCCCGAGCCGGGGGGCCAGATCACCGCAATGTACCCGGAGAAGGCGATTTTCGATGTCGCCGGGTTCCCGTCGATCCGGGGCCGGGACCTGATCGCCAACCTCGTCGCCCAGGCTGCGCCCTACGCACCGGAATACCGGCTCGGCACTGTGGCCGAGAGACTCTCCTACCGGGATGACAGGCCAGTGCTCGGGTTGGCGGACGGCACCGAGTTGCACTGCGGTGCCGTCATCATCACCGCCGGGCTGGGTAGCTTCACCCCCCGCCCGCTGCCGGCCGCGGCGACCTTCACCGGCGAGGGAATCGTCTTCTTCGTGCCACGCCTGGCCGACCTCGCCGGTCACCACGTCGTCATCGTGGGCGGCGGCGACTCAGCCTTCGACTGGGCCCTCGCCCTCCAACCGGTCGCCGAATCGGTCACCCTGGTGCACCGCCGGGAAAAGTTCCGGGCGCATGCCGCCACCGTGGGCCAGGTGCGCGAGCTGCCCGTCCGGATCATCGTCAACGCCCAAGTGACCAAGATCCACGGAGATGCCCGGGTGAGTGGGGTGGAGATCTCCGCCAAGGACGGTGACACGGAGATCCTGCCCGCCGACACGGTGGTGGCGGCGCTGGGCTTCACCGCCGACCTCGGGCCGCTGGCCACCTGGGGACTGGAACTGCAACGTCGGCGCATCCGGGTGGACAGCACCATGGAGACCAACCGCCCACGGATCTTCGCCGCCGGCGACATCACCGAATATCCGGGCAAGGTGCGGTTGATCGCCACCGGTTTCGGTGAGGCCGCCACCGCGGTCAACAACGCCGCCGTGGTCATCGACCCCGCCGCCCACCTCTTCCCCGGCCACTCCACCGAAGCCGGCTGACACGTCGGGGTGATGGTCCCCGAAGTGGTCATTCCGCTGTGCGAAGCGCTGTTGCCAACTAACGTCGCTAACTTGAGGTGGTCATATGTCCTTGCACGTGATCGTCGGTGGCGGCCCGGTCGGTTCGTCGACCGCCAGTCTCCTCGCCAGCCGAGGCGAGCAGGTACGGGTGATATCCCGGGATGGAGCCGGGCCCGACCATCCCAGGGTGGAACGGATCGCTGCCGACGCCGCAAAGCCGATGCGGCTGCGTGAACTGACCGAGCAGGCGACCGCCATCTACAACTGCGCCAGCCCGGACGTCCATCGCTGGGCGGCCGAGTGGCCGCCGTTGATGGGTTCGCTGATGCACGCCGCCGAACGCAGTGGCGCCGTGCTGGCGAGCGTCGGCAGCCTCTACACCTACGGGCCGATGGACGGGGAGATCACCGAAGAGACGCCGATGCGGCCGACCAGCGTCAAGGGCTCCATCCGGGCCCGGCTGTGGCATGACGCCCTGGAGGCACACCGGGCGGGCCGGATCCGTACCACCGAGGTACGCGCCTCCGACTACGTCGGCCCCGGAGCCAACTCCCTGCTCAACCGGGAGGTCGTACCCAAGGTGGTGGCCGGCGAGCCCGTGGTCTTGCCGGTCGACCTCGACGCGCCGCACAGCTGGACGTACATCGGTGACACCGCTCGGGTGCTCGTCGCCGCCGCCAGCGAGGAGCGGGCGTGGGGCCGGCCCTGGCTGGTGCCCACCCCGCCGCCCGCATCACTGCGGGACGTCGCCAACCGGGTCGCGGCGTTCACCGGTGCACCGGCCCCCAAACTGGCCAGCATGTCGCGGCTGAAGCGCTGGTTCACGGAACTCTTCAACCGGCAGGCCCGCGAGTTCCGCGAGGTCGCCTATCAGTTCCAACGCCCGTTCGTGGTCGACGCCTCGGCGACCACCAAGACCTTCGGGATCCAGCCCACTCCGCTCGACGATGCGCTGCGGGAAACCGCCGAGGCGACGACCCGTACCAGATGACGCGTCGCGTCTTCACTCCTGCTCGTCGAGCGGGCGGCCGTCGTACTCGACGGCCGAGTAGAGGGAGAGCTTCTCCAGCCGGTGGTAGGAGTCGATGACCCGGATGGTGCCGCTCTTGGAACGCATGACGATCGACTGGGTGTAGGCGCCGCCGGCGCGGTAGCGGACACCGCGGAGCAGGTCACCGGAGGTGATACCGGTGGCGGCGAAGAAGCAGTTGTCCCCCTTGACCAGGTCGTCGGTGGTCAGCACCCGGTTGAGGTTGTGCCCGGCCTCCAGTGCCTTCTCCCGCTCCTCATCGTCACGGGGCCACAACTTCGCCTGCATCGCGCCCCCCATGCACTTGAGTGCACAGGCGGCGGTGATGCCTTCGGGGGTGCCGCCGATGCCCATCAGGACATCGATGCCGGATTCGTCGCGGGCTGCGGCGATCGCCCCGGCGATGTCGCCGTCGGTGATGAAGCGGATGCCGGCACCGGCCCGCCGGATGTCGCGGACCAGCACCTCGTGTCGTGGCCGATCCAGCACGCAGACGGTGACGCCGGAGACCTCCGTCCCCTTCACCTTGGCGATCCGCCGCAGGTTCTCCGTCACGCCGGCGTCGATGTCGATGACATCCGCGTACGCCGGCCCCACCGCGATCTTGTCCATGTAGAAGACCGCGCTCGGATCGAACATCGCCCCCCGCTCAGCAACAGCAAGCACCGCGATGGCGTTGGGCATGCCTTTGCTCATCAGGGTGGTGCCGTCGATCGGGTCGACCGCCACGTCAACCTCGGGCCCGAAGCCGTCCCCGACCTCCTCGCCGTTGAAGAGCATCGGGGCGTTGTCCTTCTCGCCCTCGCCGATGACGACGACGCCCCGCATCGGGACCGAGTTGATCAGCTTTCGCATCGCGTCGACGGCTGCGCCGTCGCCGCGGTCCTTCTCCCCTCGACCCACCCATCGGCCTGCGGCCATCGCGGCCGCCTCGGTGACTCGGACCAGGTCCAGAGCAAGGTTGCGGTCCAGATTCTGCGGAACATGCGTCGTCGTACTCATTTTTCGGCTCCTCCTCGCGTCGCTGCGGGGTGGCGTGCGCTCCGGGACTCCGGGTGGCCGCCGGTGCTACAAAGATCCTGGCACGCTGGCAAAACTAGCGCCCGAGCAGGTCGGAAGTGCCGGAAATGCCGGAATTCGGCACCGGCCGGTGTGGGCGCGACGCGGCGGGGCTGGAAAGATGGGGGTGTGGAGACCGTGCCGCCTACCGAACACGTCCCCGGCCCGCCGAGCCCGGCCGGCTCGGACGACAGCGTCGCGGCGCCGCCTGCCGCCCGATCGGAGCGATCGGCCAAGGACATGGCGATGTCGCTGCTCATCCTGCTTCTTCCGGTCGCGCTGCTGTTCGCCTTCCACCAGGTGGTTCTCGACGGCGACGAACCCGCGGTGATTGATCCGGCCCCGGCGGTGGAGACGGCGCGGGTGGCCGGCACCTTCCCGGTCAGCGAGCCTGCGGGGCTGGACGCCCGCTGGCGCCCCATCCGCGCCGACTTCCGGCGGGAGGAGAGCGGTCATACCCTGCGCATCGGCTACGTCACCCCGAACGATGAAGGGGTGCAGTTGGTGCAGAGCAACGTGCCGGCTGACCGGCTGCTGCCGGCGGAGCTGACGAAGAGCAGCCAGCCGCGAGGGACGGTGGAGGTGGCGGGACGCTCCTGGCAGCGGTACTCCGCCCGGCCGGGTGAGTGGGCGCTGGTGCTGCTCGAGCCGGAGCGCACCGTCATCGTGGTCGGCTCCACCGGGGAGAGCGAATTGCGTCAGCTCGCCGAGAAGATCGGCTGAGCTTCTCCACGCTCACCTCGACCCGCCCCGAGCTGCCGGGCTGGCCTCATCCGCCTTGGGGGCGCTAGCCGGACCCGCGGGCCTGGCGGGCGGCGTCGAGCCGCTCACGGGCGCCGTCGAGCCATTCCTGGCAGATCTCAGCGAGCCGCTCGCCGCGTTCCCAGAGCGCCAACGACTCCTCCAGCGTCGTGCCGCCCGCCTCCAGCCGCTCGACCACCGACGCCAGTTCGGCGCGGGCCTGTTCGTAGCTGAGCCGTTCCTCGGAGGCGTCCGTATCCGTTCGACCACCCATCACGCCATCCCACCCCATCACGAGCCGTCAACTGTCACGCTGAGTTCACCGGCGGCGAGGCGTACCCGCAGTGGTTCACCGGTGGCCACCTCTTCCGCCGCGCGGACCACGTGCCCGTCCGCGCGCTGCACAATCGCATAGCCCCGCTGCAAGGTCGCGCCCGGTGACAGCGCGCGGAGCCGGGCCACCATATGTCGTAGCCCCTCCCCGGCGGTGCCGAGCCGGTGATCCAGGCAGCGGCCGGCGCGGTCGCGTAACGCGGCGACGTCCGCGACATGCTTATCCAGCAGGACCTCCGGCCGGGCGAGCACCGGGCGGGAACGCAGCGCCTCGATCCGGTGCGCCTCGCGGTCGAGCAGGGTGTCGACCGCCCGGTCCAGCCGCTGCCGGGCGAGTCGGAGCATCCGTACCTCCTCGGCGAAGTCGGGGACCACCCGCTTGGCCGCGTCGGTGGGTGTGGAGGCGCGTACGTCGGCGACGTAGTCGACCAGTGGGGCGTCCGTCTCGTGACCGATCGCGCTGACCACCGGGGTACGGCAGCCGAAAACCGCCCGGCAGAGCGCCTCATCGGAGAAGGGGAGCAGATCCTCCACGCTGCCCCCGCCCCGCGCCAGGATGATCACGTCGATGCTTTCGTCGTCGTCGAGCGCGTTGAGCGCGTCGATGATCTGCGGAACCGCGGTCGACCCCTGTACCGCCACGTTGACCACCCGGAACTGCACCGCCGGCCAGCGCCGGCGGGCGTTGGTGAGCACGTCGCGTTCCGCCGCCGAGGCGCGTCCGGTGATCAGTCCGATCCGGCCGGGCAGGAACGGCGGCCGTCGTTTCCGAGTCCGGTCGAAAAGCCCCTCGGCGGCGAGGAGCTTCTTCAGCTTCTCCAGCCGGGCCAGCAGTTCGCCGAGGCCGACCTGACGGATCTCGTCGGCACGAAGGCTCAGGGTGCCGCGGGCGGCATAGAACTCCGGTTTGGCGTGCACGACCACCCGGGCTCCGTCGGTTAATTCCGGTGCGCCGGCGTCGAGCACGTCACGGTTGGTGGTCACGGTCAGACTCAGGTCGGCGGAGGGGTCGCGCAGGGTGAGGAAAACGGTGGCGGCGCCGGGACGCCTGCTGATCTGCGCAACCTGGCCGTCGACCCAGACCCAGCCCAGCCTGGCGATCCAGGAGCCGATCTTCTGGCTGACCACGCGCACCGGCCACGGTTCGTCGGAGGTGCTGCGCGGGGTGTCGGGTTGGCTCACTCGGCCAGCCTACGCCCGCCTCCGCTAAGTTGATCAACATTGGTGCGGCGTGGCGGCAGGTGACCGTTGAGCTGCCCCGGGTAGTCGGGGCCGGGGCATACCGGGGCAGTGTTCGCGGTCAGTGCCCCGGTGTCGGGGAGCACGTAGGATGGGGATCGTGACCAAGGTTGACTCGACCCCCCAGCCCCGCACCCCTCAAGCCGGTAAGCGTGTGCTGCTGGCCAATCCTCGTGGCTACTGTGCCGGTGTCGACCGTGCAGTAGAGACGGTGGAGGAGGCGCTCAAGCTCTACGGCGCACCGGTCTACGTACGCAAGCAGATCGTGCACAACAAGCACGTGGTGTCGACGCTGGAGCAGCGCGGCGCGATCTTCGTCGAGGAGAACGAAGAGGTGCCCGAGGGGTCGACCGTGATCTTCTCCGCCCACGGTGTGGCGCCGGAGGTGCACGAGCAGGCCCGCCAAAGGTCCCTCAAAGCGATCGACGCGACCTGTCCCCTGGTGACCAAGGTCCACCACGAGGCTAAGCGGTTCGCCGCCGACGACTACGACATCCTGCTCATCGGCCACGAGGGGCATGAGGAGGTCATCGGCACAACCGGTGAGGCGCCTCAGCACATTCAACTCGTCGACGGCCCCGACGACGTCGACAAGGTCACCGTGCGTGACCCCGCCAAGGTGGTGTGGCTGTCGCAGACCACCCTGTCGGTCGACGAGACGATGGAGACCGTGGCCCGGCTCAAGCGGCGGCTGCCGCTACTGCAGTCCCCGCCGAGCGACGACATCTGCTACGCCACACAGAACCGCCAGGCCGCGGTCAAGGAGATCGGGCCTGAGTGCGACGTGGTGATCGTTGTCGGATCCCGCAACTCGTCCAACTCCGTCCGCCTGGTGGAGGTGGCTCTCGGCGCGGGGGCGCGCGCGGCGCACCTCGTCGACTACGCCTCGGAGATCCAGGAGGAGTGGCTGGCGGGGGCGACCACGGTCGGGTTGACCTCGGGAGCCAGCGCGCCGGACGAGTTGGTGATGCAGGTGCTCGATTATCTTGCCGAGCGTGGGTTCACCGACGTCAACGAGGTGACCACCGCCGAGGAGCGGATTATTTTCTCGCTCCCGGCTGAGCTGCGGCGGGATATGAAGGCGGCAGAGACGGCCCGGGCCGCGGAAGCAGCCGCACCTGCTGCCACCGCCGAGTCCCGCTGATCTG
>DASULK010000166.1:0-15575 GCA_036278255.1 Micromonospora sp.
ACCCACTGGATCAAGGGCGGTAGTCGTCGTGCAGGACCACGCGGGAGAACTCGAAGCCGTCCCGGGTACGCCAGTAGTGCAGCCGGCGGGCGGCGGCGGACTCCCGCTGCAACGCCACCCGCCAGCAGGTCGCCCCGTCCGAACGGGTGACATAGGGGCTACCGGCAGCACCGGCGCGAAGCTGATGCGCGTCCCGCCCGGGGAGGTGCCGGACCTGGCCGGTGAGGACCTCCACAACAACCGCCACGACCTTGGCCCGACTGATCCCCGCAACCTCTTCTACGGACTGCAGGAACCCCGGTGCCAGCACGTAGTCGGCGAGCGGCTTCTCGTCCTTGTCCCCGGCCGGCACGCGTCGCGCCCACTCGCAGTAAACCTCGTACCGGAACTGCTCCTCCGGATCGGCGAAGGCGGGGCTGTCCCCGATCTGCGGCTGCTCGATACGGCTCTGGGCGGCCTTGAGCTGCCTGACCGCGCGCTGCCGCGCCAGATCGGCGTTGCGGTAGCGGCTCTGCAGCCGCTCGACTTTTTGGGTCGCCGTGGCGAGTTCGTCCTCCAGGTCCGCGGCGCGGTCACGCAGCCGGGTGAGTTCTTCGGCAAGCGCCCGCCGGGTGGCCTGCTCGGCCGCCAGCTCGTTGGTGAGCTCCGTTACTCGGGCCCGCTCCCGCTCGACCGCTGCGCCATCGACCGGTCGCGGAGCTGCCGCCCTCGACGCCGGGACCGCACCTTTCCGGGCCAGATCCAGCGGGGTCGGCCGTCGTGGCGCCACCACTGGAGCAGCTGGTGGGCGCAGCGCCACCGCCGGACGGGGCACCTCCGGCACGGCTGGCGGTTCCAGCTCCGGATCGGGTAGCCGTAGCCATGATGGACCGTCCGGAAGCAGCCCCGGCGCCGGCTCGGGCAGCTCGTCGTCGTCGACGTCATCCAACCGCAACCGCAGCGGCTCGAGCGTGGTGACGCGGCAGACCACGACCTCGCCGAGGCTGAACAGGCCACGCAGGGTGTCGTTGGGGTTGGAGGTGACCGCATCCCGGTCCACGTCGACGGCGAGGCCGGGCAGTAGCCGCAGGCTCACCATGTCGTCAGCCACCGCAGCCACATCCGCCAGAACGAGATCCCCGGCCTGGTACGCCGAGACCACCGCCGCCTCCGCGCTGGCCCCGTCGGTGTAGCGCAGGGCACCACGCAGGTCGAGGCGCCGGGAGACCGGGTCGTAGAGGCCGGTGACGGCCTGTCCCTTAGCCACCACCCGCTCCAAGGGCACACCGGGGACAGTCAACTCCTCCCACACCGTCGCCGGCGTGCCATCGTCCAGAGTGACCAGCGCCCGCGATCCGATGACCCCCTGCACCGTCCCCGATCGTTGATGCACATTCGGGCTGGTCCGCGCCTCGACCAGGCCGGCGGCCATCGCCGCCTCCAACGCGTCATTGATCAGCAGGTCGGTGACCCGGCGGCGGTCCTGCGGCGAGTAGGCGAAGCGCAACCTGCTTCGGGACGGGATGTTCACCCAGTCGTGATCGACCGGGTAGACCCGCCCCGCCCCGCCGTACACCTGCGTCAGGTCCGGCATCACGTCCGAGAAGGCCCAGGAGATTCCGCTGGTGGGCATGAGGACCACCTCGGCGAGGTCGCCGACGGCTGCCTTGATCTCCTCGGCATCACCGAACGGCTCGTCGTGCCCGCCCGCGATGGTCAGCACCACCACCGGCCACCGCCGGCCGGGCTTCAACAGCCGGAGCGCCAGCGCGCTGGCCTCCTCCTCGGAAGCGATGCGCGACACCCCGGCCGGAGGTGCGGCGAAGATCCCGGTCCCGGTCACAGCACTGCCACCCCGATCACGGTCAGGTCGTCGGCACCGTCTTTGATTACGCCGTTGATTCCGCCACAAACGGAGTCGTGCTGGATCTCAGCCACCCGCCCACGGACCCACTCTACTGTGCCCTCCATCACATTGGGAGGTGCCAGATTCAGGTCAGGACACGTTGCGGTCGACACCGGATTCGAGGTCGGCAGAGTTCTTCAAAACCGGGCTCCCGGTCCAGATCACAGCACTGCCACCCCGATCAGAATCAAGTCGTCGGCGCCGTCGTCCAGCGGGGCGCCGGCGATAACCTGCAGGCCCGCGCCGATGACGCCGGCGGCGTCACGGCGCAGCCAGAGCCGTCCAACCCCGGCCTTGCCTTCCCGGCTAGCGAGAACGATCCGCCCCTCGTAGAGATCGAGCTGGCCGGAGGCGACCGGCTCGAAGACCTCGCCGGGTGCCTCGTTCACCAGGAAGCGGCGGTTCGCAGCCACGGCGGGGCCGACATCGGAGAGGCTGACGCGGAGCGCACCGGGCGCCGTCCGGTCAGTTTTGCCGAGCAGCCGGCCTAGCACGTCGGCGGCGACACCGCGGCGCAGCTGCTCGTGGTAGCGCTCGTTACGGAACACCCGCAGGCACCGGTAGCAGCTGGTCTCCGCACCGCACTCGCAGTCGCTGACCCGACGCAGCGCCTGATCCAACACCTCCGGCAGCCGCTGTGCAATACGTTGGACGTGACCGGCTCCGCCAGGGACCGTGTCATAGAGCATGATCACGTTACGGCCCGCTTCGGTCCGGTAAACCGTGCCATCGATGTCATCACGGGAGATCTCCAGCGCCAGCACCGCCCCTTCCACCAGGGAGTACGCCATCGACCGCCAGACGCCTTCATCAAGGTTCTCGACCATGCTCCCGGTGACAGCCAGGTCGAGCACGTCCGTCTGGTACTTGTGCGCCAGCGACAGGTTTTCCATACGGCCACGGCAGTCCCGCCCGCTGATCGGGCTCTGGTGTTCGGATCGCCCGTCGATGGTGGGCCGGGCGTATCCGCAGAGGGAGCAGACGAGGAAGCCTGCCCCGCGAAGGCCGTCACTGATCGCGATCAACTCACCGCGGGCGCCGGCCCGGATGGTGACCGCCCCACCGACGAGGTCCAATTTGTCCTCGTACAGTTCGGCGCCGGGCGACACGACGTGGGTGGCGCCGTGCCAGGCGCGGCGTGGAGCAGCGGTGGGTCGACGGCCGGTACCGGGGGCGGCCACGAATCCGAAGAGCGGAACGGCGTACTGGCGGGGCGCGCCGACCGGTGGGGCACCACAGGCTGGGCATTCCTGATCGATACGGTCGATGGAGTCGCGATAGTGGCCGCACCCGTCGCAGATGGCGTAGTAGCGCCGCTCCAGGTCCCGGCCGGGCAGCCGGTACAGGCCCGCCGACTGCCAGAGCAGGCCACCGGCGACGACCTCCGCCCCGGGTGCATATTCGTAGATGGCGGAGGAGAGGTCCCGGGACAGCTCCAGCTGTTTTGCACGCTGTGCGTCAGCGAAAGCCAGCCGCAGCTCGACGGTGTCGACCGGGAACCCGTACTTTGGCAGCACGTTGCGGTTGGCGAGCAGCCCGAGCAGCTCCCGCTGGGTAAGGGTGTTCATGACCCGGCCGTACCGGGCCGCCTTGTCGTCCTGGCGGGCGGCGAAGGCTTCCTGCCGCTTCTCCTCGTAGGTGTCGACGTCCTGCTGCAGCTCGGCCCGAACCGACTCCAGCAGTTCCGCCAGTTGCTCGACCCATTCGCAGGATTCGGCACCGATGACGTCCTGCACCTCGGCGGGCAGGACGCGTTGGAGCGAGTCGGTGACCTCCGCCGGCACCGGGGTGAGGAACTCGCGGACCAGGTTGACCGGGGTGATGCCGTCATCCCCTTCAAGGAGGAACTCCCCGGCCGTGCGCCAAATGGTGCCGTAGGTGCGGAACTGGTACCGGAAGAATGCCGCCAACGCGATGGAGTGGGCGTGCCGGCGGTCGATCCGCACATTGTCCAAGGGCACGTAGGGGGCCCGCACCTCGCCGGCAACCATGCGGTTGGGCTCCGCGAACCGGGAGAGGTCGTGCGATCGGCGCTGCGCATAGGTGACCACGAGGGCAGCCGAATCAGCACGTCGGCCGGCCCGGCCAGCGCGCTGGACGTAGTTGGCGGTGGTCGGGGGCATGTTGCGCAGCATGACGGCCTGCAGCTCACCGACATCGACACCCAGCTCGAAGGTGGTGGAGCAGGAGAGGGCGTTGATCTCGCCGCGGACGAACTTTTGTTGAATTTCGGCTGCCCGCTCGCTGGTCCACTGTGCGGTGTGTTCCAGCACGCTCAACGGCACCGGCTCCATGGCCCGGTACACGTTCCGGTAGTGGTCCGAGTCGGTTTCGGCGGGAGGGGGTGCCCAGGGCTGGAGGTTGCCGGTGCAGGCCATGGTGGGGCAGGTGCCGCGGACGTTGAACGGCGTGTGCTTGCGGCAGAGCGAGCACTCCCAGATGGGGGTGTCGTCGCCGATGGGCGCGCAGGTGATCAGTGCGGGTTCAAGTTGGTAGACCTGGCCGATGCCGCGCTCGGTGGTGGGGACCAGCCAATCCATCTGTGCGCTTCCGGTCAAGAGGCGCCACATGCCTTCCAACAGCGGGAGGGGATCCTGCTGCTGGCCGAGCCGGGTCAGCACTCGCCGTAGGTAGTCGACCCGCCGGTTGATGCCCTTGGTGGGGAGCCAGCTGAGCACCTTGCGTCGCTGGTCGGCCCCCGTCCCGCGAACGTAGATTGGCCCGAGGCGGGGCTGGAAGGCTTCGTCCCTGGGGTCCACCCCGTCCAGGGTGCCGACCGCCCCTTGCAGCCGGATCGAACGCACCAGTTCGCCGAGCAACGCCCAGGCCTCGTCCTCGTTGAGTCCGAGTTGGATCAGCGGGGCCGGGGGGTGCCAGGCAGCGTCAGGGGACATCCCCCACACGATCAGGCCGCGCCCCTCCAGGGAGTTGCGTTCGTCGACGCCGACCAGCTCCACCTGCGCCCAGAGCGCGACCTGCCGTTCCCGGGCCTGACGGGACTGCCTCCGCTCGAAGATGCCGTAGCGGTCGGCGATTCGGCTGGTGTGGTAGATCACGTCTTCAAGCCGCGCCTCATCGTTGGAGTCTGCGGCAGCGGCGAGCGCGCCTGCGTAGAGCAGTCGGCGGCGCTGCAGCCGCTGATACGAGTCTTCAAGGTAGGGCGCGAAGTAGGCTGCGGACTGCCGGCTGTCGCTGAACAGCAGCAGTTTGCGCCCGCCGCCCCGCAGGCCCTGCTGCTTCGCGTCGGGCGCGACAGGCAGCTTCTGGTAGAGGGCGGTCGCCAGCACCGAGGCGGAGGCCTCGTTGCCGCTGACGAAGAGCCGGATCAGCCCTTCGCCACGTCCGCCGCAGGCCAGGCAGGCGGAGAGTTCGTCGGTGCGCTGCCGCAGGAAACGTACCGACCGCATGGGCGTGTCCGGGCAGCGTGGACAGACGGTGGCAGCACCGGGTTGGAAAGCCCCGCACCGGGGGCACATCGCGCCCGGTGCGGCCGCCGACGAGGCGGCGGTACTGACGGTCTCCTCATCCTCGTCGGTCGCCACCTCGTCAACGAGCGCCATCCACGTCTGGGGTTCCCCGCGTGATCGCCGCGATCGGAACGCGGCGAAGGCCCCGACCCGCTCCACAGTCCCGGAAAGGTAGACGGTGCCGCAGCGGCGACAGGTGCCGAATTCGAATGCGGCGTCACCGCAGTCGCAGCGCTCCCGCCGGGTCAGGCTGACGTGGGGGCCCTGCGTGCCGAGGCAGGCGAAGGCGCCTTCCGTCGCGCGGGCGAAGAGGTGGTAGCGAGCGGAGAGAACGGGGTCGCCGGCCTTGTCCTTGATGCTGTTGACCAAGGCCACCAGCGCGGTCGCGGCGGCGGCAGCGTCCCGGTCGGCGAAGAGCGCCTGCGCGGCTTCGGGGAGCGGGATCGGACCGTGGGCGAGCAGTGCCCTGAGCCGGCGGACGCGTTGTTCGTGGGCCAGGGCCTGCGCCGGGTCATCACCGGGATAGCCGTGTTCTCGGGCACACACCAGGATGTCGCTCTCCCGCTGCGGTGCGGCGAGCAGCTCCGCATAGGCGGATGCCGGCAGGGGGCCCCACTCCGGTCCGGGTGGCTGCGTGACCCGGTCGGCGGTGATGATGTCCTGCCGGGCCTCATCGGACGGGTGGTATTCAAATCGGGCTGGGAAGAGCGAGGTGGCGAAGTCGGATACGGCTTTCATGTCGCCGCCGACGGTGGCGCTGGTCGCGATGCATTGGACCGGCTGGTCGGTCTCGACCCGGTCGGCGAGCCGGCGCAGCAGCATGGCCAGTTCCGCGCCCCGTGCCCCGTCGTAGACGTGGGCTTCGTCGACGACGATGAACTGCCAGTGCCCGGCGTGTTCGCCTTCGAAGAGGTCCATGTCGAGGGGCCGGAGCAGCAGATACTCGAGCATCGCGTAGTTGGTCAGCAGGAAGTGCGGGGGCTGCCGCTGCATCTCTTCCCGGCTGAGTAGTTCATTGGGCAGCGGCTGTTCGCCAGGGTTCTGATGTTGGTAGATCTCGAGGGCCTCCCGGCGGGTGCGGCGGGTCTCTCCTGTGTACCGCCCGAAGGTGATGTCCGGCGTCTGGGCCAGCAGGCCCCGCAATCGCTTCATCTGGTCGTTGGCCAGCGCGTTCATCGGGTAGAGCAGCAGCGCTCGTACGCCGGGCCCTAGGGCCCCCGCTGCCCGTTGCCGCATCAGCTGGTTCAGGATCGGGATCAAGAAGCTCTCGGTTTTTCCGGAGCCGGTTCCGGTGGCGACGACGATGTTGCGGCCGGCCGCGGCCTTACGGATCGCCCTCTCCTGGTGGCGGTAGAGGGGGCGGTTCATGTCGAATCCGTCGCCGAGGGTGGCGATGTCGGGGTGCAGGACCCCCGCCTCGACGAGTTGCCGGGGGGTGGCTCCGGTGCGGTAGGGCGGGGTTGCTTCCAGCAACGGACCTTTGGTGATCTCCTGTCTGATCGCCTCGTTGATCGCGGAATCGAGGGCTGCCGCGAGTCGCGCGTCCTTGGGTTCGACCAGCGTTCGGAGGTAGCGGCGGTAGGTGGCGACGATGGCGTCGCTGGTGGCAAGGGGGTCGAGGATCATTCGGTTCTGGCTCCGGTCAGGATGAACTCGGCGAGAAGAAGGTCGATGGTGACGAGGCGGGGGGCGCTTCGGGCAAGCCGCGCATGCTCCGGCAGGAGCTGTTCGAGGCTGGTGTGCCCACGGGCGGCGAGCCGCGCCACGAAGGCGAACGCAAGGGAGAGCGCGGGCAGCGCGAGCCATCCCCGGCCGGTTTGCCGCGCCCGCACCGCCGCGGTCACCGCCGGACCACCAACCTTGTCGAGGGTGCCCTGCAGCGCCAGCAGCAGATTTTCCGCGCGCCTCGATAGGTGGCCCAGGCCCGGTTTGATCCGTACGTCGAAGAGTTGGCGCGCCGCGACGAGCCGCTCATCGGCGTCGAGCAGGCCACCGGGCACCACTCGCATCGCCTTCCAGACCTGGTCCCGCTCCTGCTCGGAGAGCCGGGCGAAGTGCTGCGCCGCCGAATCGAACCGGCCGACGGGCGCGTAGGGATCGGGTTCGCTGGCGAGGAGCCGCCCGGCCACGTCCCCGCAGACGGCGATGATCTGTTCCCGCAGTTCCGGCTTGGCTGCGATGTCGGGCAGCCGGTGGGCGGTGGCGAGCAGACCGGCCAGGGGGCTGACCGTCCAAAGCCGGATCTCGTCGGGCTCGCTGAGGTATTCGGCTGGCGGCGCGGTGATCAGTCCTGAGTGCACCAAGGGGGCGACCAGCAGGTCGGCGGAGGTCCGGATGGTGGTGAGCGACGCCAGCGCCGCGGCGGGATGCCGGCCGAGGAGGGTGGCAACCATGGTTCGGACGTCAACCACTACTCCGCGGCGGCGCACCCCGTCAGCATGGGGGTAGAGCTGGAACAGCAGCGGCGCGATGTCCGGCCGCTCCGGCAGATCGCCACTTCCGGCCAGGTGGCCCGAGACCGCATCGGCCGCCGGATCGCTACCGCTCGCCAGCCAGGGCTGGTCGATGTCGAAGACGTTGTCGCCGCTGGGCCAGTCCGGCCAGTCGGTGGGCAGCCATGGGTCCTCCACGCGGAGCAGCACCGCCAGCGGCCCGGCAGTGATCACGTCGGGTGGCAGTGGGTCGCTGGCCAGGTCCGCGTTGAGGTGTACGACGTGGGGTGGCCGCCACGGCGCATAGACCTGGTACAGCCCGGCGACGAGCCCTTCCACCCGGACGCCCTCCACGAGGACCAGGCGGTCATCTTCGACTTTTACCGAGCTGGCGAGGCGGCGGGGCATGCAGCGGGCGACGGGGTAGTCCTGCCCGTTCAGCCGGACCTCCAGCTGGGCCGAACCCTGAGCGGTGACCGTGTCGGCGATGGCTGCGAGCGGGAACCGGGCCAGTGGTTGGCCGTAGGTGGCCCGGGAGTCGACGGTCTGCAGCTCGTTCCCGCCGGCTCGGACGATCAGCTGGGCCGGCAGCACATGGGGCAGCCGGATGAGGAGTTCGCCTTCACTGATCGTCTCGGTGTCCAGACGGAGCGGTTGCAGGGACCATTCAGATCGGGTGCCGACCCCCAGCCGCTGCACCGCCATGTGTTCCGGTGTCACGCGCACGGTCGTGGCGCTGCTAAGACTCTGTAGCTGGAACTCGGAGGTGGTCTCTCCGGGGCCCAGCGGTGCCGATGTCGGCTGCACCGTCAGTCCACGAATCTGCGGACTGATCCGTACGGTGGCCGGTTCCAGCCCGTCAGGGCGGATTTCTCGCCAGGACGGGTTGGCGGAGATCCGCACTCCTTCGGCGAACTCCAGGGTGCGGGAGAGTCCTCGGCCGAGCGGCCCACGGACGGTGGTCTCGTACGGGCCGACCAGGGGGCGGTCCAGCCCCCGCCAGGGATCAACGGTGGTGTCGTCGGTGATGTCGATCCGCTCGCTGGAGAGGATTTCGCCGTTGCCGGGGCGCCGGATACGGATCGACCATTCGGTGGTGACGCCGGGGTCTGTCGGCAGGGTCAGCATCGGCGCTGCTGTGATGACCGGTGCGCCGGAGAGGCTGCTGACGCCCGGTAGCGGCTTGGCGAGCTGCAGTTGGGCGCGACGCGCGCCTTTCACCCGGCGCCGGGTGCCGTTGCCGAGTCGTAGTTCCGCCACTGCGCGGAGATCTGCGCGCCGTAGTGTCCAGCCGAGCCAGCCGTAGGGTGCCGGAACCTCGTCGGTGTCGCCGAGGTCGCCGTCGACGTGGAGTTCGAGCGGCTCTCCGCTGTCGGCTTTCTGGGGGTAGAGCAGCCAGACCGGTTCGGGGGCCAGGCTGGAGGTTGCTGGTACCCGTCGGCCGTCTTCAGTGAAGACGAGTAGCGGGTCCCGTGGGTCGACCAAGTCCAGGTCGTATTCGCGGTCGTAGCCGGCCAGTTCGACGTTGAGCTGGCGTACGGGGCGCAGCACGGGCATGGTCGTGGCTGGTGCGGTCTCGGTTTCGCCGGGCCACGGCGACCGGCTGACCACCGAGTCGACTTCGCCGTCGGCGCGTAGCCGCCAGATCACCTGGCCGTCGTGGGCGTCGTGGACGGGCGGCAGCCACACGAGCAGCCCCCGCCCGTACGGTTCGAGGTGCAGGTACGGGCGCAGTTGGGCCGGGCTCGTTGCCGCATTGCCGCGATCGAGCGCACCGGACCAGACAATGTGGCCCGCTTCGGCCAGTTCCTGCGCTTTGGCGATCAGGTGGGCGGGCAGCCCGAGCCCGTCGGCGTTGAAGCCGGGTTGGCGCAGGCGTTCCAGCAGGTCGAGGCAGCGGTCGATGAGGTCTTCGGCGTAGTCGCCGCCGTGGCGGATGAACCGCTGAACCGGCTTGTCGACCGAGGAGAGACGGGAGTCGCGGCCGGGCATGAGGGCCCAGGCCAGGAAGTCTTCGGCCGAGAGGCCAGGATCACGGGCCTGTCGTTGCAGCAGGAGGTTCAGCAGGTCACCGAGACAGTAGGCGGGGATGCCCGCGTGCATGAGGATCTCGCTGACGTTGATCTGCGGCAGTCCCGGGAAGCGTGCCAGGTGAAAGTGGTCAAGGTTGGTGCGGAAGGCCTCGCCCCAGAGGGCCTGATCATCGCCGACGAAGGGAATGCCGGTCTCCTGCTGCACCGCCCGCCAGTAGTTGCCGTGCTGGTACCCGACGGCGCCGATGCCGGCCATCCCGGTGACGAGGCAGGCCGGGTATCGGTAGCGGAGCACTCGGTACCGGTCGTACGGGTGTGCGTGCCAGTAGATCTGACCGAGGGCCCGAAGCACCGATTTGACTTCATCCTCAGGGGCATCGATTTCGGCGACCAGCGACACCGAACGCAGCAGCGGCGCCCATTCGGTTTCCCGCTGGCGCAACATCTCAGACGTTTGGGACACGGCTTCCCTTTCGATATGGATCAGGGCCGTAGAGCGACTATGCAAGTCAGGTGGGGGGACTTCAATACCTCGATCAGCTGGCACTACCGGCTGTTCAGGCGGGGTCGCCAGGTGCCCGCCCGGGCAACATCTTGAGAGCGTTGTGGCGGATGTTCAGCACCCGGGGCTAGAGAATCTTGATCGAGTTCACTTCCAGCAGCGGCACCGTCGTGCTTCCACCGATCTGGGTGTCGTACGAGAACGAACCCAGCACCGTCACATTTGCCCGGAACTCGTCGTCTTCGACCACGTTTTTCAATTTCGTAGTTGATCCGGTGAGCAGCGTGTTCGTCTCGTACTCGAAGCTGTAGGCCATCTGCTTGTGCGCAACGTCGGCTCGAAAAACGCCATCCCCGGTGGCGGCATCAAACTGCGTCACCACGCCATACACCACGTACGTCTTGCCGATGTAGGCGTCAGGGTTTTTGACGATCAGCTTCCATTCACGGGCACCGAGCTTCTTATAGGTCGGCTTCGGCGCCGGTTTCGGCGTAGCAGCCGCTGGGGTGGTGGTCGGTGCGGCCGCTGGCGTGGTCGGTGCGGCAGTGCTGGGTGCCGTACTGCTGGGTGCCGAGGTAGTGGGCTCCGGGCTCGTGGCCTGTGCGGTTGCGACAGCAGCGGGCTCGGTGTCGTCGCTGGCACCGATATTTGCGGCCACACCGATACCGCAGCACAGCAGCACGACAGCGGTGATGCCGCCGACGATCCACGGCCACACCACGGGCCGCTTCGGAGGCGGCGTCGGCGGCCGGTAGCCGGCCTGGAACGACGGATACGGCGGCTGCGGATGTTGCGGGTGCGGGTATGGCTGCGGGTGCTGCGGGTGCTGCGGGTGGGGCGGGAAGTTGGGGGGCTGTTCGCTCACGGTAGTTCCTCTCATGCCCGTTCGAGTCGAGGTAGCAGGGCCGTGACGTCCTGATGCCAGCTGTGCAGTTCGGCGAAGGTGGGCGCCAGTTCGTAGGTGTGGTGGTGCATCGCTCGGGACAGCCCGTACCAGGCGGTGCGAGCGATCGAGGCGGTCTCCTCGCCGGCGAAGCTGGGCAAAGCGAGGAGTTGGTGGCGCATGGGCCGACCCGCCACTGAGGGGGCGGTCCGGTCCCAGTAGTGCCGGAGCCCGCGCTCTAAGGCGATGCGGGTGAGGCAGGCGCAGGAGCGCTGCCAGCAGCGGCGCATGCTGTGCGGGGGTGTGGTCAGCAGATTTGCGGCGGTGTCGAGAAGCTCATGTGGAGTCATTTCCGGCTCAGCCTTTCCACCACCCGTCGCGCGTCTTCCACCAGGACGGTGAGGGCGCCTTCGTTTTCGCCGTGCGCACCGCTGTTGGCGGCCTTGACCACTCGTTCCGCGGCGGGGTGGAGTCTTTTCAGCTCTGCGGGCAGTTCGCCGACGCGTTTCGCGTCGCCGAGGAGGGCCAGCGCGAGGGCCTGTCGCAGCCCGTGGGCGTTGTTGATCCTCTCCTCGGTGTCCACCAGCGACTTTCCGTCGCGGAAGTCGCGGGTGCGGATCACCTCTTGGCAGGTGTATTCGATGGCGTCGCGGATGAGGTTGCAGACAACGGGGATGACGACCTCGCGGGCCATCTGTTCGTCACGGGCGATGGCGTCGGCATCGTTGAGGTAGCGCTGCGCCGGGTTGCCGTCTTTTGCTCCGGTGACGGTGACCTGCGAGTGCGCCAGCCGGCTGACGGCCAGGATCCGGGCGCTGATTTGCAGGTGCCGCACCGCGGCGGGAAGCCGGTCGTCGTGGGTGAAGACGATGACCTGGCGGTCCTTGGCGACCCGGTCCAGCACCCGGGCAAGACCGTAAACCTTGACGGGGTCCATCGACTGCACGGGGTCGTCGATGACAAGGAACCGGAATGGACTCTCGGGCATCGTGGCCCGGGGCAGGAAGAGCGCCAGCGCGAGGGAGTGCAACTCCCCCTGGCTCATCACACCGAGCGCTGCCCCGGGCACGCCGTCAACATTCACTTTCAGGTCCACCCGGCGGGTGGTACCGGTGCCCGCCAGCCGGATCGAACCGAGCTCCACGTTGCTTTCTTGCCGCAGCGTGTTCCAGATGTCGGTCGCCTCGGTGGCAACGGGGGCCAACTTCTTGGTGCGGATCTGCGCTCCGGCTTCCTGCGTCAACCAGTCAATTGCCTTGCGGAGTGCCGCGAACATCTTGGCGGCATGCCGGCTCGCTTGCTCGGTGTCAGTCCAGACTCGTAGGTGGTCGGCGATAGGTTGCCAGGTCTGGTGACGGCGCGCCAGCGCCTGCCGCGCCGCGACCTGCACCGGCTGCAGGGCTGCGGCGAGCGCATCGAGCGCCGCGAGGGCGGTGTCCACAATCTTGGCTGTGTCGTCGGCCCCGACCAACTCGTGCCAGTGCTGCCAGGCAATGCGGGCGTCGCTGGTCTCCACCCCGTCGGCAGTGAGGTCGACGTCAAGCACGGGTGGCAGCACTGGGATCCGTTGGCGCAGCGCTTGCAGGGATTCCCGTTCAAGCCGGTGGGCTTCATCGAGTTGCTCGGCCCGCTCGGTAAGGCGTCGTAGTTCGTTTTCGGCCTGTTGGGCCCATGCCTCGTCGAGGATGCGGCCTGCGCAGACCGGGCAGGGCTGGCCCGGGTGAGCGTTGTGGTGGTGTAGGGCGCCGCGGAGCAGTCCGGCGAGCGCGCGGGCTTCATCGGCGGGCGTGCCGGCAAGGTCGTCGATCTGGCGGAGCGCGGCCCGCAGCGCCGCAACGTCGGCTGCCACGTCGTCGCGGTTCGGCAGTTCCAGCAGGTCGAGCTGCCGCAGTCGCAGCGTGCTCGCGCTGTCGTCGGACTCATCGGTGATGGCTAGGGCCGCCAACTGGTCGAGGTCGGCGACTTTGCCGGCCAGTGCCTGCTCGGCTCGGCGGGCCCGCGGGTCGGGGTGGGCTGCCAGCGCGGCCCTCAGGTCCGGTAGTTGGGTCCTGGCCAGTTTGCGCCGCTCATCCATTTCTTTGCGGGCGTCCTTGAGCATTTTTTCAATCTCGACGAGCCGGTCGAGGCCGAGGATGCGCTGGAACGAGTCGTGCATCTGACTGGGTGTGCCGCCAAGCAGGCCGCCGAGTTCGGCGTAGGAGAGGAAGGGGCGGTACAGCTCCAGCGGCCTGTCCCAGCCGAGTTCCGCAGTGGACTGCTGTGGTTTGCCGGCAAGTTGCAGGAAGGCGGTCCGGTCGGTCAAAGCGGCGTTGGTCTTCCAGTGGCACTCGACGGTGGCGCCGTTGGGGTGGCCTTCGACGCCGAGCCGCACCCGGATACGTGGGTCGCTGGTGGCGTGGAGGTTGCGCCAGCCCTCCTGCCAGATCGCGCTGCGTCCGGCCCACCGCTTGTTGTCGCCGGTCAGGGCGAATTCGGCGGCTTCAGCGAAGCTGGACTTCCCGGAGCCGTTGCGGCCGGTGACGATGGTCAGTCCCGGAGCTGGTGCGAGGTTGAGCGAGGCGGTCGGTCCGATCCCACGGAACCCGGTTACCTCGATGCTGGCGAGGTAGGTGCCGATCGGTTCGGAGTCCGCTGTGTCGGGCGGGGGTTGGGGCCTGCAGGACGGGGCACCACCGAGCGTCGCGGCGAAGTCCTCCTCGCTGAGCAGCGCGGCGTAGAGCAGGTTCGTCACGGTTTCGGGCAGGTCGGCGTGGTCGAGGTGGTCAAGGATCAGCTGGTCAACGGTTTCGGTTTCGGGAACGCTCACGTCTTCCCTCCCTGGGGTGAGCGACGAACCATGGCCACAGTGGTCATCCAACGAACAAACATCGGGCCATCTGAAAGCATCAACAGGGAACCAGAGAGTGAAAGCGTTGTCAAACAGCACAGACGTCACCGCTTGTGTATAGTGATCCCGCCGGACGCCCACTGCGCCCCGACAGGAAAGCCCCGATGCCGAAATCCACCGCTCACGTCACCGCCGCCGAGATCTCCCGCCTGGCGGGGGTCACCCGTGCCACGGTCAGCAACTGGCGGCGGCGGCACGCGGACTTCCCCACGCCGAGCGGCGGCACCGAAGCGAGCCCGGCCTACGACCTGGAGGCGGTGCGGGCCTGGCTCGCCGCCCGCGGGCAACTTCCGGCCAGCTCCCCCGCCGAAGACCTACGGACCGCGCTACGCGCGCTGCCCGGCAACAGCACGGCCGCGATCCGGCTGTTGCCGCTGGTCCGCGCCACCGACCGGATGGACCCGGTCGACCTGAAGACGCTCGCCGAACTCTCCGACACCGCACTGGTGCAGCAGGCACAGCAGGCGGCCCGCCCCCACGTCGTCGACATCCCGGGTCTGGACGGGTTGGCGTACCACCGCGACGAGGCGGGGCTGCTACGGGCGCTGCTGCACTGCGTGCAGGAGGAGGGGGCGGTGCCGGCGCTGGAGGTGCTGGCGGAGCTCGATGTTGAAGAGACCGGTGCCAGTGGCACCTACCGCACCCCGGCCCCCCTCACCGAACTGATGGCCGATCTCCTCACCGAGCCGGGCAAAGCGTTCCCCGCCAGCGTCTACGACCCAGCCTGCGGCACCGGTGGGCTGCTCACCGCTGCGGCACGATGGGGGGCGCGGGAACTGTACGGCCAGGACATTGTGGTCACCAACGCGGCGCAGGCGGTGGTACGGCTCGGCGTGCAGGCCCCCACGGCGAAGGTCCGGGTGGGCGCGGGCGACAGCCTGCGGGCCGATGCGTTCCCGAGCCTCGCCGCTGACGCCGCCCTCTGCGCCCCGCCCTACGGGGACCGGGACTGGGGCCACGAGGAGCTCGCCTACGATCCGCGGTGGATGTTCGGCCTGCCGCCGAAGGGGGAGCCGGAGTTGGCCTGGGTGCAGCACTGTCTCGCCCACGTGGCGGAGGGCGCGCCCGCGGTCGTGCTGATGTCGCCGGCCACGGCGGAGCGGGCCGCCGGCCGCCGCATCCGGGCGGAGCTTGCCCGCAGCGGAGCCCTCCGCGCCGTTGTCGCCCTGCCAGCCGGCGCCGCCGCTCCCCTGCATGTGGGGCTCCACCTGTGGCTGCTGCAGCGCCCGAACCCGCAGGCCACCCCGGCGCAGCACATCCTCTTCGTCGACACGGTCACCGAGGAGGCATCTGCCGGCACCAGGTCACGGACCAAACGCTCCAACCTGGACTGGTCCCGGATCCGAGACACTGTACTCAACGCCTGGCATTCGTACGTCACAAATCCGGATGATTTCGACGACGTCCCCGGCACGGCTCGGGCGGTGCCGGTGATCGATCTGCTCGACGAGGCGGTGGATCTCACCCCGGCCCGGCACACCCGGAC
>DASULK010000167.1:0-6090 GCA_036278255.1 Micromonospora sp.
ACGAGCACTTCGGCGGTAAGGAAGGCCTGTATGCGGTCGTGGTGGACCGCGAGGTGGGCCGGTTCCTGGACATGGCCACCCGCCTGCTCGGCGGCGAGGACACGATGCCCAAGTTCGAGGTCGCCGCGGTCAGCCTGCTCCGCTACATCCAGGACAATTCCGACGGATTTCGGATTCTGGTCCGCGACTCGAACCCGTCCGGCTCGGGGACATTCGCCAGCCTGATCAGTGATGTCGCCAGCCAGGTCGAGTACATCCTCGGTGACGTGCTCAGAGAGCGCGGCTACGACCCGAAGCTGGCCCCGATGTACGCGCAGATGCTGGTCGGCATGGTCGTGTTCACCGGCCAGTGGTGGCTGGACGCGCGCACGCCGAACGTCGAGGAGGTGGCGGCCCACCTGGTCAACCTGGCCTGGAACGGGCTGTCCCACCTGGAAGCCAAACCCACGTTGCTGACCCGGCACAGCCGCTGACAGAAGGTTCCGGGGCCGGGTGGCGACGGGACACGTCGCTGCCCGGTCACCGTTCCGACGTGGCGTGCCGGCCCCGGAAACGCTTCTCGGTGAAGGCTTCTCTAGGCGAGCTGACCTTGTCGTAGAAGCCGGTGGCGAGGAAGAGCAGTCCGAAGAGAAACGAGACGATGACGTTCGCCATCGAGAAGTTGAGCAGGTTGAGGTCGGTTCGTTGGACGGCCAACATCACCAGTCCGGCCGACAGGAAGATCACCCCGATGGCGAGGCTGATGAAGTGGCCGAGATTGCCGCCGGTGACCGAGCCGATCATGATGAAGGTGCCGAACAGCACCGACATGATCGCGAAGGCCAGATTGGTGCGCAGCCCGAGCACCCAGGTGCTGTCGCGGGCGAAGAGGGCATCCCCCCAGGTCTGCACGACGCCGAGGATGCCGAAGACGAGCACGTAGAGCCCGACGAGGCCGGCGAGGGTCCGAAAGAACGGCCGCATCGGGTGGTTGACGGGTATATGTGGCATGCGTCCTCCTCGCGTTCCGGGCAGGTCACTTGCTGGAAGTGTCACCCAGAACGCGGGAGGACGTAGGCCGAATACGTCGGTCGGTGCGGACGGGCCGCCGTACGGTCAGAGGCGGAGGCAGGCTTCCCGCCAGGCTTGGGCCTCTTCCTCCGTACCGGTCTTGCCGTACAGGCCGGCGGTGAGCAGCACCACCCCGAGGACCATCGTCACCATGCAGGTGGTGACGGTGAAGTTGAGGATGTTGGCGTCGGTGCGTTCGATGGCGATGGCGGCAAGGCCGATGGCCATGAAGGCGTAGCCAAAGCTCTTGTTGATCTTCACGTCGATGTTCCGACCGAGGCCGATGCCGACCAGGACGACCACGCCGAGCCCGCCGAGAAGGAGGGAGGAGCCCAGGTTGGCTCCCTGTCCGAGGACCCGGAGGTCGTCTCGGGCGAAGAACTCGCCACCGGAGACGGCACCGAAGATGCCGAAGATCACCAGGTAAAGGCCGACGAGGCCGGCGAGGGCCCGGTGAATCGGCCGTGAGGGGTGGTTGACCGGGTTGTGCGCCATTGTCGTGTTGTCTCCAAGGCCAAACGAGGGGTTACAGCAATTGTCCCTCATCGCCTGCTGTGACCCGGCACACGCTTGAGCTGGGTACAGGGCCGGGAAGCTGGCCTGCGAGTCAGCTCCCCGGCACCAGCTCAGCCAGTGCCAGCCACGTCTCCTCGGTCTCTTCCCGCTCTTCGCGTACGGCCCGCAGCTGGTCGTCGAGTTCGGCGAGTTTGAGGTAGTCGGTGGCGGCGGCGGCGAGCTGGTCGTTCAATGCCGCCTCCCGCTGGGTCAACCTGTCGATCTGCCGTTCGAGCCGGGCCAGCTCCTTGCGGGCGGCGCGTAGTTCGGCGGCGGAGGGCCCGCTCCCCTGCTCCGGCCTGGCGGGGACCTCGTCGGTCACGCCGCCGTCACCGAAGTGCGGGCCACCCCGGCCCGGCTCGGCGGGGAGTGTGGTGGCGGCGATGCGGGCAAGGTACTCGTCGATCCCACCCGGCAGGTGGGTGAGATCGCCGTCGCCGAACATGGCGTAGACCTCGTCGCTGACCCGCTCAATCAGGTAGCGGTCGTGGCTGGCGACGATGAGAGTGCCCGGCCACGAATCCAGCAGATCCTCCAGGGCGGCCAGGGTGTCGGTGTCGAGGTCGTTGGTGGGCTCGTCGAGGAGCAGCACGTTGGGCTCGGTGGCCAGCAGTCGCAGCAGCTGCAGGCGGCGGCGTTCACCGCCGGACAGGTCGCTGACCGGGGTCCAGAGGCGGCGGTCGTCGAAGCCGAAGAGTCCGGCGAGCTGGGCGGCACCCAGCTCCCGGTCGCCGAACATGACCCGGCGGGCCACCTCCTCCACCGCCTGGAGCACCCGTAGTTCACCGGGAAGTTCGGCCAACTCCTGGGACAGGAACGCCGGCCGGACGGTAGCGCCGGTGACGATCCGCCCCTGGTCGGGCTCGCTGTCGCCGGCGAGTAGCCGCAGCAGGGTGCTCTTGCCGGCGCCGTTGGGGCCGACGACGGCGATCCGGTCCCCGGGCCCGACCTGCCAGGTCAACTCGTCGAGGATCAGTTTCGGCCCGGCGTACTCCGTCACGTTCTCCAGGTCGTAGACCTGCCTCCCAAGTCGGGCGGTGGCCAGCCGGTGCAGCGCCACCGTGTCACGCGGCGGCGGCACGTCGGCGATCAGGGCGTTGGCGGCTTCGATGCGGAAACGCGGTTTGGCGGTACGGGCGGGCGCTCCCCGCTGCAGCCACGCGATCTCTTTACGCAGGAGGTTCTGCCGGCGGGCTTCGGCGACGGCGGCCCGGCGTTCCCGCTCCGCGCGGGCCAGCGTCCAGGCGGCGAAGCCCCCGTCGTAGCTGCGTACGGTCTGGTCGGCGACCTCCCAGGTGGTGGTGCAGACGGCGTCGAGGAACCACCGGTCGTGGGTGACGACCACCAGGGCGCCACGTCGTGCGGTGAGGTGATGGGCGAGCCAGTCAATGCCGGCGACGTCGAGGTGGTTGGTCGGCTCGTCCAGCACGAGCAGGTCCGCCGGGCGGATCAGCAGGGCCGCGAGGGCGATGCGCCGCCGTTCGCCGCCGGACATGGGGCCGACCGGCTGATCGAGTCCGAGGTCCGCCATGCCGAGCCCGTCGAGGATTGCCCGGACCCCGGCGTCACCGGCCCATTCGTGTTCGGCGCCGAACCCTTCCGGCAGCCAGGCGGTGCCGAGCACGACGTCGCGCACCGTCGCCGCGGCGGCGAGCGCAAGGGCCTGCGGCAGTGCGGCGATCCGCAGTCCGCGGCGGTGGGTGACCCGTCCCGCGTCCGGCTCCTCGTCCTTGGTGAGCAGCCGCAGCAGCGTGGATTTTCCGGAGCCGTTGAGCCCGACAACGCCGATCCGGTCGGTATCGTCGAGGCCCAGGGAGACGTCGGTGAGCAGTTGCCCGGCCGCGCCGTAGCCCTTGGAGACCCGGTCCACGTTGATGATGTTGGCCATTCAGACCACCCGGGCACCGGCGACGGGGCCGTGGGCGGTGCGCGTCTGGTGGCAGACCCCGGCTGCGGCCAGTTCGGTTGCCAGCCGCTCCGCATCGGTGGCGTCGGCGGCGAGGAAGACGCAGGTCGGGCCGGAGCCGGAGACGATTCCGGCGAGGGCGCCCGCCTCCTGGCCGGCTCTGAGTACCTGGGCGAGCGCCGGTCTCAGGGAGAGCGCCGCGGGCTGCAGGTCGTTGCCGAGGGCGGCGCCGAGGACGGCCGGGTCGCGTTGGCGCAGCGCGGCGAGGAGCGCATCGGCGCTGGCCAGCGGCGCCGGGGCCGTGCCGGCGGCTCGCAGCCGGTCGATCTCGTGGTAGACGGCGGGGGTCGAGAGGCCCGTGTCGGCCAGCGCCACCACCCAGTGCCAGGAGGTTGGCTGGGCGAGCACCGGGCTGATCGTTTCTCCGTGGCCGGTGCCGAGGGCGGTGCCGCCATGGACGAGGAAGGGTACGTCGGAGCCGAGGCCGGCGGCGATGGCGGCGAGCTCATCGCGGGAGAGCCCGGTGCCCCAGAGGGTGTCGCAGGCGACCAGGGTGGCGGCGGCGTCGGCGCTGCCGCCGGCGAGCCCGGCGGCGAGCGGGATCTGTTTGCGCAGATGCAGTCGGGCGTGGGCGGGCACCCCGGCATAGCTGGCGAGCGCCCGGGCCGCCCGCATGATGAGGTTGGAGTCGTCGAGCGCCAGCTCGCCGGCGCCTTCCCCCTCCATCGTCAAGGTCAGGGTGTCACCGCGCCGCGCGGTCAGCTCGTCGTAGATGGAGATCGCGTGATAGACGGTGTTGAGTTCGTGATAGCCGTCGGGGCGTAACGGGCCGACCCCGAGGTGAAGGTTGATCTTTGCTGGCACACGGACCTTGACGGTGCCGGCCGCCCCCCGCCGCTGCGGCTCGTCGCTCTCCGGCAGCCACGCCTCGGTCACGGCGCGGTTTTCCTGTTCGACGGGGGTGGGGAGGCAGATGGTTGGTGGGGCACAGCGTCAGCCTACTCAACCGTGGACGGGGCGATCGGGACAGAGGCCGCGATGGCGGCGAACTGCTCAACGGTGAGGGATTCACCGCGGGCACCCGGATCGATGCCTGCGGCGGTGAGCGCGGCCGCCGCACGATCCGCCCCACCGGCCCAGCCGGCGAGCGCCGCGCGCAGCGTTTTGCGACGTTGCGCGAAGGCCGCATCGATCACCGCGAAGACCTGCGTCCGGGCCACGTCGGTGCGGGGCGGCTGGCGCCGGGTGAAGGCGACCAGGCCGGAGTCGACGTTGGGCATCGGCCAGAAGACGTTGGGCGGCACCCGGCCGGCGCTTCGTGCCGTGGCGTACCAGGCCAGCTTGACCGAGGGGATGCCGTAGATCTTCGAGCCGGGGCCGGCGGTGAGCCGGTCGGCCACCTCCTTCTGCACCATGACCAGGCCGTGCCGCAGCGCCGGTAGTTCGGCGAGCAGATGCAGCAGGACCGGCACGGCGACGTTGTACGGCAGGTTGGCGACCAGCGCGCTCGGCTCCGGTTCCCCCAGGTCGGCGGCCGTGATCCGTAGCGCGTCGGCGGTGTGGACGGTGAGCCGGGCGGCGGCGGCCGGGCCGGCATGGGTGGTGACGGTGTGGGTCAGCGCGGCGGCGAGCGACGGGTCGATCTCGACGACGTGGACGTGGGCGGCAGCCGGCAGCAGGGCCAGGGTGAGGGAGCCCAGGCCGGGCCCGACCTCGACCACCACCTCCTCGGGCGTCAACTCTGCGGTGGCCGCGATCCGGCGGACGGTGTTGGGGTCGTGCACGAAGTTCTGGCCCAGCTTCTTGGTCGGCATGATGCCGAGGCGGGCGGCCAACTCCCGGATCTCCGCCGGGCCGAGAAGACCGGACATGCCTGTCAGCGTACGGGTGCGGAGTCTGCCGGCCGGTCCGGGCGGGGGTGCCCGCTCAGGGCGGTCAGGCTTGATCCCTTCGCCGGAAACCCCCGCCCGGACCTCTGCCAGCTGGTCACCAGGGGCCGAAGACCCGCTCGCCGTTGGCGGAGAGGGCGGCGCAGAGCTCGGCCAGGTCGATGCCGGTGGTGTCGGCGAGCGACCGGACCGTCAGGGGTATCAGGTACGAGGCGTTCGGTCGTCCCCGGTAGGGCATCGGAGTGAGGTAGGGGGCGTCGGTCTCCACCAACAGCTGATCCAGCGGGGTGACCTTCGCCGCCTCCCGCAGCGTCGCCGCGTTGGCGAAGGTGACGGTGCCGGCGAAACTGAGCAGGTAGCCGCGGCGGACACACTCGGCGGCGAAGTCGGCGTCGCCGGAGAAGCAGTGCAGCACAACGGTGTCGGGGGCCCCCTCGTCGTCGAGGACCCGTAGCACATCGTCGTGGGCGTCCCGGTCGTGGATGACCAGCGGTTTGCCGTACCGCTTGGCGATGGCGATGTGTGCGCGGAAGCTGGCCTCCTGCGCGACTCGCCCGTCCTCGCCGGTGCGGAAGAAGTCCAGGCCGGTCTCGCCGATCCCGCGGACCCGATCGTCGCCGGACAGCGTCTCGATCACGCGCAACGCCTCATCGAGATCTGCCAACCGGGGGGCCTCGTTCGGGTGCAGCG
>DASULK010000168.1:0-3190 GCA_036278255.1 Micromonospora sp.
CGCGACCTGCTGCTGCGGATGCGCGAGTGGAACGCCGGGCGGCCGGCTTCCGAGCGCCTGACGTTCCACGGCTTCGACGCCCCGCTGGAGATCGAGGGCGCCCCGAGTCCACGGCGCTACCTCACCCGGGTTTGCGACTTCCTCGGCCTCGACCGATCAGCGGAGATCGACGACCTGATCGGGGACGAGGCTCGCTGGAGCGACACGGCCGCGATCTGGGAGCCCGGCAGGTCGATCGGGCGCTCGGCCGACGCCCAGCGACTGCGGGTGATCGCCGACGACCTGCTGACCGAGCTGTACCTGCAGGCACCCCACCGACCCGAGGGCTGGCAGGCGGCGTTCGTACACGCCACGTCCGCCGTCGCGGTGCTGCGCTACCACGCCGCGGCCGCTGCGCCACTGAAGCAGGAGGAACGCTTCGCCCGCCTGGCCGGGGTCCGGGGCGCGCTGATGGCCGAAAACCTGCTCGCGATCCGGTCGACCGAGGCACACCGCGGACCTACGCTGGTCTTCGCGCACAACACGCACCTCCAGCGCCACTCGAGCACGATGACGATGGCCGGAATGGACGTGTCGTGGGCCGGCGCCGGCGCGATCATCGCATCGCTGCTGAAAGACCAGTACGCGGTGATCATCGGCAGCCTGGGCGCGAGCCCGGCACTCGATATCGAGGCGCCCAGCATGTCGACCTACGAAGGCAAACTCCAGCAGGGAACCACTCTTCCTCGGTACGTCCGGGCATCCGAAATAGCGGCGGCCGAGCAGAGAACGCACGACTACCGCTACTTCCCGCTGGATCAGGCCACCATCGAACACGCCGACGCGGTGCTGCACATCCCGGTCGGCGTCAACGCGGCCGTGCTCGCCGACCGGATTCTCGCGCTACCCGGCGTCGAGCAGATCGTGGCGAGCGAAGAGAACGGATCACCCGAGGGCACCTGGGGCGACCGGTTCTTCTACGTCGGTCCGGACCGCCGTCAGCCGTTCGCCACCATCGTCGAGCACGATGTGCCCGACTTCGACGAGGCCTCCCAACTCGACCGTCCCGGCGTCTTCCGCCTCAACCTGGACCTGGGCCGAGCCGAGTTCGAGAGGGCGTTCGGCTTCCCGCCCAAGGCCTTCGAGGAGCACCGGCACGAGTTCGACTTCGCCCGGCTGGACACCCTCGTGCCGCACCCCGGCTACGCGCTGTACGGCTTCGGCAGCATAGTCATGCCCGGCCCGCAGATGCTGCCCGAGATCGACCGGCTACTCGCGATCGCTCACGCCCGAGCAGTCGACCGCCACGACCGCGCAGCGCGCCGGGCGGCTGACCAGCAGGACTGAACCCTAGCTGCCAGTACCCAGGCGGCCCATGGCTTCGTCGTATGTCGCGCCGCCCGGCGGGCTGCAACCGCCCGCTTGGCAGCCGAAGGCCAGAGGCGCGGCGGCACCCCTAGCCCGGCGGCGCCTTTGCGGTCGTTCCCGCACGGCGAAGGGCGTTCGTACGCCGGATCACGAATGGGGCGGTGTCAGGCGCGGGCCGCGATAGGGCAGGGTGGCGCTGTAGACCACGTTGGTGGTGGTGCTGCCGAACGCGGCAAGTTCGTTGACGACCTGTTCGAGGTGCGCCATCGACGTCGCGGCCACCTTCAGCAGGTAGCAGTCCTCTCCTGTGGTGCGCAGGCACTCTAGAATCTCCGGCCGTCGCTCGAGTAGCCGGTGCAGCGGTTCGTGACGGCTGCCGGGATACTTCAGCCGGACCACCGCGAGTACGGCGAAGCCCGCCTTGGGTAGGTCGACCTCGGCGCGGTAGCCGGTGATCACACCGATCGCCTCCAGTCGCCTGACCCGCTCGCTGGTGGCCGACGCGCTCAGCTTGATCCGGCGGCTGAGCTCGGTGATCGGCAGGCGGCCGTCGCCCTGCAACTCGGTCAGGATGGACCAATCGACGGCGTCAAGATTCTCGGCTATCAAGCAAATATAGCGGCGGATCCACGGCGAAAGCCAGCAAAGGCAGGGAACAAGTTGTTCCAAGCTGGACCCACGGTAGCTAGCCTGGGACGTGTGCAAATCGGCGTGAACGTACCGAACTTCGCCCCGGGTACCGACCCCGACATGCTGCGACAGTGGGCGCAGACGGTCGAGGGGCTCGGCTTCGACCTGCTGATGGTTTCTGACCACATCGCGGTGACCCCAGACGTGGCCGAGAAGTATCCGCCGCCGTTCTACGAGCCGTTCACCACGCTGTCCTGGCTGGCCGGGGTGACCCGCCGAGTCCGGCTGGGCACGACCGTGCTCATCGTCCCGTACCGGCACCCGCTGCTCACCGCCAGGATGGCGGCGAACCTCAACCGGCTCAGCGGCGGCCGGTTCATCCTCGGCGTCGGCGTCGGCTGGGCCCGGCAGGAGTTCGAAGCACTTGGCGTGCCGTTCCGGCGGCGCGGCGCGCTGACCGACGAGTACCTGCACACAATGTGCGACGCCTGGCGCAACACCGAGGACTACGACACGGCCGCGATCCCGATCTGGGTCGGCGGCAACAGCGACGCCGGCATCCGTCGCGCGGTACGGCTCGGTGACGCCTGGCATCCGCTGCGGGTTACGCCCGGATGGCTGGCAGACGCAGCCAGGCGGCTGAAGGCCACCGCCGACGAGCTGGGCCGCCCGGTTCCCGCGTTGGCGCCGCGCATCAAACTCCGGGAGACCCGAGAAGCGTTCACCGCCCCGGACCGGCTCGCCGGTGTCGGCACCATCGACCAGATCATCGCCGACATCGACCAGATCCGTCTGCTCGGCGCGGAGACGGTGGTACTCGACCCGTTCAACGGCGACCTGACCGAGATCCGCCAGCCCGAACGCGCCTGGCAGACCCTTGCGGCCGTGGCCGCGTACCACAAATCTCAGGAGGACCGATGACCCCCGACGACGAGAAGTTTCTCCGTCGTGCCGTGGAACTCGCCAGCAAGGCCGGGGCGTCCGGCGAACGACCGTTCGGCTCCTTGCTGGTCGGTGCGGACGGCACCGTTTTGATCGAGGACCACAACACCGTGGTCTCTGACTCGGACATCACCGCTCATCCGGAACTGAAGCTGGCCCGCTGGGCCGCTCGGGAACTCACCTCCGAACGTGCGGCCGCCACCACCATGTTCACCAGCTGCCAACCCTGCCCGATGTGCGCGACCGCGATCGGCCGGTCGGGCCTCGGCCG
>DASULK010000169.1:0-5821 GCA_036278255.1 Micromonospora sp.
ACGCCGAGGGTGCCGTCCTCAAACTCCAACAGCTCGTTGGCCATCGTCGAAGGCAGCCCT
Organism: Micromonospora sp.; assembly: GCA_036278255.1. Taxonomy (GTDB): domain Bacteria; phylum Actinomycetota; class Actinomycetes; order Mycobacteriales; family Micromonosporaceae; genus DASULK01. The sequence goes on from DASULK010000169.1 coordinate 61, forward strand.
TCGACGTGGGCGATGCCGTCGCCGGCGTCGGCGACGATGCCGACCTCCTCACGGGAGATGTCGGGCTTGTAGGCGGAGACGTAGCGCTCTAGCGCGCCGCGGATCTCCTCCGCTGAGATGGTCAGCTCGGCCATCCTCTGCTTCCTCTATTCCGGGCCCGGACTTACCGCAGAGCGGCAGGGCTAGTAGGCATGTCTCTAATCAGTGCTGCGTGAGCGCGTTACGGGTCTCGGTCAACCGGCGCAGGATCGTGCCGTCGTAGAGATCGGAGCCGACCTGAACGCTCATCCCGCCGAGGATCTCCGGATCCACCTGCTGCTTCAGGGAGACCTCCCGACCGTACATCTGGGACAACATGGTGCCCAAGCGGCGCTCCTCCTTATCGCTGAGGGGCGCCGCGACGGTGACGTACGCCACCTGCCGCTCACGGCGTTCAGCGGCCAACTCCACCAGCCGGGTCACCGCCCCGGAGAAGGAGCGGCCACCGAAACCGGCGAGTGCCATCTCCACCAGACGGATCGTCAGTGGTTTGGCCTTCCCTTCGAGCAGGGTGCGGGCCAGCTCGGCCCGCCGGCTCGCCGGGGTGACCGGATCGGCCAGCACACTACTCAGTCCCGCATCCGCGGCGACCACCTGGCCGAACCGGAACAGCTCATCCTCGACCTCACCGAGGTCGCCGGCGCGGTCGGCGCTGGCGAGCAGCGCTGCCACGCCGAGCCGCTCGGTGGCGTCGAGCAGCTCGGACGGTGATGACCACCGACCGGAGACCAGCGCGGTGAGCAGTTCCTTCGCGTCCGCCCCCACCTTACCGGCGATCAGGCCGGAAAGGAGGCCGGAGCGGTCATCGGAGGGGCGGGCGGGATCGGAGAGCGCCCGCCGCAGCCGCGGCTCACGCTGCAGCACGGCGGCCAACGAGAGGATCTCGTCCGCCGTCGTGGCGATCGCGGCCGGCTCGGCGCCGCTGACGTACGCCTCCAGACGCTCGGACGCGATCGCGAGGGACTCCCTGCTGGCAGCCTGCATCAGCGGGCCCCCGCGCTCTCCAGGCCGGTCAGGAACCGCTCGACGGTGCCCTTGCGGCGGGCCTCGTCGGCCAGCGCCTCACCGACGATCTTGCTGGCCAGGTCGACCGCGAGGGTGCCGACCTCCGTGCGCAGTTCACGCACGAGGGTCTGCCGCTCCGCGGCGAGCTGATCCTTGCCCGCGGCGATGATCCGATCGGACTCTTCCCGGGCCTTGGCCAGGACGTCCTGCCGGATGCCTTCCGCGTCGGCCCGCGCGTCGTCGCGGATTTTGGCAGCCTCGCTACGAGCCTCGGCGAGCTGCGCCTTGTACTGCTCGAGCAGTTTGTTGGCCTCGGCCTGCGCGGCCTCGGCCCGCTTCAGGCCCCCCTCGATCGCTTCGACACGCGCCTGGTACATGGACTCCATGCGCGGCATGACGAATCGGAGCAGCACGAAGACGAGGATGGCGAAGGAGATCGAACCAACGACGATCTCCTGCCAGATCGGCAGGATCGGGCTGTGCTCGGCCCCTTCGGCGGCGATGAACATCTCAGACCTCCGGGATCAGATGCGGGTAATCAGCCACCGACGGCGAAGGCGAGCACCAGGCCGAAGAGCGCCAGCGCCTCGATCAGGGCGAAGCCGAGGATCAGCCAGGTGCGGTTGTAGCCGGCGGACTCGGGCTGACGGGCGCTCGACTGGATGTAGGCGGCGAAGACCAGCGCAACACCGAGCGCGGGGCCGATGGCGGCGAGACCATAGCCGATGGTGTTGACGCTGCCCTCGATCGCGGCGAGAACGCTCATTGCGGGAATTCCTCCTAGTTGGCCGCGTGGATATCACGCGTACGACGATCGGTATTTATAGCTTGCGGGGCCTCGGGCAACGCGGGCGGGTCACTACTGTTCCGCCAGCGAGGTTGAGAGGTAGTTGGCGCTCAGCACCACGAAGACGTACGCCTGCAGGACGGCGACCAGTAGCTCGAAGAAAGTCATCAGGACCGTCATCAGGAAAGCGAAGATGGAACTCGCCTGGATGAACAGGTTGTCCGAGGCGAGCATCACGAATCCACCGACGGTGAAGACGAGCAGGATCAGGTGGCCGGCGAACATGTTGGCGAAGAGTCGCACGGCGAGGGTGACCGGCCGGTTGACGAAGTTCTGCAGAAACTCGATCGGAATCAGCAGGATGTGCATCGGCCAGGGCACGCCGGGCAAGATCAGGCTCATCCTGAGATAACGGAAGAAGCCGTGTTTGCGGACCCCGACCGCCAGATAGAGCACGAATGAGATGAGTGCCAGCACGATCGGGAACGCGATGTGCGAGTTCGGCGAGATCTGCAGGCCCGGCACGATACCGAAGATGTTGGTCAGCACGATGAAGCTGAACAGCACCGTCAGGTAGGGCGCGAACTTGATGCCGGTGTCGCCCATCTGGTCCCGGGCCACGCCGTCGCGGATCAGGCCGTAGAGCGATTCGACGGCCCACTGTTTCCGGCTCGGCACCAGAGTCGGCTTGCGGTAGGCGTTCACAAAGAAAACGATCAGCAACGCCACAGCGAGCCAGATCATGATGGTGAACTTGGTGATCCACGGGCCCACCAGCCCGGGCAGGAAGAAGTCGTCGACCGTGGGGGGCCAGGGCAAATCCTGGGCGACGACCAGCTGTCCGCTCACCGTGTCATCCTCCGCACTCCCACACATCGGCCCGTACCGACACTAAGCATTGAGCCGCTTCATAATCAGGTAGATCGCACCAGCGGCACCGATCATCATGCCTGTAGCGATCCCAATTCCTTTTGGTAGGCCGAGCCACCGCTCCACCAGCCAGCCTATGAGTCCCCATGCGCCGATGCCGGCGATCAGGTAACCCACGACGGCACCGGCCACGCCCTCCGACGAAGGCTCATCGGAATCGCGGGGGTGGTGGTGATCGGCCATAACGTGGCGAACGATATCAGCCGGTCAGGAGGGGGCGCGGCGCACCCCCCGCACCGGCATCGGGCGCGGGTGTGGGTCAGGTGCGCGGCAAGTCCCGGTCCACGTTACCCCGGTCCGGAAGCAGGTCGACGCTATTCACCGTCCGGCTCCACATAGGGCATCGGTGTGCGGACCGCCCAGACCAGATGCGCCCCGGCCCAGACCATCACCGCGGCGATGATCGTGGCGCCCATCGGCCCGAGCCCGGGCCAGCCGGTCGCGGCGACCGCCGCCATCGCCACGCCGAGGATGACGACCTTGACGGCATAGGTCACCAGACCGACCGGCATGATCATCCGGGGATGGACCGCGTCCGCCCAGGCCACCGAGATGCCGGAGATCAGGTAGCTGATCACCACCAGGGCGACCCCGGCGGCGGCACCGGCAGCACCGGTGGCCCCCCGCAGCAGGGCGGCGACACCCGCCGCCACCACCAACAGCACGCCCGAAGCGCCCAGGGTGGTCCGCAGATACGGCAGACGCGCACGGATCGCCCCCGGCTCGCCGGCCCGCGGGGCGCTCATCGGGGGTACGCCGGGAAGGCGGCGACCAGCTCAGCCACTTCCTCCCCGACCCTCCGCAGCCGGTCCGCACCACCGGCGTCGGCCGGAGCCGTACGCACCGCGCGGCCGATGAGGTCGGCGACCCGCCGCATCTCGGCCTCCCCCATGCCCTGGGTGGTGACGCTCGGGGTGCCGACCCGGATACCGGAGGCGATCATCGGCTTCTGCGGGTCGTACGGGATGGCGTTCTTGTTGAGCGTGATGCCGGCGAGGTCGCAGCGCTCCTCGGCCTCGCGCCCGGTCACACCGATCTCACGCAGGTCGATCAAGGCCAGGTGGGTGTCGGTGCCGCCGGAGACGGGGCGCATGCCCCCGTCGGCGAGGCCGGCGGACAGCGCCTGCGCGTTCCGGATGACCCGGGCGGCGTACTCCTGGAACTCCGGTGCCGCGGCCTCGCGGAGCGCGACCGCCTTGGCGGCGACCGCATGCATCAGCGGTCCGCCCTGGGTGAAGGGGAAGACCGCCTTGTCGATGCGCTGGGCCATCTCCTCCCGGCAGAGGATCATTCCGCCGCGCGGGCCGCGCAGCACCTTGTGGGTGGTGAAGCAGACGACATCGGCGTACGGCACCGGGGACGGGATGGCCTTGCCGGCGACCAGGCCGATGAAGTGGGCCGCGTCCACCATCAGGTACGCCCCGACCTCGTCGGCGATCTGCCGGAACCGGGCGAAGTCGATCAGTCGGGGGTAGGCCGTCGCGCCGCAGATGATCATTTTGGGTCGGTGTTCGAGGGCGAGGTCCCGCACCTCGTCGTAGTCGATCAACTCGGTGTCCGGGCGGACCCGGTAGCCGACCGTGGCGAACCACTTCCCGGAGAAGTTGACCCGGCTGCCATGTGTCAGGTGCCCGCCGTGCGGCAGGTCCATCGCCAGCACCGTGTCCCCGGGCTGCACCAGCGCGGCGTAGGCGGCCAAGTTGGCGTTCGCCCCCGAATGCGGCTGCAGGTTGGCGTGCTCGGCACCGAAAAGCGCCTTCGCCCGGGCGATGCCGATCTCCTCGGCGCGGTCGACCTCGGCGCAGCCGCCGTAGTAGCGCCGGCCCGGATAGCCCTCGGCGTACTTGTTCGTCAACGTGGAGCCGAGCGCGGCCAGCACAGCAGGCGAGGTGAAGTTCTCGCTGGCGATCAACTGCAGCCCGCTGCGCAGCCGGGCGAGCTCACCAACGACAACCCCGGCGATTTCCGGATCGGTCGCCTCCAGTTCGGCGAAATCCGGCCCCCAGAAGGTGCTCATCCCCGCAGTCTAGGTGGCTGACCCGATGCAGCCCCACACCAGGTTGGCTCGCTGCGCGCTAAGGCAGCAGGAGGGCCGCGAGCGGATAGAGTGTCTCTTCAATCTCATCGGCGACCTGGATGAAGCACTGCTCACCCCGCCCCCAGGGGTCCTCGAGGTCATCGCCGACCAGCGGTGCCGCCCCGCGCCGGGCGTCGTCGGCCGCGGCCACCAGGGCGATCCCGCGGGCGTACACCGCCTGGGGGGTGGGTGCGGACGGCGGCAGGGCCGCGGCATCGATGCTGTTCAACAGCCGGCCGAAGTGGCCGAGGACGAAGGTGCGCGCCGCCGCGTCGGGGCGCAACGCCACCACGTACTCCGCCTGGTCGGCGGTGGCGGTCAGCACCAGATCCGTGGCCTCGATGTGCTCCGCGCCCAGCTTGCGGGCCTGAAATCCGGTGGAATCAGCGCCCCGAGCGCGCAGCTGGCGGGCGGCGGGCGGATTCATGTCGTCGCCGGCGTGCCAGCCTCCGGTGCCGGCGCTGTGGCTGAACACCAGCTCCTCGGGGGCGGGTACCGCTTCCGCGCCCGGGCCGGCCGCGGAGCGGGCCAACCGGGTACGGACGGCGTGCACCAGCAGCCGCTCGGCCATCGGCGAGCGGCAGATGTTACCCATGCAGACGTGGAGGACCGTGAACGGTGGCATTCAGGACACCCCGCTTTCGATGTCGGGGACCACATCCCGCAACTTCTCCATCGGGATGGCACCCTCCCGCAGCAGGCGGGGCACCTCCCCGGTGACGTCAACAATCGTGCTCGGCACCGGATCCGGGCAGGGGCCGGCCTCCAGGTAGACCCGCACCAGGTAGCTGAGTTGTGCGCTCGCCTCCTCCGCGGTCACCGCGGCCGGCTCACCGTGCTGGTTGGCCGACGAGACAGCCATCGGTCCCGTCTCGCGGAGCACCTCCAGCGCGACCGGGTGCAGCGGCATCCGGACCGCCACC
>DASULK010000170.1:0-5893 GCA_036278255.1 Micromonospora sp.
CTTCCCCGCAACCGCAACGGCGCCCTCGTCGCCCGCGAAGCCCGCTACTGGTGGCGCGATACCCGGCGCCGTGCCGGCATCATCACCCTCGCGGTGGTCGGTGTCTTCGTACCGGTGATGGTCAGCCTCAGCGGTACGGGCATGCTCGGCGAACTCGAAGGGGAGACGGCTTTCGAGCCCTCGCCGGTCACGATGGGGCTGTCGATGATCTTCGTCGGCGCGCTGGCCGCGATCAGCCTGGCCAACCAGTTCGGCTATGACGGCACCGCGTACGCGGCCAACGTGGTCGCCGGTGTGCCGGGGAAGGTGGAGTTGCGAGCCCGGAGCATCGCCTACTCCCTCTACATCCTGCCGCTGCTGGTGGCGATCGCCGTCCTGGTCGCGCTCCTGCTCGGCGAGCCGAGCTGGATCGGGATGATGGTCGGCATGCTGCTCGCGGCGTACGGCACCGGATTGGCCGCCAACCTGTTCGTGTCGGTCCTCGCCGCCTACGACCTCCCGGAGACCTCCAACCCCTTCGCCATCAACACCGGCGCGGGGGTGGCGAAGAGTGCCCTCAGCCTGCTGACGCTCGCCGGCGGGGCCGCCGTGACGCTGCCGATGGTGATCGGTGCCGTTCTGTTGGACGGGGTCTGGCTCTGGTTGGCCCTGCCGATCGGTCTCGTCTACGGCGTCGGGGCGGCGGCGCTCGGCACTTACCTCGCCGGCGACGTGCTCGACCGGCGGATGCCCGAACTCCTGGTTGCCGTCACCCCCCGCCGTTAATCAACCGGAGACCTGCTGGGAAGAAAGCCGTCCTGCCGCCTCGGTTCACAGCGTTGTGGGGTTGCCGACGGGGTGACCGGCGAAGGGATCAAGCCTGACCGCCCTGAGCGGGCACCCCGTCGGCAACCCCTGAGCGGGACTACCTTGGGCGGGTGACGAATATCGAGCCGGGTGCCGAGATCCACTACACCGACCCGTTCGCGACGCCGGAGCACCAGCGGTCGCCCGTACGCCGGTTGCGGGGGCGGCTGGCTGCGGCGGTGACGCTCTGGACGGCGGGCGGCACTGCGCCCGGAAGCGGCCAGGCTGTGGCGGCGGGGCTGACCGTCTCGTCCACGGTTGTCGCCGACGGTGATCCGGGTCGGCTGCTCGGCCTGATCGACGACGAGTCGGAGCTGTGGGCGGCGGCCTCCGCGACCAGGCGGTTCGCGGTGACGCCGCTGGGGCCGACGCACCGGCAGCTCGCGGACCGCTTCGCCGGTCTGATGCCCGCACCCGGCGGCATCTTCAAGGGGTACGACTGGACCGACACGCCCTACGGCCCGGTGCCCGCCGACGTGGGGACCTGGGTGGGGTGCCGGCTCGACCGGGCCCGGGAGTACGGCTGGGCGCTGCTGGTGGAGGCGACCATCGAGACGGTTGAACTGGGTGAGACGGCGCCGTTGGTGCACTACCGTGGCCGGTACCGCGAACTGGCCGGCTGACGGCTGCTGCGGAGGTGCCATGCCGTCTGGGTACCCTGATCGCATGGTCGTAGCCCAGCGGTTCGGAGATGGTCACCGGATTCTTGTCACCGGAGGGGCCGGGTTCGTCCCGTCACACCTGATCGATGTGCTCATCGACCGCGGCTGCACCGTGGTGGCGTTGGACAACTTCATCACCGGGTCGAAGGAGAACCTCGCGCACCTGGCCGACCACCCACGTTTCACCCTCGTCGAGGCGGATGTGTCCGACGGGCTGCCGGAGCATCATCCGGCGGTCGCGGAGCGGTTTGACGCGATCCTGCATTTGGCTTCACCGGCGAGCCCCACCGATTTCACCGCCGTGCCGATCGAGATCCTGCGGGTCGGCTCGCTGGCCACGTTGCATCTGCTCGACCGGGCGGTCGCCGATGGTGCCCGTTTTCTCCTCGCCTCCACCTCTGAGGCGTACGGCGATCCGAAGGAGCACCCGCAGAAGGAGTCCTACTGGGGCAACGTCAACCCGATCGGTATCCGTAGCGTCTACGACGAGGCGAAGCGCTTCTCGGAGGCGGCGACGATGGCGTACCACCGCTACCGGGGCCTCGACGCCGGGATCGTCCGTATTTTTAATACTTATGGGCCGCGTATCCGACCGGATGACGGGCGGGCCATCCCGACCTTCATTGCGCAGGCGCTGCGGGGCGAGCCGCTCACCGTGCACGGCACCGGCACCCAGACCCGCTCGATCTGCTACGTCGACGATCTTGTGCGGGGCATTCTGCTGCTGCTCGATTCGACCGAGACGGGGCCGATCAACTGTGGCACCGAGCATGAGATCTCGATGCGGGAACTGGCCGAGCTGATCGTGAAGCTGACCGGAAGCCCATCCGAGGTAACGTACGTCACACGGGCGCCGGATGACCCGGAGATGCGGCGTCCAGATCTGACGCTGGCGCGGGAACGACTCGGCTACCAGCCCACCGTCAGCCCCGAGGAGGGGCTGCGCCGCACCATAGAGCACTTCCGCCAGCGAATGGGCTGATCCGAAAAGTTTTTATCGTCAGATCGTGCCGCTTACGTGGTGGCGCACCAACGCTCTCAGGTTTCCTCCGTACCCTGGCAGTTATGTCGGGCAGAACGCCAGGAGGATCCGTGCCGTACGGCCGGCCGGTTTCCCGGTCCGCTGGGCCGCCCCCCGTACCGGGCGCGGGCCCACCACTGCCGAGGGGGGCCACCACCGGCCGGGCCCGGGTGCCGGCACCCGCGAGACAGCAGCGCCGCGGCGTGTACGGCGGGGGGCCCGGCGGTCCTGGCGGGCCGGGGCGGCCGGGTGGGCCGGAGTGGTACGGCGGGCCGCAGCCCCGCAGACCGAGGCCACGATGGGGGCGGATCGCCCTGGTGGCGGGTGTCGCGATCCTGATCCTCAGTTTGATCGGCATGGGTGGCCTCTGGGTCTACGCCAACAACATCAACGACGAGCTGAAACGGACCGACGCCTTCTCCACGCTCACCGATGACCGCCCGGTCAAGGCCGTGGACGGGGCGCTGAACATGCTGCTGGTCGGGACCGACTCCCGCGACCCGGACGCCCCGATGGACCGGGGCGGTAAATGGCGGGCCGACACGGTCATGCTGTTGCACATTCCGTCCAGCCATGACCGGGCCTACGTGGTCTCCATCCCGCGCGACCTGCACGTCCCGATCCCGGAGAACGCCGGCGCAGCCTGCGACACCGGCCAACGGCGCAAGATTAATGCCGCCTTCGCCTTCGGCGGCCTGCCGCTGGCGGTACGCACCGTCGAATGCTTCACCGACGTACGGATCGATCACGTCATGGCGATTGATTTCGCCGGTTTTAAGGAGGTCACCGACGCGCTGGGCGGGGTGGAGCTGTACGTGGAACGGGACATCACCTCCATCCACAAGCCGTACCGGAAGTTCAAGAAGGGCCGGAACCAGATGAACGGCGCGGAGGCCCTCGACTGGATCCGGCAGCGTAAGCAGTTCCCGGACGGCGACTTCGCTCGGATGCGTCATCAACAGGAGTTTTTGCGGGCGGTGCTGGACAAGGCGGCCAGTACGGGCACGCTGACCAATCCGGCGAAGCTGAATGCCTTCCTCACCTCGGCGACCGCCGCGGTCACGGTGGACCACGACTTCTCCGTGGTGAGCACGGTGTTCCAGTTCCGGAAGCTGCGCGGGGACAATCTGGTCTTCCTGACCAGCCCGCATCAGGGCAGCCAGATGATCGGCGGCGAATCGGTGGTGGTCTCCGACCGGGAGAAGGCGCTGGCGATGTATCGGTCGATAGCGGCCGATAAGATGGCCGAATGGGTCCGGGACAATGGCACCCCGGCCCCATCGAACGGCAACTAACCCCCGATTGAGGGGCGCAGCACGCTTAACGGAAACCGACTCCGACACGCTACGTGAATGACGGTAAACAGCGGGTTGATGAGCGGTGGCCGCACGAGACCGAACTGGTGTCCGTGAAGTATGCTCGCCTCTCCGCCGCCCCCACCTGGAGCATGAATGCCGGTGCAGAACCGCCGACGTTCCCCCTCGTCGGATTCGCCCACGGCGCCCACCCGCAGCGCCTCGATCCCCCGCCAAAGAGGCAAACCGGGCAAGGCCTCTCAGCGTTCGCGCCCCAAGGATCCGTTCTGGGCCCGATTTGTCGTGATCATGGGTGCGTTGCTCTTGATGGCCAGTGGCGGGACCATCGCCGGCAGCAAGGCGTTGATCAGTCATGCCACCAGCAGCATCGAGCAGGACAACCTGCTCGGCGAGGGCGGGAAAACCGTCGAGGAAGGCGGCAAGGACCTGAAAGGTCCCATCAACATCCTGCTGCTCGGCGTCGACGCTCGTGAACGGTGGGCCGCCGACGACGTTCGTTCCGACACCATCGTCATCCTGCACATTCCGGCGACCCACGATCAGGCCTACCTGCTCTCCATCCCCCGCGACACCGAGGTGCGAGTGCCCCCCTTCCCGAAGAGCCGCTACCCGGGCGGCACCGCGAAGGCCACGGAGGCGTTCTTCCATGGTGCACAGAATGGTCGCGGCTGGGCCGGTGGAGCGCAGCTGATGTCGGACACCCTCAAGCGAATGACCGGCATCAGCTTCGACGCCGCCGCGATCATCAACTTCGGCGGATTCAAGAAGATCATCGACGAGTTGGGCGGCATCCCGGTCTGCGTGGACGAGCAGGTCACGTCCTTCCACATGAAGATGGTCAACGGCAAGCCGATGTGGAACGCGGATGCCAAAAAACTGGGCAGCAACTGGCCAGCGGTGGTGCACAAGAAGGGCTGCCGGACGATGAAGGGCTGGGAGGCACTGGACTACTCCCGGCAGCGCTACGGAGTCACGGGCAGCGATTACGGCCGCCAGCAGAACCAGCAGAAGCTGATCAAGGGGATCGCGAAGAAGGCGATGTCGGAGGGGATGACCAACCCGGTCAAGCTCAACGGCCTGCTCAAAGCGGCCGGGAAGGCCTTCGTCGTCGACACCAACGGGGTACCGATCGAGGATTTCATCTACACCTTGCGGGGTGTGGCGGCCAACGACCTGGTGCTGCTGCGGACCAACGGTGGAGAATTCAACGGCAACGCCGACAACAGCCGGGAGCTGCTCGACGAGACCAGTAGGGCGATGTTCCGGGCGGTCAAGAAAGACAGTCTCGCCGAGTTCATCGCCGAGAACCCCAGCGTCGTGGTGCCGAGCAAATAAACCGCCCACCGCAGTGGCTACAAAGCCCCCCGGCGGGTAGATCGGATCGTAGGTTGACGTGAGAAGAGCTCACGTCACACGGTCCGGGAGGCATCACGTCCAGACCCGAACGGGCCACCCCCGGGGAGCCGGGGGGCCCGGAAGGCGACTCGGCGGCCGGCTGCACGCCGCCGGGCCTGGTGACGCCTCCCGCACCCACCGGGCGGGCGCCCCGTTGGGCCCGCATCCTGCTCAGTTTGGGGTTGGCCTTACTGATGATTGCGGGCATCAGCACGGTGGCGTTGCGTACTCTGGTGACGCGCTACGACAAAGCCTTCACCAAGGAACAGCTGTTGGACGGGGCTGCGCGCCACGAAACGAGGCACCGGTCCAGCGTCTCCGGGCCACTCAACTATCTGCTCGTCGGCTCCGATCAGCGACCGAAGAACCCGGATGCCGGTGAACGCTCCGACACCATCATGATCGTGCACATTCCGGCCGGGTTGGATCGCGCGTATCTGATCTCCGTACCGCGGGATCTGCTCGTCCAGATTCCGGCGCACGCACCGACCGGTTTCGGTGGGGGCACCGACCGGATCAATGCCGCTTTCCAGTTCGGCCGGGGCGGCAAGGGCGGCACGCAACTCCTCTCGGCGACGCTGACGCAGCTCACCGGGATCCGCTTCGACGGCGCGGTGATCATCAATTTCGCCGGATTCCGCAAGGTGATCGAC
>DASULK010000171.1:0-4399 GCA_036278255.1 Micromonospora sp.
GCGAGGCCGGCGACGACGACGCCGTGGTGACCGGCGCAGTCGACACCGAGGCGCTCGCGGAGGCGCGCGCGGTCAACCCGTCCCTGGCGAACCGGCGGATGTGACCGCGGCGGTATCCTTCGCCCGCTAGCATCCACCCCCGTCGAAGGACCATCCGTGGCTTCTGGCCGTCGTCGCGCGCCCGTCAAACGACGCAGACCGGACCTGAGCCGCGCCCTCGCGCCGGCGCTGCGGCTGTCGTGGGTGGTGCTCGTGCTGGCCGGCGTCGCCGCCATCGTGGCCGGCTGGTGGGGCCCGCCCTGGCTGCCCCGCCGGCTGCCGGCCGCGGGCGCGGTGACGGTGTCCACCTGCTACGCCTTCGGGATGGCCGCCCGGGCGGGTGGGCGCCCGTTCGTGAGCGGCGGCCTGGCGCTGGCGGTCGGCCTGGCCGCGGTGCTGTCCAGGATGCCGGTGCTCGCCGCCGCTGCGGCGGTCGGCACCGCCGTGCTGGCCTCGGTGCTGGGCGTGCTGGCGACGACCCCCGCCGCCCGGTTCCGCCGGGTGGTGCTCGAGGTCGCGGTGGCGGTGGTCACCGTGGCGTTCGGCGCGCTCGCGGCGGCCGCCTACCAGCCGCAGGTCTCGCTGATGCGGGTCGGATACCTGTGCCTGGGGCTGTCCCTGCTGACCGCGATGGGGGTGGTGTACCGGCTGGGCGCCGGGCTCACCGGACTGGGCACCCGTGGCGTGGTCATGGTGCTCGGCGGCCTGCTGCTGCTCGCGGTCACGCTGGCCTACTCCCAGGCGCTGGCTCGCTGGGGGTCCCCGGAGATGGTGGAGACGGTACGACGCGGTACCGCCCAGGTCGCCTCGACCATCGGCGCCGTGCCGCGGCCGGTCGAGCTGCTGCTCGGCTTCCCGGCGCTGGCCTGGGGGGTCTCGATCCGGGCCCGCCGGCGGCAGGGGTGGTGGGTCTGCGCCTTCGGCGCCGCGGGTCTCGCGGCGGCCTCGGTGTCCCTGCTCGGCCCGGGCCGGTCGCTGTCGGGAGCGGGGCTGAGCCTGGTCTACAGCGCGGTGGCCGGGCTGCTGCTCGGGTACCTGGTGATCCGGGTGGACACGTTCCTCACCGGCACCCGGGGCCGACGGGCCCGGCGGCTCGAGGCGGCGGCGGCGCACCGGCCGGAGCCGGGACGGATGCACGCGCTGCTGTGACCGGTGCGCAGTCCCTGGCCGTCTCCGGTGTAGCGTCGCCATCATGCCCCGGGAGCCGAGGAACGTGGACATCGTCGCGGAAATGGTCGCCAACGTCATGAAGGTGGTCGTCGCTCCCGGTGATCGCCTCAACAGCGGTGACACCGTCGTACTCCTCGAGTCGATGAAGATGGAGATCCCGGTGCTCGTCGAGATGCCCGGCACGGTGGCCGCGGTGAAGGTCAGCGAGGGCGATGTCGTGCAGGAAGGCGACGTACTCGTCACCGTCGAGCCCTGAGGATTTTCGCGCTCCCCTAGACTTCGTCCCCGTGGCGGCGGCTTCCGGGTCGCCGGCTCGGAGGGGTGCCGGAGTGGCCGATCGGAACCGCCTTGAAAGCGGTCGCTGGCAGAGATGTCAGCCGCGGGTTCGAATCCCGCCCCCTCTGCTCAGGTGGTCGCGCTACTCGGAGCCGCCCAGCTCGAGCGTCACCGCGTCGTACGCCAGGTCGCTCAGCCGCTGTCGGTGGTGCTCGAGGTCGGTGACCAGCCGGTGCAGCTCGGTGCGGACCGGCTCGACGTCCGGGGCCTCCAGCACCCGGGGGCCGAGCTCGGAGAGCCTGCGCACCAGCCCGTCGCGCTCGCGGGCCAGCGCCTCGCTGCGGGCGGCGAGCCACCCGTCGGGCTGCCAGTACTCGCGGCTCAGCGCCTCCTTGACCCCGGCCATCCGGTGACGTACCAGCCAGCGCCACATGTGGTGTCGGCGTGGATTGTCCAGGGCCTGGCGCAGGCCCAAAATGGCGTGCTCGAGTGTCATCACGATGCCGGAACCTCGACAGCCTCCGACCCGAGAAACGTCGCCCGCCGACATCGATCGGGTGGAGATCCGAGTGTGACTCCGCGGCTCGCGCGGTGACAAGGGCCGACCGGACCAGTGGGGCATTTGGCGCCGGGCGGGCAGGGCGTGTTCAATCGTGGGGTGCCTTCGCAGTATCGGCTCTCGCGCCCCCTGGTCGCCCGGCTCACCGGCGTGCTGCTGGCCACCCTCGGCGTCCTGATCCTGGTGATCGCCGCGTTGGTGGCTCTCGTCTCACTGCCTGCCCTCGCGCTCACGGTCGCCGTGGTCGTGTCCGTGCTTGCGGTGGCCGGGGCCGCCTTGCTGCTCGGGCGCGGGACCGTGGTCGCGCTCGGCGAGGACGGCTACCGGGTGCGGTTCGTGCGCGGCGCGGGCGTGCCGCGGGCCGGCTGGACGCAGGTGGAGTCGGTGTCCGCCACCACCATGGCAGGGGAGCGGTACGTCGTACTCACCCTCAAGGACGGGCGTACGACAACCGTGCCGGTGCGCCTGCTGGAAGGCCGGCCGGACGACTTCGTGCGCGACCTCCAGGAGCACCTGAACCGCGGGTACGGCTACCGCCGGATCGCCTGAGCGGCCGACGGGTCGGCCCGATTGGCTGCGAACCGGGCGGGCCAGGTAGCCTGTCGTCGCTGCCGGGAGGTGTCGCCTAGTCCGGTTTATGGCGCCCGCCTGCTAAGCGGGTTGAGGGTAATCCCCTCTCGCGGGTTCAAATCCCGCCACCTCCGCAGTGTGATGTCTCAGGACATCCCGGAGGGCCGAACCCAAATCCTGTGGGTTCGGCCCTCCGGCATTTCTGGGGTGGGGGATCGGTCAGTTGATGGGCTGGTAGCGCTTGGTGGGGTCCAGGGCGAGCTCGCGGAGGAGCTCGCCGGTTGCGGCGTCGATGATGCGGATGTTGAGGTCCTGGACGAGCAGGATGACGCGGGTTCGGGCGTGGGTTCGGCCGACGCCGATGGAGTAGAGCTGGCCGCCGTGGCGCAAGGTGACCTTCCCGGACTTGTCGATCCGGTCGGTGCGGACTCGGTCGTGGGTGTCGGTGCTGCGGTCGCCGACGGTGGCCTTGGGACGCGCGGTGTAGGCGGTGGCCGGGGTTGCCCGGTGGGGCAGGGACCGGTGCGGCCGGTGCTCGTTGTACTCCTCGACGAAGGCGTCGAGGAGCGCTTGGAGGTCATCGATCATGCTCGGCTGGTCGGGTTGGGCGTGTAGCCACTTCTTCATGGTTTGTTGGAACCGCTCGACCTTGCCCTGGGTCTGGGGATGGTTGGGCTTCCCGTTCTTCTGGACCACGCCGAGGCGGCGGAGCTCGGTCTCGAGGTGGTTGCGGGTGCCGGCACCCTTCTTGCCTTGGGAGAGCCTGGTGGTGAAGACCATGCCGTTGTCGGTGAGCGTGGAGGCCGGAATCCCATGCTCTGCAACGATTCTGCGGAAGCTGGCCAGCACGATCGGGCCGGTGACCCGGTGATGAGCGGTCACCGACAGGGCGAACCGGGAGTGGTCATCGAGCCAGGTCAGGATCTCCGTGTCGGCGCCGGGCCGGCCGTCGGGGCGGGTGAGTCGGTAGTGGGTGAAGTCGGACTGCCAGCACTCGTTGGGTTGCTCGGCGGCGAACCGGATGTAGGCCGACTTGGGCTTCTTCTTCGGCTCCGGGACCACCAGCCCGGCCTTGGCCAGATGGCGGGCGATGGTGGCTCGCGACACGGTCACATCGTGGTGGTGTTCCAAGTGCCAGCCGATGGTGTCGGGGCCGGCGTCCAGACCGGTGGCGGCCAGCTTCTCGCGCAGTTCGAGGATCAGTTCGATGGTCTCGGGCGGGGTGGTGTTGGGCGTGTTCTTCGGGCGGCGGGAGCGGGGTTCGAAGGCGGCCTCGCCCTCGGCCTTGTAGCGGGCGAGGAGCTCGAACAGCCAGGACTGGGAAACGCCGTACTGGGCGGCGACGTCACGGACGGGTCGGTTCTCGATCACCACGGAGGTGATCAGCAATCGGTTCAGTGTCATGTCCGGGACGCTGGCGGGGCTCTCGCGTCGAGTCCGGGATGACTCGCGACATCAGTCCGGGATGTCTTGAGACATGCCTCCGGGATGTCCTGAACCAGAACACTGCCCCCGCTACCAAGTGAAGCCGCAGGTCAGGGCGCTACTTCCTCGCAGGGGTGGCGCCCTGTTTCTGTCTCCGGGTGTCCCCACTGTCCGCCGCCTGCCGAGTGGGACTAGCAACGGCAGCACAGCATGTCCGGCGCCGGCGTCGCCGCCTTCGCAGCGCGACACGCCCAGGCCCGCGATGGACCTAGATCGACGCAGTCCGGGTGCGAACCTCACGCTCCATCCGCTTCTCGTGGCGCTCGCGCCTCTTGATCGCCTCGAGCTCGCGACTCTTCG
>DASULK010000172.1:0-23981 GCA_036278255.1 Micromonospora sp.
TCTTCCGCACGCTGCCGCCGGGCCTTCCGGGCGGCCAGCCGCTCGGCAGCGCTGGCCCGCGTCGGCCGGCCCGCCACCCGTACATCGGCGCCGCGGGCTCCGGGCACGTACTCGGTGTAGCGGGTGGGATACCAGTCGAACTCCTGGTCCGCAATCCGGACCAGATTGCCCGGCTCGGCGCCCGCCTTGGCGAGCTGATCCTCCACACCGAGGCGGGCCAGCCGGTCCGCTAGGTAGCCCACCGCTTCGTCATTGGCGAAGTTGGTCTGGCGCACCCAGCGCTCGGGTCGCGCGCCCCGTACCACGTACGCGCCGTCGGCCGCCCGTTCGATGGTGAAGCCGGTCTCGTCCACCGCCGGGGGGCGCAACACGATCCGGGTCGGCTCGGGCGCGGGTGCGGTAGCCCGGGCCTGCTCCACCACCTCCGCCATGGCGTACGTCAGTTCCCGCAGCCCCTCCCGGGTCACCGCCGACACTTCGAAGACCCGCCACCCCCGGGCCTCGATGTCCGGGCGGACAATCTCCGCCAGGTCCCGGCCGTCGGGAACATCCACCTTGTTGAGCACCACCAGGCGGGGCCGGTCAGCCAGCCCCCCGTACTCGGACAGCTCAGCTTCGATCGCGTCGATGTCGGCGACCGGGTCGCGCCCCGGCTCCAGGGTTGCGGTGTCGACCACATGCACCAGCACGGCACAGCGTTCGATGTGCCGCAGGAACTCCAGGCCGAGTCCTTTGCCCGTGGCCGCGCCGGGGATGAGTCCGGGCACGTCGGCGATGGTGAAGGTGTGGTCGTCGATCCGGACCACACCGAGGTTGGGCACGAGTGTGGTGAAGGGGTAGTCGGCGATCTTCGGTTTAGCCGCGGAGAGCACCGAGATCAGGGACGACTTGCCGGCGGAAGGAAAGCCGACGAGACCAACATCGGCGACGCTCTTGAGCTCGAGCACCACGTCGCAGCGCTCGCCCGGCTCACCCAATTCCGCGAACCCGGGTGCCTTGCGCCGGGCATTAGCCAGCGCCGCGTTGCCCCGGCCGCCCCGCCCGCCGCGCGCGAGCTCGAAGGTGGTGCCGGCCCCGACCAGGTCGGCGAGCACCTCGCCGTCCAGGGTCTGCACCACCGTGCCGTCGGGCACCGGCAGCACCAGGCTGGCGCCGCGGGCGCCATCGCGGCGGGAGCCAGCGCCCCCTTTTCCGTTCTCCGCCTTCACGTGCGGCCGGAAGTGAAAGTCCAGCAGCGTGTGCACCTGCGGGTCCACGACGAGGGAGACGCTGCCACCATGCCCGCCGTTGCCGCCGTCCGGTCCACCGAGCGGTTTGAATTTCTCCCGATGGATCGAGACACAACCGTGCCCGCCATCGCCGGCCTGCACATGCAGGGCGACCCGGTCAACGAACGTAGTCATGCCACCGATCCTTCCACCGCCAACGCGGCCCGCCAGGAGAACCGGAGGGCCCCGGGAACGTCGAAGCGGGCCGGGACAACACGTCCACGGCCCGCTTCGACGAAGAGAACTACTGCTGTGTCGACACGATGTTGACGACCTTGCGGCCGTGCTTCATGCCGAACTGAACCGCTCCCGCGGCCAGCGCGTAGAGCGTGTCGTCACGTCCGCGACCAACCAGGTTGCCCGGGTGGAACTTGGTGCCCCGCTGCCGAACCAGGATCTCGCCAGCGTTGACGACCTGCCCACCAAACCGCTTCACGCCCAGCCGCTGGGCGTTGGAATCGCGGCCGTTACGCGAGCTGGACGCACCCTTTTTCGTAGCCATCTTGACGCCTACTTCCCGCTGGAGATGCCGGTCACCTTGACCTGGGTCAACGGCTGGCGGTGACCCTGGCGCTTGTGGTAGCCGGTCTTGTTCTTGAACTTGTGGATCCGGATCTTCGGACCCTTGACCTGAGCGGCGATCTCGCCGGAAACCTCGACCTTGGCGAGCTGAGCAGCGTCGGTCACCAGGTTGCCATCGTCAACGAGAAGCACTGCGGCGAGCTTCACCGCGTCGCCGGGCGCACCAGCGAGCTTCTCGACTTCGATCACGTCGCCCTCGGCGACCTTGTACTGCTTGCCGCCGGTTTTGACGATCGCGTACATCGGAGACCGACTCCCTGTCGTTGAGGCTGCTGGCGGGTGGTGTTCACGGATCGCCCGACCGGCCACGGCGCTCGGGCCGGGACGCAACGCTGCAGGTTCTGCAGCGGGCGGACATGCGGGAACCCGGCGCACTCACTGTGCGCCATCGGAAAGCGTACGCCATGGCCGTCCCCGTTCCCAAATCGGGTCGGGCCGTTTGGGTTCGGAGGGGCGACGCGGCGCGTGGACGGCCGGGGATCCCCCATGACAGGGGACCCCCGCCGGCTCAGGACCGTTCGCGTCACGGCTGGGTACGCCGACGGGTGCTACGAGCCACCCGACGCCGGCCGCCACCCTCACCCTGCTCGTCAGCGCCCACACCCGCCTCCGGCGCTGCATCAGGTTCGTCGGGGCTGGCCAGCGGGGCCGATCCAGCATCGCTGGCGGAGTTGGCAGAGATTGCCGGAGCCTCCTCGTAGCGCGACAGGTCGTACCCCATGGTGTCGCTCTGCTCGGTGGCCTCCGCCTCAACAGCGACCGGCGCGGAGGCTCGGCTTCTGCCGCCGCCCCGTCGTGAATCCCCGGTTGCGGCGCTGGCCGAGGCGACTGCCTTGACCTTCTCCCCCGCACCGGGCCGGGGCTTCTCCGGCAACGGCTCGGTGTGGATGATGACGCCGCGCCCCTTGCAGCAGTCACAGGTCTCGCTGAACGCCTCCAGGAGGCCGGCACCGATCCGCTTCCGGGTCATCTGCACCAGCCCCAGCGAGGTGATCTCGGCGACCTGGTGCTTGGTACGGTCCCGCCCGAGGCACTCGGTGAGCCGGCGCAGCACCAGTTCCCGGTTGGATTCCAGCACCATGTCGATGAAGTCGATCACGATGATGCCGCCGATGTCCCGCAACCGTAGTTGGCGGACGATCTCCTCGGCCGCCTCCAGGTTGTTACGGGTGACCGTCTCCTCCAGATTGCCTCCGGCACCGGTGTACTTGCCGGTGTTGACGTCGACAACGGTCATCGCCTCGGTCCGTTCGATCACGAGGTGCCCGCCGGAGGGGAGGTAGACCTTACGGTCCAGCGCCTTGAGGATCTGCTCGTCGATGCGCTTCTCGTCGAAGATGTCCGTGACGCCGGTATGGCGCTGCAGCCGCGCCACCAGGTCGGGCGATACGTGGGTGAGGTAGGAATCCACCAGACTGTACGCCTCTTGGCCCTGGACGACCAGTTCGCGGAAGTCTTCGTTGAACAGGTCGCGGACGACCCGGATGAGCAGGTCTGGCTCCTCGTAGAGCAGCACCGGCGCTCCGCCCTGGGCGGATTTGGCCTGGATGTCCTCCCACTGCGACTGCAGCCGCTTGATGTCGCGGGCCAGCTCGTCCTCGGTGGCCCCCTCGGCGGCGGTCCGCACAATGACCCCGGCACCATCCGGCACCAGCTTCTTGAGGATGTCGCGCAGCCGCCTGCGTTCGTTATCGGGCAATTTCCGGCTGATGCCGGAGGCGTTGCCGTGCGGTACGTAGACCAGGTGCCGGCCGGAGAGTGCGATGTGACTGGTCAGCCGGGCCCCCTTGTGCCCGATCGGATCCTTGGTGACCTGCACGAGCACCGAGTCGCCGGATTTGAGTGCCTGCTCGATCGAGCGGGCGCGTCCTTCCAGCCCCGTGCCCGCCCAGTTCACCTCGCCGGCGTAGAGCACTGCGTTGCGCCCGCGGCCGACGTCCACGAACGCGGCCTCCATGCTGGGCAGGACGTTCTGCACCCTGCCGAGGTAGACGTTGCCCGCCATGGTGCCCGCCGTCGCCCGGCTGACGTAGTGCTCGACGAGCACCCCGTCCTCCAGGACCGCGATCTGCGTACGGTCACCGCGTTGGCGGACCACCATGACCCGGTCGACGGCCTCGCGACGGGCGAGGAACTCCGCCTCGCTCAGGATCGGCGGGCGGGTCCGTCGCTGCTCCCGGCCGTCCCGACGGCGTTGCCGCTTGGCCTCCAGCCGGGTCGATCCTGAGACGCCCTGCACCTCGTCGACGGCTCGGCGAGGTTCACGGATCTTGACCACCGTGTGTACGCCGTCGTCTTCGACCTCGACGTCCACCTCGCCCGCATCCCGTCGCCGCCGGCGGCGGCGGCGGCGGGTCAGCCCGGAAGTATCGTCGGTCTCCTCGGCCTCCTCGGCTTCAGCCTGAGCGGCTGTCTCCTCCTCTGCCTCCTCCTCGATCTCGTCGAGGGTGCCCTTGCCCCGGCCGCGGCCGCGGCGGCCGCGGCGCCGGCGTCGGCGGTCGGCTGCGCCGTGCTCGCCGTCTTCCTCGTCTTCCTCCGCCGCCTCTTCGGGCGTTTCGATAGTTTCCTCGGCCGCGGCGGTCAACTCCTCGACCTCGTCTGTCGCCTCAGCGGTCCGTCGGCCGCGCCGTCGGCGGCGGGTCTCGGTGGTCTCGGCCGGTTCCTCCTCCACGGCGGGTTCGGCCACCGGCTCGGGCACGGGCCGGCGTCGGACCGGGGCTGTCTCCGGCTCAGGAGCCATGAAGAGCACGGTGGGGGGAGCGAGGGCAGCGGCCTGCCGCCGCCGGCTCGGCGTCACATCTTCATCCCCCGGCTCGGTGCCCATGACGAGGTGCCCCTCGTTCGCCACCGGCGATGGCGGCAGGGTCGGGCCGCTGATGCTGTCGACGGGGCTGCTCTGCGGCTCCTGTGGTGCCACCGGGTCAGTCTTCTTCCGGCGGGTGCGGGGCGTCTTCGCCGGCAGCGCCTCAGCCTCGGCCGACTCCGTCTTCTCCTGGGCGGTTTGTCCGCTTGAATCCCTTGTGGGATCATCTGCCGTGGCCGCCGGAATCTCTGACTCCTTGGCAGGAGCGTTCCGTCGGCGGGTGCGGGCGGGGCGGGTGGGCGTGCTGTCGTTGGTCTCGGCAGCGGGTGCTACGCCTGCCCGTTCACCGCCCTCGGGCTCGTTGTCGAGCATGCAACATTCTCCAGTTCTGGCTGCCCCGGGCGCGGATAAAACGCTGCCACACAGGGCTGCCGCAAAAAGATTTTTCCGGTGGGCGCAAGGTGCGCGAACACCGAAAGCCTGCTAATGAGCGCCGGCCGGACCGCGGCCGGCGTTCACCGATGACTGCCCGTCGCGATCCGCATCCAACGGATCCACGATCTCCCCCTGCGCGGTCAGCGTGCCCTGCGCCAGCCGAATCGCCCGCGGCGGCACCGGCGGCTCCAGGTCGGCCACCACGCGGAGGCCGGAAAGGACATCATCGGGTCGTACGTTCGGAGTGACCTGCCGTACGACTAGCTCAAGTATCGCACACGGTACGCCCACGACCCCGGAAGGTGCCCCTTCGGGTTCCAGCACCTCGATCCGCTCCACCGCACCCCGCACGTCGAAGGTGCGGCGCCCCTGCTTGGTCAGCCGTTCGACGAGAATCTCCGAGACGGCCTGAAACTCCGTTACCGCATGGCGCAGGACATCCGGTTCAATTTCCGGCAATTCAATCCGCCAGTGGGAGGCATTGATCCGGTCGGCGAGACTGCCAGGACCAGCCTCCACCGCGTCCAGCACATCCAGCCCTGGGGAGAGCGCCGCGTCCAACGCCTCCCGAACCGCCGAGGGATCTCTGCGCTCCTGCAGAGCGATCTCCAGATATTCGGCCTCGCTGGCCACCCCGGTAGGCGCGGCACTCGCATACGAGATCCTGGGGTGCGGCGTGAATCCCTGGGAGAAGGCTATCGGTACGCCCCCACGGCGTAGCGCCCGCTCGAAAGCACGGGCGAAATCGCGGTGTGAGGTGAACCGGAGCGGTCCCCGCTTGGCGTAGCGGATCCGGATCCGCTGGACCACGGGGGCCTGGGTCTTCTCCGGTTGCGGCTTTCTAGCGATCGTGTACTCCTCGAATACGGTTAACCGCCCCATCCTCGCGTACGACTTCGGCGTCCCCGCCACCAGGGCGGCAAAACCGGACATTCGCGGGACGAACCTCTGCAGGCCGTCCAGGAGCGCCTACACGACGGTCAACGGCAGCAGCTTGTGGCCGGTGGGGCCGATCTGGATCTCGGTCCCCATGGCCGGGCACACGCCGCAGTCGAAGCAGGGCGTCCAACGGCAGTCGTCCTGCTCATATTCGGAGAGGGCGTCCTGCCAGTCCTGCCAGAGCCATTCCTTGTCCAGGCCGGAATCGAGATGATCCCACGGCAGTACCTCGGACTCCTCCCGCTCCCGGGTGGTGTACCAATCAAGATCCACCCCAAAGGCCGGCAGCACCTCGGCGGCGGCATCCACCCAGCGCTGGTACGAGAAGTGCTCGCTCCAGCCATCGAACCGGCCACCCTTCTCCCAGACCCGACGGATCACGGCACCGACCCGGCGGTCACCCCGGGACAGCAGCCCCTCGATCAACGATGGTTCGCCGTCGTGGTAGCGGTAGCCGATGGCGCGCCCCAGGGACCGGTCGGAGTTGATCGCCTGCTTGAGCAGCCGGAGCCGGTTGTCGATCACCTCCGGGCGGGCCATGGCCGCCCACTGGAACGGGGTGTGCGGCTTGGGCACGAACCCGCCGATCGAGACCGTGCAGCGGATGTCTCTCGAGCCGGTCGCCTCCCGGCCCGCCTTGATCACCTCGTGGGCGAGGCGGGCGATCTGTAGGACGTCCTCGTCCTCCTCGGTCGGCAGCCCGCACATGAAGTAGAGCTTCACCTGCCGCCAGCCGTTGGTGTAGGCGGTGACGACGGTGCGGATGAGGTCCTCCTCCGACACCATCTTGTTGATCACCCGGCGGATCCGTTCCGAACCCCCCTCCGGCGCGAACGTCAACCCCGAACGCCGGCCATTGCGGGAAAGCTCCTGGGCCAACTCGATGTTGAAGGCGTCGACCCGGGTGGAGGGCAGCGACAGGGAGACGTTGCTGCCTTCGTACTGCTCAGCGAGGCCCGAGCAGATGTCACCGATCTCCGAGTGGTCGGCGGACGACAACGACAGGAGCCCGACTTCGGAGAAGCCGGAGTACTCCAGCCCCTGCTGCACCATCTGCCCCACGGTGGTAATCGACCGTTCCCGCACCGGACGAGTGATCATGCCGGCCTGGCAGAACCGGCAACCGCGGGTGCAGCCCCGGAAGATCTCCACTGCGTACCGCTCGTGGACCGTCTCGGCGAGCGGCACCAGTGGCTTCTTCGGATACGGCCAGGCGTCCAGGTCCATCGTTGTGCGCTTGTGTACCCGGAACGGCACGTCCGCTCGGTTCGGCACGATGCGCTGGATCCGCCCGTCGGGCAGGTAGTCCACGTCGTAGAAGCGGGGCACGTAGATGCTCTCGGTGCGGGCCAGGCGCAGCAGCACTTCTTCCCGCCCGCCGGGGCTGCCTTCGGCCTTCCACTGCCGGACAATGTCGGTGATCTCCAGGACGGCTTCCTCACCGTCGCCGAGGACCGCCGCGTCGATAAAGTCGGCGATCGGCTCCGGGTTGAAGGCGGCGTGCCCGCCGGCGATGACCAGCGGGTGCTCGTCGCGGTCCCGCGACTGCAGCGGGATCCCCGCCAGATCCAGCGCGGTGAGCAGGTTGGTGTAGCCCAGTTCGGTGGCGAAGGAGAGACCGAAGAGGTCGAACGCGCCGACCGGGCGGTGCGCGTCGACGGTGAACTGCGGCACCCCGTGCTCGCGCATGAGCTTCTCCAGGTCCGCCCAGACCGCGTACGTCCGCTCCGCCAGCACGTCGGGGAGTTCGTTGAGTACCTCGTAGAGGATCTGCACCCCCTGGTTGGGCAGCCCCACCTCGTACGCGTCCGGATACATCAGCGCCCAGCGAACGGTCGCGGCGTCCCATTCCTTGACCAGGGCACCGAGCTCGCCCCCCACGTACTGGATGGGCTTGCTCACCCGCGGCAGCAGGGGCTCAAGCAGCGGGAAAACCGACGCGACGCTCATCAAACCTCCTGGAAGTCCCGCACTGATGCGGTCCAACCGCCAACCGTAGCGCCTCCGTCCGGTGAGCGTGTCGGGGCGGCGCCCCGGCCGCAGGCGGAACCGTCCCCCGTGATGACAATCGCCGCCGGGCCGCTGTCCAGAAGCCTTGCGAAACGGCAGGGGAGATCAGGTATGTTCCTCGAACTATTTGATCAACTGGCAGCGTCCCTCGGCTCCGGGGAGCGACCTGCGGACTGGGAGAAGTACGTGCAGATCTACTTGCGGCGACACCCCCGCCACCTCGCCCTCGCCGTTCTCGCGCTCGCCCTGGCTGCCTGCGGACCGGCGCCGGCCGCGCCGCCCGCCCCGCAGGGCAGCCCGTACGCCGATGTGCAGTTCGAGCTGGTCGACGAGCTCTGTAACCTGCTCGACCACAACCGGCTGACGGATCTGGCGGGCTCGGTGGTGACCACGGATGAGCGCCCGGCGCGGCTCGATGTCGAGCGCCGTATGTGCACCGTTTTCGCAACAACACCGGAGAAAACCTCGCTCGCCTATCTGAGGATCGGCACCAACCTCCGGTCGCCGGAAGACGAAGAGAAGGAAGAGGACATAGCGTCCCCCTCTAAAGCGCGCTGGAGCCCGGTCCCCGGGGTAGGCGACTCGGCGGAATTCCAATACGTCGCCCACGACGAACTCATTGACTCGCCAATCCTCAACCGCCCCGTACGAAGCCTCAACGCCTGGTTGATCACCCACGCAGGGAACGCGACGATCGCGCTGCACCTCATGCTCTACGCCGACATCAAGTTTGATCGTGGCGAGATCGAAGAACTGCTCTCCGAGTACACCCGAGAAGCGCTGAAGCTGATGGCCCCCTGACACTCTACGGCGACCCCATACTGACGGTTCGGATCCACAAAGCCGCACCGCGACGCCAGCGCCCATCGGTCTGACACACTCTGCCGATGCTCGTTGCTTTCACCCGCTCCGGCCTGGCCGCCGCCGTGCTCTCTCTCACTCTCACCGGCTGCGCCGGTGCCGACTCACCCAACGAGCCGGAAGCACGGCCCATCAAAGTGCCCGCCGACTTCTGCGAACGGCTCGATTTCAGCCTTCCATCGAAGGTTTTCGGCGAACCCGTCCCCACCCCCTCCCTACAGCGGTCGCCTGACTCGGTGACCGACCGGAAAACCCACTGCGACCAGTTGTATCTGGGGCTTCCGGGGCATCCAGGCGGGGCAGCCGTGGTCGACATTCTCATCTTCGACAGCGCGGACCAGGCTCGGAGCGGCTACGAGAAATTCGCAGCCCTGGCGACCGCCTCTCCCTTCACCGGCGAACTGCCGGGACCCGATTCCGTCCGGTACCGGCGGGAACCGACTGAGGCGGGCATCGAGGCCCTCTACGGCAACTTCATCATCAAGGTCGCTCTCAGAATGTTCCCTGACGAAGGCCACGAGGAGATAGCGGACGAGTTGCCGACGGTGGCCGTCGAGCTCGCCAACAATGTGTTCGAAGCCCTCGGTGCTTAGCTAAGGGCGCCCCTGATGCGACGCGCGCCGGCGGTATGAACACCGCCGGTCCCGTCACAGAGGGTCAGCCCCCGTTCGTCGGGGCCTGCCGGGGCGGGGCGTACCGGGGGACGTACTCCTGGCCGGTCAGCTTCTGGATCTCCGCCATCACCTCGTCGGTGATCTGCCGCAGCGAACTGCGGTCGTCCAGCCGGTCGTTGAAGTGCATCGGCTTACCGAAACGGATGGTGACCTTGCCTGCCCCCAGGCGTGGCACCCGGACACCGATCGGCTGCACCTTGTCGGTTCCGAGCACCCCGACCGGAATCACCGGCACCCCGGCGGCCAGCGCCAGGCGGGCCACCCCGGTGCGGCCCCGGTAGAGGCGGCCGTCCGGCGACCGGGTGCCCTCCGGATAGACCGCAACCAGGTCACCGGCCTTCAACACCGGGATGGCGGCGTCGAAGGCCGCCAGCGCGGCCCGTCCCCCAGCACGCTCCACGCGGATCGCGCCGAGGCCGGTCAGGACCGACCGGGTCAGCCAGCCCCGGAAGCCGGTCCCGGTGAAGTATTCGGCCTTCGCCCAGAAGGCGAGATGCCGGGGCACCGTCGCACCGAGGAAGAGTTCGTCGGCGACGGAGAGGTGGTTGCTGGCGAAGATGGCGCCACCGGAGACCGGAATATTCTCCACGCCCTCCACGGTGGGTCGCCACAGCAGTCTCATGCTGGCGCCGACGGTGAGCTGACCGACGGTATAGAGCAACGGCACGGGGACAATCCTCTCTGCTCAGACCCGACGTACCGACGCCGTGACGGGCTCGCCCTCGCCGGCCTCGCCGACGAAGCCCTGCGCCGCCGGATCGAATGTCACCGACTGGGCCAGCACCTCACGGGCAACGAAATCGCGGTGGGCCTGCACCGCCGCCACCACCTCGTCCGAAGCGGCCAGCACCACGTCGATGCGGTCCGACACGTCGAGCCCGGCCTCCCGGCGGGCCTGCTGCACCACCCGCACCACGTCCCGGGCGAGCCCCTCCGCGGCGAGTTCCGGCGAGACCGTCGTGTCGAGCACGACCACCCCTTCCCGCCCGGACAACGGCGCGGAGCGGTCCTGGTCGGCGGCGACCATCCGCAGTTCGTACTCTCCCTCGCGCAGGGTGACCCCGGCGGCGACCGGCGAGCCGTCGACCAGCGACCAGTCTCCCGCCCGCACCGCCTTGATCACCTGCTGGACGGCCCCGCCGACCCGCGGGCCGAGCACCCGCGGCACAACCGTGAGCACCCGCTGGCTGTACTGCGCCACCTCGTCGGTGAAGACCACCGACTTGACGTTGACCTCGTCGGCGACCAGGTCGGCGAAGGGCTCCAGAGTGTCCGCCGCCGGGGTCGCCACGGTCAGTGACGGCAACGGCAGCCGAACCCGCAGGCCCTTGGCCTTGCGCAGCGACAGCGCCGCCGAGCAGACGTCCCGCACAGCATCCATTGAGGCCGCCAGCTCGGGGTCGGCGGGGAACTCGTCCACCGACGGCCAGTCGGTCAGGTGCACCGACCGCTGGCCGGTCAGCCCGCGCCAGATCTCCTCGGCGGTCAGCGGGGCCAGCGGCGCCACCACCCGGCACAGCGTCTCCAACACGGTGGAGAGGGTGTCGAAGGCGTGCCGGTCGCCGGTCCAGAAGCGGTCCCGGGAGCGGCGGACGTACCAGTTGGTGAGGGCGTCGAGGAAGGACCGGACCGTCGCGGCCGCACCCGAGATGTCGTACACGTCCATCTGCCGGGTCACGTCGGTGACGAGCTCACGGGTCTTGGCCAGCACGTAGCGGTCGAGTAGATGGGGCGAGTCGACCCGCCGCGAGGCCTCGTAGCCGTCGGCGTTGGCGTAGAGGGAGAAGAAGTACCAGACGCTCCACAACGGCAGCAGTACCTGACGCACCGCTTCCCGGATCGCGCCTTCGGTGACCGACAGGTCACCGCCGCGCAGCACCGGCGACGACATCAGCATCCACCGCATCGCATCCGAGCCGTAGGAGTCGAACACGTGGTAGACGTCGGGATAGTTACGCAGGCTCTTGGACATCTTGCGTCCGTCTTCGCCGAGCAGGATCCCGTGCGACATGCAGTTACGGAACGCGGGCCGATCAAACAGCGCGGTGGCCAGCACATGCATGGTGTAGAACCAGCCACGGGTCTGCCCGATGTATTCGACGATGAAGTCACCCGGGTAGTGGTTCTCGAACCACTCGGTGTTCTCGAACGGGTAATGCACCTGGGCAAACGGCATCGAACCGGACTCGAACCAGCAGTCCAGCACCTCCGGCACCCGACGCATCATCGACTGACCGGTCGGGTCGTCCGGGTTGGGGCGCACCAACTCGTCCACCGCCGGGCGGTGCAGCGCCGTCACCCGTACCCCGAAGTCGCGTTCCAGTTCGGCCAGCGAGCCGTAGACATCGACGCGGGGGTAGGCCGGGTTATCGGACTTCCACACCGGGATCGGTGAACCCCAGAACCGGTTACGGCTGATCGACCAGTCCCGGGCACCCGCCAACCACTTGCCGAACGAGCCGTCCTTCACGTGTCCGGGGATCCAGTTGATCTGCTGGTTGAGTTCGACCATCCGGTCCCGGAACTTGGTCACCTCAACGAACCACGACGACACCGCCTTGTAGACCAGCGGGGTGTCGCAGCGCCAGCAGTGCGGGTAGGCGTGGGTGTAGGTGTCGTGCCGCAACACCACCCCGAGCCCCTTCAGGTCCCGGATGACCTGCCGGTTGGCGTCGAAGACCTGCTGGCCTTCGTACGGCGGCACCAGTGCGGTGAAGCGGGTGTGGTCATCAACGGTGACGATGGTCGGGATGCCGGCCGCGTTACAGACGTTCTGGTCGTCCTCACCGAACGCGGGTGCGAGGTGCACCACCCCGGTCCCGTCCTCGGTGGTGACGAAGTCGGCGCCGAGCACCTGGTAGGCGTTCGAACCGGCCCGGTCGGTGAGGAAGTCGAAGAGCGGGGTGTAGCGACGCCCGACCAGATCGGCGCCGTGGAGGGTGCCGACCCGGGTGAAGCCCTCCAGCTCCGTGGCGTACGCCTCCAGCCGCGCCGCACCGAGGATGTAGCGCTGCCCGTCGCGTTCCAGCACGGCGTACTCGATGTCGGGGCCGACGGCGAGCGCCAGGTTGGAGGGCAGGGTCCAGGGCGTGGTGGTCCAGACCCCGATTTTTTCGCCGCTGTCGAGTTGGAACCACACGGTCAAGGTGGGGTCCTGGCGGTCGCGGTAGACGTCGTCCATCCGGGTCTCGGTGTTCGACAGCGGGGTCTCGCAGCGCCAGCAGTAGGCCAGCACCCGGAAGCCCTCGTAGATCAGCCCCTTGTCGTGGAGGGTCTTGAAGGCCCACATGACGCTCTCCATGTAGTCCAGGTCGAGCGTCTTGTAGTCGTTGGTGAAGTCGACCCAGCGGGCCTGGCGGGTGACGTACCGCTCCCATTCCTGGGTGTAGCGCAGCACCGAGGTGCGGCAGGCGTCGTTGAACTGCTCGACCCCCAGGTCGATGATCTCGGCCTTGGTGGTGATGCCGAGCTGCTTCTCCGCCTCCACCTCGGCCGGCAGGCCGTGGCAGTCCCAACCGAAGCGCCGCTCGACCCGGCGCCCACGCATCGTCTGATAGCGCGGCACCACGTCCTTGACGTAGCCGGTGAAGAGGTGGCCGTAGTGGGGCAGGCCGTTGGCGAAGGGCGGTCCGTCGTAGAAGACGTACTCGTTGTCGGCGCTGTCGCCACTGCCCGGGCCGGCACCGGTCTCCGGGCTCGGGCGGCGGGAGGCGGGCCGCGCTTCGACGGACGCTTCGAAAGTCTTGTCCGCGGCCCAGTAGTCCAGCACGCGACGTTCGACCGCGGGCAGGTCTGGACTCGCGGGAACTCCGGCCGCCTCCGGGTCGTGCTTGGGGTAAACCATCGCGGGGCGCTCCTCGGTACAGCTCACTCTCAGTGGGTCTGCGAGGACGAGTCGTTCGGGTACGCCGTGCCGGCGTGCCCGCGACCCGCGGTACCACCCCGCTTGGCGGCCGAGAACGACCGCCCGCTCGTTGGCCGGCTGTGACGGGCCGGACCCGTCCGGTTCTACTCGGGTGTCGGGCACCCTTTCTTCCGGAGGCTCACCGGTGATGGCCGGGTCATCGCCTTTCAGAGGCATAAGCCTACTCGACCCCGCCGTCCGAGGTCATTCGATATCCGCCCCGGGCGTCTCCCGCTCAGACGGGTTGCCATTATGCTGCGCAGCGTTCGAACCGGGAAGGGTGTCCGACGTGATCCGCATCGAACTCGACGAGCCGACGCTGGCCCGCACCCGGATCACCATCAGCCCCCTGTGGGAAACGATCTGCAGCCTCTACGCCACCTACTACCCCGACGGTGCGCCGGACTGGCTGGCCCCGTTCCGGGATGAACCGGCGCGCGCCTTCGCAGAACTCTCCGAGGAACTGGCCGCGTACTGGGAAGCGGTTCTCGCCCCCTACTGGCCGGCAATGCGCGCCGCCCCGGATGAGGAAGTGCTGCACCGGGCCCGGGCGCTGGCCGCGGAGGGCCCGGACGCGCTCCTGGCTGACCTGCACGAGCGGGTGCGCTGGGAGAAGCCGGTGCTCACACTGGTCAAACCGCTGGAGCAGGCGTTCACCGCGGTCGACCAGCGACTCGTCCTCATCCCGCTGATCTTCTCCCGTGGCGCGCTGGCGTGCTCGCCCCGCGATGACCGCCGGGCTGGCCGCCTCCTCAGCGTAAACATTCGGCGACGACCGAATCCGTTTCGCCGCCCCCGCGGGACTCCTAGGTTCCGCATGCGGCTGAAAACGCGATCGAAGCAGAAGGGCTGCGCCGCACCTACCGCAGCCGAACCGAGTGGCTTCGCCCCCGACGCCGGCAGGTCGAGGCGGTCCGCGGAGTGGACTTCACCGAGATGTACGGCGTCCCGCCGCGGGAGCAGCGACATCGGATCGCGTACCTGCTGGAGTTGGTGGGGCTGACCGGCCGCGAGCGGGACCGGGTCGAAGGTTATTCGCGGGGGATGCGGCAGCACCTGCACATCGCCCGTGGACTGCTGCACTCGCCTGAGGTGCTCTTCCTCAGTAGCTCTACTGTAGAAATCACCATCGCGCTGCTGGTGCAGGCGACCCTGGTCGTCTACCTGTTCCGGGCGGGCAGCGAGCCGCACCACCTGCTGCAGGCAGCGGTCGGTGCGGGTCTGATGGGGGCGTGGCCGTCGGTGCGGTTCGGCTCCGGCGGGGCGATCCAGAACCAGCGTTGGCAGGGCACCCTGGAGATGCTCATGCAGGCGCCCCGCCGACCCGCGCTGGTGATCCTGCCGATCACCCTGGCCACCGCCCTCACCGGGGCGTACGCGATGATCGCCGCCCTCGTCTGGGGGCGGCTGCTCTACAGCATCCGCTGGGACTTCGCCCATCCGCTCGCCTTCGCCATCGCCGCGCCGGTCTGCATTCTGGCCCTGGGGCTGTTCGGTCTGCTGCTGGCTGCCGCCTTCGTGTTGATGCGCAACGCCAACGCCCTGGCCAACACGCTGGAGTATCCGATCTGGCTGCTGTCCGGATGCTGGTGCTGATCACCGTGTTGCCGTCCTGGACTTCCCCCGTCGCCGCGGTCCTGCCGGCCACCTGGGGGGCACGAGCGGTGCAGGAGGCAGTCCACGGCGGCCCGGTCTGGCCGTCGCTGGGCATCTGCGTCGCCATCAGCGGACTCTGCCTCCTGCTCGGCACCCTGTCCCTGACCTATGTCGAGCGTCGCGCCCGCGCCGCCGCCACCCTCGCCCTGGCCTGAGGAGGTCACCCGATGCCCGCACTGTTCCGTCTCGTCGGCGTCGGTGGGGTGACCGCCTACTGCGCCCTGTTCAATTGGACGACACCGGCGATGTTCATCGGCACCCTGCTGGTCGACCCGCTGTTCCAACTGCTCTTCTTCGCCTACCTGGGCCGGCAGTTGGGCGTGGCCGACGACCGGTTCTACATCATCGGCCACGCCGTGCTGGCCGCATCGGTGGCGTGTGTCTTCGGCGGCACGGTGGCGGTGTCCAACGAGCGCCGTTACGGCATCCTCGGGCATGTTCTGCTCTCGCCCCGCAGCCGCACGGCGGTCTTTCTCGGCCGTGCCCTGCCGTACGCCGGAAACGACCTGCTGATCGCGGCGTTCACGCTCGGCGTCGGCGCGCTTCTGCTTGGCCTGCGTATCCCGCCGGGCGCGCTGCCCGGGCTGGCGGTCACGCTGGCCGCCGGGGAGGGCCTGGCCGCCGCGCTGCCCGCCATCGCCGCTGAGATGCTGGTCGGCGTCGCGTACGCCGCTCTGGCGGTCGTGCTGCTGAAGGTGTTCGAGGCCAAGAGCCGCCGCCACGTCTCTCTCGACGCACTGTAACCGGCACCACAGCGCGGGCTGTCACATCGGGCACCGGCGCAGCCGTCGTCAGGTAGGGAACAACGTTCAGGAGGCACTGATGCAGCAGCGGATGAACCTGGCACAGGTGGCGCCGGAGGGGTACCAGGCGGTGCTCGGGTTGGAGAGCTACGTGCAATCCACGGTCGACCACACCGTCCTGCACCTGGTGAAGCTACGAGCCTCAATCCTCAACGAGTGTTCGTTCTGCGTCGACATGCACAGCCGGGACGCGCTGGCCGAAGGCGAGTCCAGCCAGCGGCTCTTCGCGGTCGCGGCGTGGCGGGAAGCGCCGTTCTTTGACGAGCGGGAGCGGGCGGCGTTGGCCCTGACCGACGCGGTGACCCGGCTGGGTGAGCATGGCGTGGCGGACGAGGTGTGGGAGCAGGCACGCAAGGCCTGGACGGAGAAGGAGGTGGCCAACCTCATCATCGCTATTGCAACCATCAACGTATGGAACCGGATCTGTGTGACCACCCAGATACAGCCCCCGGCACAGGTATGACGGAGAGCCGGGCTGCCGCGACGACGACACCCGCCACCGGCGCGGACGCGGCTCTCGAGGCGGCGGCCGGGCTGCTCGCACACCGGCCGATGCTGCTCGGGCTCGCCTACCGGCTGCTGGGCAGCCTCCACGACGCCGACGATGTACTGCAGGACGCCTACCTTCGCTGGCTACGGACCGACCGGACCGTCGTGGCCGAACCGCGCCGCTACCTGTCCCGGATCGTCGCCCGGCTCGCCCTCGACCGGTTGCGGGCACATCAGGCCGCCAAGGAAACCTACGTCGGACCGTGGCTGCCCGAACCGGTGCCTACCGCATCCACCGTGCTCGGGCCGCTAGAGACCGCCGAACAGCGGGACTCGCTGTCACTGGCGATGCTGCACCTGCTCGAACGGCTCAGCCCACCCGAGCGGGCAGTCTTCGTCCTACGCACCGCGTTCGAGTGGCCGTATGCCGAGATCGCCGACCTGCTCGGCAGATCAACCGAAGACTGCCGGCAACTGCACCGGCGGGCGAGAGCCCGCCTCCAACACGACCGACCACGGTTCACAGCAAGCCGTAGCGAGCAGAAGCGGCTGCTGCACGGCTTTCTCGCCGCGGCCCGGGACGGCGATCTGCCCGCACTGACCCGGATGATGACGGCCGATGCCGCAGCCTGGAGCGACGGCGGCGGCCGGGTTCGCGCCGCGCGGAACCCCATCTTCGGCGGCGACAAGGTCGCCCGCTTCTTCGCCGGAATCTACAGCCGGTACAGCGTCCTGCTGCGGGCCGATCCGGTCGAGGTGAACGTCCAACCCGCGCTGGTCATCCGCTACGGCCCAGCTCGCCACGTCCTTGCGATCGCCGCCCACGACGGGGCCATCACCGGACTGTTCCTGATCGCCAACCCGGACAAGCTGGCCCACATGCGCCCCTAACCGGGCCGGGCCAGCCACGCCGGGCCGGCCCGGTCAGCCGAGGTCAGGGAACCAGAGGATGAGCTCGCGTTTGGCGCTCTCGACCGAGTCCGAGGCGTGGAGCAGATTCTCCCGGTTGGAGAGGGACAGGTCCCCCCGGATGGTGCCGGCGTCCGCCTTACGCCCGTCGGTCGCTCCGGTCATGCCCCGGACCACCTCGATCGCCTGGTCGCCGGAGAGCACCATCGCGACCAGCGGCCCCCCGGTCATGAACGCCTTGAGTGGCGGGTAGAAGTCCTTATCGACGTGCTCGGCGTAATGTTCGTCGGCCAGCGCCGGATCCATCTCACGCAGCACCATCGCGTCGATGCGCAGCCCCTTACGCTCGAACCGGCTGATGATCTCTCCAACCAGACCACGCCGGACCGCATCCGGCTTGATCAGGACGAGCGTACGCTCGACAGGGCTGCCCGGCACGGTAGTTCCTCCTGGAAAGCGCCGACTGAAGACTTGAGCGTCCTCACCCTACCGATCCACCTGTCTGGCCGTCGGCACACCCCGCGCCGCGCTGATGAGGCGCCGGTCTTTCCATCCCCGGCTCCTCGGCCCTAGCCTGGAATTCAACGCAGGGGGGTGGTCCACTTTGGCAAACTCTCGTCGTCGATCGATTGCGCCCGTACGCAAGGTCATCGCGGGGGTGCTCGGCACATTTGCCAGCTTCGTGATCCTTTTCGGCGCCGGTATGGGGAACTGGATCATCGTCGCACTCGGGGGCGCCCTGCTGGTGCTTGCCATCAGCATGGTGGCGGTGACGGTGGTGCGGAGTGGAGCCCGGGCCTGGGTGACCGGGGTGGCCCACGTGCACAGCGTCTCGGAGATTCCCGCCTCGTCAAAGTTCGGCCGGTGCGAGATGCAGATCGTCATTGACGCGCCCGGCCTCCCGCCGCGATCGATCAAGGTACGCGATCCGCGGGTGCCGGTGGCCAAATGGCCCCAGCCCGGAACGATGCTGCCCATCATGGTCGCCTTCGACGACCAGCGGCACGTCCGCATCCTCTGGGACGACGTACCGACTCACGCCGAGGCGGAGGCTGCGGCGCAGGCGGCCGGTTTTGACCCGGATTACTCCGATGACTCGTTGACGGAGGAGATCCTCATCGAGCAGCAGCCGCCCCCTTGGGCGCACCGTGACCCGGAGGATGATTTCCTGCCGCAGGCGGACGACATTCTCGGCTCGGAGAGTACGGCGACCACCGTCGATCTCACCGACCAACTGGCCGGGATGAGAGACGAACCGGTGGTCGTCCACCAGACGCAGAACGGGGGGCTGATTCTGGAGGGGGTCCTGGTGGATCCCCCGTCGGTGGTTCCCCTACCCCGGCGTTCCCGCCCCGAGCCGGCCGAGCCTGACGGCGCGTCGCCGGAGGTCGACGACCCCTCTCCTGCATCGCCGGAGAGGGGTCGAGACACCGCGGGCGCGGTCAAGGCGGAGGAGCCGGCCGGATCGACCAAGCTCGACCACGAGCGGGGTCTGCGGCAAGAGGTGATCCACGGGGTGGGGATCACGGTCCTGGTTGCCGACCTGGACCGGTCGCTGGCGTTCTACCGGGACCGGCTCGGGTTCGTAGAGGTCGACGAGGGCGCCGACAGTGCTGTCCTGACCTCCGGCAGCGCCCGGCTGGTCCTGCGGGCGGTCCCGGATATCGCACCGGCCAACCGGCGCCTCGTCCACATCAACCTCGAGGTGGACGATGTGCATGCAGCCTATGAGGAGCTCAGTTCCAACGGGGTCCGGTTCACCTACGCCCCCCGGCTGTTCAACCTGGGCAGCACGCTGGAGCAGTGGACGGCGGCCTTCCGGGACCCGGACGGGCATGGCGTCGCCCTCACCCAGTGGCGCAGACGTTAGGACCCGTTCGCGGCGTCAGCCGAGAATGGTCCGCCGCACGTGGAGCACATAGACCCAGACGAGCCCGAAAATAAGGCCCAGCACGCCCAGCGACCAGTGCAGGAGACCAGCGAGCATCAGCAGCAGCTGCAGCACAGTCGCCGCGGGCCAGGCCCACCGCCGCCGCAGCGCTCCCACCAGGATGATAGCGGCCACCGCCAGCGCCGCCACGGCAGCGATCGCCCAACCGTTGCGCTCACCCCCCAGCACCCATAGCGGCGGGATGGCGAGCAGCAGGACCAGCGTTTCGAGACTCAACGCGGCCACACCCAGCCCGTGTACCGCCCTGGCCGGGTTCCGCAGCCCCGATGCACGCCGTTGCCCCTCCATGCTCACCGCTTCAACAGTCGCCGGGCATCGGCCACGGTGACGATCGAGCCGGTGATCAGGACACCCACCCCGCTCAGCTCCCCCTCCACCTCAGCTTCGCCGAGTGTGACCGCCGCCTCGATCGCATCGGGCATGTCCGCGGCCCTCTCCACCCGGCCGGGCCCGAAGACCTCGCCGGCCAGCTCCGCCAGTTCGTCGAGGGGCATGGCCCGCGGCGAGGTGTTCCGGGTGACGACAACCGCGTCGACCACCGGTTCCAGGAGCTCCAGCAGGGCGGTTGCGTCCTTGTCGGCGAGGACGCTGACCACGGCGACCAGTCGGGAAAAGGCGAATTCCTCCTCCAACGCCGCCACCGTGGCAGCCATGCCCTGCGGGTTGTGTGCGCCGTCGAGCAGGATCGCCGGGGCGGTCCGTACCCGCTCCAGGCGCCCGGGGGAACTGACCGTCGCGAAACCTTCCCGGACGATCTCCACGTTGAGTTGCCGTGGCTCTGTCTCCGCGCCGGGCCGCCCGGCGCCCGCGCCGAGGAACGCCTCCACCGCGGCCAACGCTACGGCGGCGTTCTGCGCTTGGTGCGCGCCGTGCAGCGGTACGAACACCTCGTCGTAGACGCCCCCCAGCCCCTGCAAGGTCAGAACCTGGCCGCCGACCGCGAGTGTCCGGCGCAGCACGCCGAACTCACTCCCTTCACGGGCGATGGTGGCCTCCACCTCGGCGCACCGCCGCAGGATCGGCCCGGCGGCCTCCTCCTGCTGTGCCGCCAGGATGACGGTGGTGTCCTTGTGCAGGATGCCGGACTTGGCCAGTGCGACGTCCTCGACCGTGTCACCGAGCCATTCGGCGTGGTCCAGCCCGATGGGGGTGATGACGCAGAGGCCGGCGTTGAGCACGTTGGTCGAGTCCTCCGCGCCGCCCAGGCCCACCTCGACGACCGCGACGTCGACTGGGGCGTCGGCGAACGCCGCGAACGCCAACGCCGTCGTCAGGTCGAAGTAGGTCAACGGCTCATTCGCCCGTTGGTCGACCAGCTCCGCTAGGGGCGCCACCTCCCGGTAAACGCCGACGAAGCGCTCCTCGCTTACCGGTTCGCCGTCGAGGCTGATCCGTTCCCGCACCGTCTCAAGGTGGGGGCTGGTGTACCGGCCGGTGTGCAGACCGAAGGCCCGCAGCAGTGCATCGATCATCCGGGCGGTCGAGGTCTTGCCGTTGGTGCCGGTCAGGTGGATCGACGGATACGCCTGTTGCGGGCTTCCCAACAGATCCAACAGCTGCTCGATCCGCCCCAGATCAAACACCATCCGGGTGAAGCCGCGCCGCATCAGCTCCGCCTCGACCTGAGCGAAATCATTCCTGCTCACGCTGACAGTGCCTCCAGAGCGGCGGCGATCCGTGCCAGGTCGGCTTCGGCCGCGGCCAGCCGATCCCTGATCTTGTTGACGACCGCCTCAGGCGCCTTCTCCACGAAGGCCGGGTTGCTGAGCCGCGCCCGGGCCTGGGCCAGCTCTTTCTCGGCGGCGGCCCGGTCCTTCTCCAGTCGGGCGCGCTCAGCCGCGACGTCGATGGAACCGCGGGTGTCCAGCGCCACGGTCACCGCGGCGGTCACCGCCAGGGTGGCACTGGCCCGGAAGTCCGCGCCCGGGTCATCGAGGCGGGCAAGTGAGCGGATCAACCCTTCGTGTGCGGCGACCCCCGCCTCGGCGAGCCCGTCAATCCGGGCCGCCACCCGCTGCGCCGGCCGCAGGCCCTGGTCCGACCGGAACCGGCGGATCTCGGTGACGACCCGCTGCAGCATGGCCACCTCCGCCTCGGCGGCGTCGTTGACGAGGCGGGGCTGGTCGGCCGGCCACGGCTGAATCATCACGGTGCCGTCCGGACCGCCGGCACCGGTCAGTGCGATCCACAGCTCGTCTGTCACGAACGGCATCACCGGATGCAGCAGGCGCAGCAACTGATCGAGCACATGGCCAAGCACTCGCCGTCGGACCGCCGCCGCCTGGCCGCCAGCGGCCAGGACCGGCTTACTCAGCTCCACGTACCAGTCGCAGACGTCATCCCAGGCGAAGTGGTAGAGCACGTCACAGACCTTGGCGAACTCGTACGCTTCGAACTGCCGGTCCACCTCGGCGATGACGTGCTGCAGACGGGACAGGATCCACCGGTCGACCGTGGAGAGCGCATCGACGTCGGGCAGGTCACCGTCGACGTGGGCGCCGTTCAAGAGGGCGAACCGGGTCGCGTTCCACAGCTTGTTGCAGAAGTTGCGCGAACCCTGGCACCACTCCTCGCTGATGGGCACGTCCTGGCCGGGGTTGGCGCCACGGGCCAGGGTGAACCGGGTCGCATCGGCTCCGAACCGGCCGATCCAGTCCAGCGGGTCAACGACGTTGCCGAACGACTTCGACATCTTCTTGCCGTACTGGTCCCGGACCATGCCGTGCAGCGCCACCACGTCGAAGGGCTGGCGGCCGTCCATCGCGTACAGGCCGAACATCATCATCCGGGCGACCCAGAAGAAGAGGATGTCGTAGCCGGTGACCAGGACGCTGGTCGGGTAGAACTTCGCCAGGTCGACGGTGCGGTCGGGCCAGCCGAGGGTGGAGAACGGCCACAGGGCGCTGGAGAACCAGGTGTCGAGGACGTCCTCGTCCTGGCGCCACCCGTCGGCTGAGCTGCCCGGCGGTTCCTCATCCGGTCCGACGCAGACAACTTCGCCGTTCGGGCCGTACCAGACCGGGATCCGGTGCCCCCACCACAGCTGACGCGAGATGCACCAGTCGTGCATGTTGTCGACCCAGGCGAAGTAGCGTTTGGCCATGTCCGCCGGCTCGATCCGGACCCGTCCGTCGCGGACCGCATCACCTGCGGCGGCGGCGAGCGGAGCGGTCTTGACGAACCACTGCAGGGAGAGGCGCGGCTCGACGGTGGTCTTGCAGCGGGAGCAGTGCCCGACCGCGTGCACGTAGGGACGCTTCTCCGACGCGATCCGGCCCTGCTCCCGCAGCGCGGCCACGATCGCCGGGCGGGCCTCGTACCGGTCCAGCCCCTCGAATGGCCCGGATACGGTGATAACTCCACGCTCATCCATGACGGTGAAGCTCGGCAGGTTGTGCCGCTGGCCGATCTCGAAGTCGTTCGGGTCGTGGGCCGGGGTCACCTTCACCGCACCGGTGCCGAACGCAGGGTCGACGTGTTCGTCGGCAACGATCGGGATGCGTCGGTCGGTGAGCGGCAGCTCCACCTCGGTGCCGATCAGGTGCAGGTAACGCTCGTCGGTGGGGTGCACCGCCACGGCGGTGTCGCCGAGCATGGTCTCGGCGCGGGTGGTGGCGACCACGATGGCGTTTTCGCCGTCGCCGTAGCGGATCGAGACAAGCTCACCCTCGTCGTCGGTGTGCTCCACCTCGATATCGGAGAGTGCGGTCAGGCAACGGGGGCACCAGTTGATGATGCGCTCCGCCCGGTAGATCAGCCCGTCGTCGTAGAGCCTCTTGAATATGGTGTGAACAGCCCGGGACAGCCCCTCGTCCATGGTGAAGCGCTCACGGTCCCAGTCGACCGAATTGCCGAGGCGACGCATCTGGTCGAGGATCGCCCCACCCGACTCTGCCTTCCACTGCCATACCCGTTCCACGAACTTGTCCCGCCCGAGGTCGTGACGGGAGAGCCCTTCGGTGGCGAGCTGGCGTTCCACCAGGTTCTGTGTGGCGATCCCCGCGTGGTCCATGCCGGGCAGCCAGAGCGCCTCGAAGCCCTGCATTCGCCTGCGCCGGGTGAGCGCATCCATCAGGGTGTGCTCGAAGGCGTGGCCGATGTGCAGGGAGCCGGTCACGTTGGGGGGTGGGATCACGATGCTGAACGACGGCTTGTCGCTTTCCGCGTCCGCCCGGAAGTGGCCGGCGGCTACCCACTGCTCGTACCGTCGCTGCTCTACCTCGCCCGGCTGGTACTGGGCGGGGAGGGCCGGCACTGCTGGGCGATGGGTATCCGATGTCTGGGTCACCCTGAGATTCTACGGAGTCGGCAAAGCAACCGGCTATCCGCCACCAGCCCTTCCCGTACGGTGGCCGGCGGGTCCGCATTTTCTTCCGCATGTTCTGCGGTTGAGGATGAAGTCTTGCGGGTTGTGCCACAGCCCAGCGGCGCCGGCCTTGTGGAGCCATGCCGGCAGGGTGCCCGTCGC
The DNA here is from genome assembly GCA_036278255.1 of Micromonospora sp. Taxonomy (GTDB): domain Bacteria; phylum Actinomycetota; class Actinomycetes; order Mycobacteriales; family Micromonosporaceae; genus DASULK01. The sequence goes on from DASULK010000172.1 coordinate 23,753, forward strand.
CTCGAAGCCTTGCGGGGTGGTCTGCGGTGATCTGAAGCTACGTGGAAAGCAATAAGGGCCACCCTGTTCAGGGTGGCCCTTATTAACAAGAATGTCCGGCGGTGTCCTACTCTCCCACACCCTCCCGAGTGCAGTACCATCGGCGCTGAAGGGCTTAGCTTCCGGGTTCGGAATGTGACCGGGCGTTTCCCCTCCGCTATAACCGCCGTAACAACTATCGACTTATCCG